>NZ_JBIVXM010000004.1:198970-309458 GCF_044769205.1 Paenarthrobacter sp. NPDC090520
GTGCCCTCCAAAGCCGAGCACCGCCGTCGTGGTGTACCGCCACGACCAACTTTGACGCCGACAGCCGAAGACACGCCGCAAAACCGAGCCCCTCAAAGCCCCGGCCCACCCAAAGCAGGTCGCAGCGGCACCCACGGAAGCCACCAAAGCCAGGTGCCTCCGCCCTGTGCCCTCCAAAGCCGAGCACCGCCGTCGTCGTGTGCCGCCACGACCAACTTTGACGCCGACAGCCGAATACACGCCGCAAAACCGGGCCCCTCAAAGCCCCCGCCCACCCAAAGCGGGTCGCAGCGGCACAGACGGAAGCCACCGAAACTGAGCACCGCCGTCGTGATGTGCCTCGAAAGCCGAGCACCGCCGTCGTCGTGTGCCGCCACGACCAACTTTGACGCCGACAGCCGAAGACACGCCGCAAAACCGAGCCCCGCAACCCACCGGCCCACCCAAAGCGGGTCGCGACGGCACACGACACCAACAAAAAAGCAGGCCACCAACCCCGGAGGGTCAGAGGCCTGCCTCAACGCAGAAGAAAGGCTAGCTGCTCCGGTCCACCACGGCGTGGGCGAAGTTGGTCAGGGAGGACTTCACGACACCCTCCGGCAGCGGGGCCAGGGCGGCAACGGCCTCGGCAGACCACTCGCGGGCGATCTTCCAGGACTCGGCGGTGACGGGGTGTTCGCGGAGGCCGGCGACAGCCTCAGCCAAGGCAGCGTCGGAAGACAGGTCGCCATCCACCAGTTCAAGCAAAGCGACGGCCGAGGCATCCCCAGCGGCAGCGTCACGGCGGAGCAGCAGCACGGGAAGGGTGGGCACACCTTCGCGAAGGTCGGTACCCGGGGACTTGCCGGACTTGACCTTCACGCCGGTGACATCGATGACGTCGTCAGCCAATTGGAAGGCAACGCCAACCTTTTCGCCGTATTCAACCAGGACGTCCTCATACTCAGGAGCAGCACCGGCGAAAATCGCTCCGAGCTGGCCCGAAGCCGCAACCAAGGACCCCGTCTTGTCCGCGATGACGGAGAGGTAGTGGTCCACGGCGTCCTCGTCCTCGCGGGGACCAACGGTCTCGTGGAGCTGGCCGAGGCACAGGCGTTCGAAGGTCCGGGCCTGGATGCCAAGTGCGCGGGAACCGAGCTCGGACACCAGGATGGAGGCGCGGGCAAAGATGAGGTCGCCGGTGAGGATCGCGACGGAGTTGCCCCATACTTCGTGGGCCGTCGGGGCTCCCCGGCGGAAGGGCGCGGAGTCCATGACGTCGTCGTGGTACAGCGTGGCCAGGTGCGTCAGTTCAACCACGACGGCGGCCTGGACAACCTCGGGACGGGAAGCATCGCCAAGGTGGGCGCACAGCAGGGTCAGCAAGGGACGGATGCGCTTGCCGCCGGCCTCCACCAGGTGGCGCGACGTTGCGTCAGCCAGCGGATCCGAGTTGGAGATGGCCTCGCGAAGCTTTTTCTCCACGCGGGCAAGGTTGGTGGTGATGGCGGGGCCGAGCTCGGCGTCGCCTGCGATGGCGGCAAAGCCGGCGGGCAGCTGGAGGCCCGTTGCGATCGCGGTGGTGTTGGGGGCGGGCTCGTTGGAGTCCGGCAGGCCGTGCCCGGCATGGGTCCAGCTGTGTTCGGCAGAGTTCGTCACGGGTTAACCCTAACTAGTTGGTGCGGAAACCGCGGTGTCGGACCCTGCCGCTGCAAACGGGCGGGTGGAGGAAGTGTTGGACGTGGGTGGAACGAGCATTTCCAGGACCCGGATCACCCGGTCTTCGAAGCCCTTCGCCGAGGAGTCCGTGAGGTTGGCCAGCAGCCGGACCACAAAGCGCATCAGCACGGGAATGGGCATGCCGGTCCGCAGGGCGAGTTTCATCACGGCGGGTTTGCCGATCAGGAAAGCAAAGGCCCGTCCGAGCGTGAAATGCGAACCCCACTGGTCCCGCACATAGTCCGCGTACCGCGAAAGGTGCACATCGGCGTCGTGCGTGTTCCATCCGGCAGAGGCAGTACGGGAGGAAGCATCGATCAGGAACTCCGCCGCAAACCGTGCCGACTCCATGGCGTAGGAGATGCCCTCGCCGTTGAACGGGGACACCATGCCGCCGGCGTCGCCCAGCAAGAGCAGCCCGGGCGAGTAGTGCGGGGTGCGGTTGAAGCCCATGGGCAGCGCGGCGCCACGGATCTCCCCCACCTGGTTCTCCGGGGTGAACCCCCATTCGGACGGCATCGCGGCGGTCCACTCACGAAGGACCTGCTTGTAGTCGAGCTTGCCGAATTCCTTGGAGGAGTTCAGGATGCCGAGGCCCACGTTGGACGTGCCGTCGCCCACGCCGAACACCCAACCGTAGCCGGGCAACGGCTTGCCGGATTTGCCGGGCAGCTCCAGCCAGCCTTCCATCCAGTCGTCGTTGTGCCGGGGCGAGGTGAAGTAGGTGCGCACGGCCACACCGAGGGGCCGGTCGTCGCGCTTATGCATTCCCAGCGAGACTGCGGTCCGCGTGGAGTTGCCGTCCGCGGCGAGCACGACGTCGGCAAGGAAGTCGCACGTTTCCCCCGTCTTGCGTCCGGACTCGTCAAGGATCGCGGCGCGCGCGCCGATGACGCGGCCGTCGTCGTCCTGCAGTGCGGTGGTGACGCTGTGGCGTTCAAGCACGACGGCGCCTGCCGCCTCCGCGTGCCGGGCGAGGGATTCGTCGAAGCCGAGGCGGGTTCGAATGAGTCCGTACGTGGGAAAGTCGGAGACCTCGGGCCAGGGCAGCTCGATGGTGCGGCCACCGGCGATCAACCGGAGGCCCTTGTTCCGGCGCCACCCGTCCTCAACGGAGTGCGGCAACCCAAGCTTCTGGATCTCCCGGACAGCCCTTGGAGTGAGCCCGTCCCCGCACACTTTTTCGCGCGGGAAAGAGGTCTTTTCCAGGACCGTAACGTCGATGCCAGCCTGGGCCAGGTAATACGCGGCGGTGGACCCTGCGGGGCCCGCGCCAACTATCAGTACTTTCACGGTGTCCTAAGTCAGCCTGACTGTGCGCCCGTCCGGCGCGGTTTGATCTGGCGGCGCAGCTTGGCCACGGGAACGCTTTCACGGTGTTCGGCGGGCTTCTGCGCACGGTGCACTGCGACGATTCCGCCACTGAGGTTGCGGTAAGTGATGTCCGTCCATCCTGCGTCGGCAAGCCACTGGGCCAGGTGGTCCTGGTCCGGCCAGGCGCGGATGGATTCGGCGAGGTAGACGTAGGCGTCCGGGTTGGAGGAAACCTTGGTGGCGATGGCCGGCAGGGCACGCATGAGGTACTCGGTGTACATGGTGCGCCACAGCGGAACCACCGGCTGGGAGAACTCGGCAATGACCAGGCGGCCACCCGGCTTTGTCACGCGGAGCATCTCTTGGAGGGCCTTGCGGGGTTCGACGACGTTGCGCAGGCCGAAGGAGATGGTGGAGGCATCAAAGCTGTTGTCCGCGAACGGGAGATTGGTGGCGTCACCGGCAATGAAGTCGATGTCCGGGCGGCGGCGCTTGCCAACCTTGAGCATCCCCAGGGAGAAATCGCAGGCCACAACATCCACACCGGCGTCGGCGTAGGGCTCGCTGGAAGTACCGGTTCCTGCAGCCAGGTCCAGCACGCGCTGCCCGGCCTTCACGTCCATGGCATCCACCACGATCCGGCGCCACCGCCGCGTCTGCCCCATGGAGAGGACGTCGTTGACAACATCGTATTTAGGGGCGACATCGTCAAACATCGTCGCAACTTCGTCCGGACGCTTTTCCAAGGATGCTCGGTTCACCCGTCAATTGTCTCAGACAAACAGCCAAGTTTGCTGCGCTGTAGAAGAAGGGGCGGGTTCTGCCTGCGCCCGGGAGTACTGTTGTTCCATCATGACCAGCACGCTCCGCACTTTGACAGTCCCCCTCGATGTCGATTCATCCTCCGGGGGGCTGCCGTCGTTTCTGGTGCGGGACGACGTTCTGTGCTGGTCCCGCCGCGAGGCTGGCCTGGTGGGATACGGGGAGCTGACCCGCTTCAGTACCACCGGTCCGGAGCGTTTCCTCGAGGCCGATATCTGGTGGCGGCACCTCATTCTTGAGGCCGAAATCACCGACCATGTTGAGCTGCCGGGGACGGGGCCGGTGGCGTTCGGCTCCTTCGCTTTTTCCAAGACCTCGCCGCATGTTTCACGCCTGATCCTGCCGGAACTCGTGGTCGGCATCCGCGACGGCCGCGCCTGGGCCACCCAGCTGACGTTCGACGACGGCCCCCTCACCGAGGCGACTGTACTGGCCACCGTGGAGCGCTGGCTCTCCGGCACCTACGGTGACGAACCCGCCGTCGTAACTTCCGACGTCGGGCACTCACCCGAGGTTGATGCGCTCAACGGTTCGCGTGGCTCGCTTGGGCACGGGTCGCTTACCGAAGCAGCGTGGATGGAAGCGGTGACCAACGGTGTGGAGGAAATCCGCGCCGGCAAGCTGGAGAAGCTGGTGCTGGCGCGCGACGTCGTTGCCACCCTTCCAGCAGGGGTCAACGCCGCGGAGGTGCTTCGCCAACTCGCGGCACGGTACCGGGAATGCTGGACGTACGGCGTGGACGGTTTGGTGGGCGCCACCCCGGAGATGCTGATCCAGGTGGAGGGCCGCACAGCCCAGGCCCGCGTGCTGGCCGGGACCCTCGACCGCAGGGACGCCGAGGGCATCGACGGCTCCCCCATGGAATACGCCGAACGCGTGCTGGCCGGGTCGGAGAAGCAGCGGCACGAACACGAGATCGCCATCGATTCCCTGACCCGGCAGCTGGCCCCGTTCTCCGAAGCGATGAACTCGCACAGCGAACCCTTCATCCTGGAACTGCCGAACGTGTGGCATCTGGCCTCGGACGTGAAGGCCGAACTGGCGGACATCGAAGGCCATGTGCCTACGTGCCTCGCTTTGATCAACGCCCTCCACCCCACCGCAGCCGTGTGCGGAACACCCACCTTGGTTGCCGGCGCACTGATCAGGAAACTGGAACATCTGGACCGAGGACCTTACGCAGGTCCGGTCGGCTGGCTGGACGCGGCAGGCAACGGCGAGTGGGGCATCGCCCTGCGCGGAGCCGTGATCGAGGACGCCAACACCGTGCGCCTGTATGCGGGCTGCGGCATCGTTGAAGGCTCACAGCCCGAAGCTGAATTGGCCGAAACCTGGGCCAAGTTCCGTCCGATGCTCGAAGCCCTCGGCATCCGCCGCTGAATCTGGGATTCCAGACCGGGACTCTCCAACCCCCCTTGCATATTCGCTAAACTGGTTATCCAATAGTGAAACTTAGTTTCCTGTGATGCACATCTCACGTTCGGTACTACACTAAAGACCGACTCAGTCCAGCATCCACTGCAACAAAAGGTAAAAATATGCAGATCTCCCGTTCGGTTCTGTCCGGTACCAAGATGGCCGCCGTGCTCGCAGCAGGTGCTTTGGCCCTGACCGCATGCGGTGGTTCCTCCACTCCGGCCGCCTCAGGTTCGGGCCCCCAGCTCATCAACACCGGCAAGCTGACCGTTTGCTCGGACATCCCCTACGAGCCTTTCGAGTTCCAGAAGGATGGCAAGAACGTCGGCTTCGACATGGACATCGCGGCCGAAGTTGCCAAGGACCTCAAAGCCGAACTCAACGTGGTGGACAGCTCCTTCGAGGCTATCGAAACCCGCACGGCCCTCACTGGCTGCGACGTTTCCATCTCCTCCATCTCCATCACCGATGTCCGCAAGAACGTCATGGACTTCTCCAGCCCCTACATGGATGACGACCTGACCCTGGTGGCCTCCACCGCTTCCGGCATCAGCAACCTTGACGGCGCCAAGGGCAAGAAGGTGGGCGTGCAGCAGGCCACAACCGGCGCCCAGTACGCCAAGGACAAGGGAATCGACGCCCAGCAGTTCGAGGACTCCGGTCTCCTGGTCCAGGCCCTCAAGGCCGGCACCATCGACGCCGCCGTCGGCAACCAGTCCGTCCTGGGCTACGCCATCAAGGATGACTCCAAGATCAAGCGCATCGAGGACTACGCAACCGGCGAGAAGCTTGGCATTGCCATCAAGAAGGGCAACACCGCCATGGCCGACTCCGTGAACGCCACCCTGAAGCGCCTCACGGACGACGGAACGCTGGCAAAGTTCAAGACCACCTGGTTCGGCGAAGCCGCAAAGTAAGGCAACCGTCTCCCGATATCCACGCAAGCGGGGCCCCGTAACTCTCTGTTAAGCAGTCGGTTCGGGGCCCCCGCTGCGCAACATGATTGTGAGAACACCATGGCAATGACTGCACGTCAACGAGCCAGAGTCAGTCTTTACGTCCAGGCCGGAATCTTCGTTGTGGCTGTGGCCGCAGTGATCATCGCCGTGGACTGGAAGACCATTGGCAACAGCGTCTTCAACTTCGCCAAGATCGGCCCCATGTTCCCGGGAATCTTCCTGGTTGGCCTCAAGAACACCCTCATCTACACTGCACTGGCATTCGTGGTGGGCCTCTCTGGCGGCCTCCTGCTCGCCCTGATGAAGCTCTCCTCCTTCCCGCTTTACCGCTGGATCGCCACCGGCTACATCGAGTTCTTCCGCGGTGTTCCGGCCCTGCTGGTCTTCATCGCCTTCGGCTACGGCGTGCCCCTGGCCTTCGGTGTGCAGTGGGACGTCAACATTGTGGTCATGGTGTCCTTGGGCATCGTCGCTTCGGCCTACATCGCCGAAACCCTCCGCGCCGGCCTCCAGGCTGTTCCCAAGGGACAGATGGAAGCCGCCCGCTCCCTCGGCATGCCGCACTGGCGGGCCATGGTCTCGATCGTGATCCCGCAGGCCTTCAAGATCGTCCTGCCTCCGCTGACCAACGAGATCATCCTGCTCACCAAGGACTCGTCCTTGATCTACGTCCTGGGCCTCACTGCGTCCCAGTACGAGCTCACCAAATTCGGCCGCGACGGCATCTCCAGCCTGGGCGCAGGCCTGACCCCGCTGCTGGTGGCCGGCGCGTTCTACCTCGTGATCACCATCCCCTTGAGCCTCCTTGCCCGGAAGTTCGAAAGCCGCTCCGCGCGGACCAAGCGATAGGACGGACAGTCATGACCAACTCCGCAACAGTCCGCGCCGCGGGCGTGGACATCAAGGACCTCCGCAAGTCGTACGGCAACAATGAGGTCCTCAAGGGCATCTCCCTGACCGTCGAGCCCGGACAGGTGGTCTGCCTGATCGGTCCTTCGGGTTCGGGCAAGTCCACGCTCCTGCGCTGCGTCAACCTGCTTGAGCAGCCAAACGCCGGCACCATCAACGTAGGCAAGTTCGAGGCCACGGACCCGGATGTCGACCTCAACCGCATGCGCCAGAGCGTGGGAATGGTGTTCCAGCACTTCAACCTGTTCCCGCACCTGAGCGTCCTGGACAACTGCACCATCTCGCAGGTCAAGGTCCTCAAGCGGTCCAAGTCCGAGGCCGCCGACGTGGCCCGACGCAATTTGGAACGCGTTGGCCTGGGGCACCTTGCCGATCGCTTCCCGGACCAGCTTTCCGGTGGCCAGCAGCAGCGCGTTGCCATCGCCCGGGCGTTGTCCATGGATCCGCAGCTGATGCTCTTCGACGAGCCCACGTCCGCGTTGGACCCCGAAACCGTGGGCGACGTCCTGGCCGTCATGCGCAAGCTGGCCCAGGAAGGCATGACCATGCTGGTGGTCACGCACGAGATGGGCTTTGCCCGCGAAGTGGCCGACCGCGTGGTGTTCATGGACGGCGGCGTTGTAGTGGAGGAAGGCGTGGCCGAGCAGGTCATCAGCGCCCCCACACAGCCGCGAACCAAGGAATTCCTGCGCCGCGTCCTGGACCCGACGCACATCGACGTCGTCGAGGACTAAATCCCCCGTTCAGCGACCATGGAGGGCGGCACCCGCAATCGGGTGCCGCCCTCCGTGTTTCTTAGCGCGCCAATTCCCGCCCGGCGCAGCCCTGCTTCCCCCGCGGCGTACCCTGCGATCGTTCCTGACGCACCCACTCCCGCCCGGCGCACCCCAGCTTCCCCCCCGGCGTACCCTGCGATCGTTCCTGACGCACCCACTCCCGCCCGGCGCACCCCTGCCTCGCCCGCGGCGCACCCTTTCGCGCCTCGCGCCCCCGAGGTTACGGGCGCGGACGGCGGAAACGGGCGCGGTCGATTCCTAGCCTGCCGTGAGGACCTTGCCCACCGCTGCGTGGATGGCTTCCTTGATCCGCGCATGGAGTCCCCGCAGGCCCGCCCGGTCCACGCGCACTTCCACAATGGTGCGTCCCTTGAGCGGTGCCTTGAGCGCTTCGGCCAGTGCCGCCGTCGTACTTACCGCGCTGTGCCCGACGCCGTACGCCGCCGCGAGTGCCGCGATGTCCACTGAGTGCGGGGTTCCGAAGAGGCGTTCGACGGCGGTGCCGTAGGCGCCTGAGTCTTCCACCACACCGTGTTCGAGGAGGCCGAAGATGGCTCCCCCGGCATCGTTGAGCACCACGATCCGCAGGTCCGGGGTGGGTTCGCCGTGGCCGAGGAGCAGACCGCCGACGTCGTGCAGGAAGGTCAGGTCACCGAGCAGAACCGTGGTTTCGCGGCCGCTGCCAAGGGCGATGCCGGTAGCCGTAGCGAGGGTGCCGTCGATGCCGGCGAGGCCGCGGTTGGCGTAAACCGTGGCAAGAGGATCGGGGTGGGGTTGCCCGGCCAGGTCTACATCGCGAATGCCGTTGGAGGAACCGAGCACCAGCTTGCCGCGGGCATGTTCCCACACCGTTGCGCCGACCGACGGTCCGTTGGCAGCGGATTCGCCGGCCAGCACGCCGTCGAGCGAGTGCTGGGCGGCGGCGCCCGCGAGGAGCCAGGAGTCGAGCCACTCGGCTGACCCACGGCCCGCGAACTCCGCTAGTTCCGGCAGGGTTTCGATCGGCGTTTCCCTGCGGCGGCCTTCGTCGTACCACGCCACGGGAACGGGCTGGTAGATCACGGACTCGATGCCTTCACGGGCCAACAGTGCGCTGACCGGACGGGACAACGTGGGACGGCCGAACAGGACAACGCGGTCAATGGGCGTCGGAGAGCCGGGGCCGAAGTGCTCGAGCAGCAACCGGTACGGGCCGATTGCATTCGGGCCAAAGCGGGCGTTCGACGAAGGTTCCGCAAGCAACGGCAAGCCCTGGGCCCGGGCGAAGGCTTCCGCTACCGGCCCGGCATCGTGGCCCGCGAGGACCACGGTGTTTCTTTCCGGAAGGTCGCTGGGTGCTGCTGGAAGATCAAGTGCCTGCGGACCGGCGTCGTAATGGAAGGGGCCATGGCCCGCGGCGGGCGGCAGGGCGTCGTCGGGTTCCGGCACCAGAGGGTCCCGGAAGGCGAGGTTCACCTGGACGGGCCCGGGCGGCGTGTCTTCCAGCGCACCGGTGGCCGCGTAAAGCGCCGTGGTGACGGCCCGCTGCGGGTTGTCCCCGGCGGCGACGTCGACGGCGAACCTCACGTGATCGCCGAAAAGGTCCAGTTGGATGGTGGTCTGGTTCGCCCCGGTGCCGTGCAGCTCCTCGGGCCGGTCGGCCGAAACAACGATCAGCGGAACCGCCGCGTGATTGGCTTCCATCACTGCCGGAAGCAGGTTCCCGACGGCGGTCCCGGACGTAGTGACGACGGCGGCTGGCGCTTCGGTTGCCAGGGCCAGGCCAAGGGCCGTGAAACCGGCATCGCGTTCGTCGATCCGGACGTGGAGGATCACCCTGCCCGTAGCCTCTGCCTCCGCCAAGGCGTAGGCCATAGGCGCCGACCGCGAACCGGGCGCCACCACCACGTGCCGCACACCGCCGTCGAGCAGGGCGGATACCGCAACCCGGGCGGCGCCAATGGATGTCAGAGAGTCCTGGGAAGTCACCGTCCCAGTCTATGGGCGCCCCTCGGCCCGAAAGCGGCCGAACGGTGAGAGAGCGATCACCGAAAACGGCCATTCGGTGAGAGAGCGTCGGAAATCACCGACGCTCTCTCACCAAACACCCCTTAAACGGAAACGCTCCTCCACCCCGGCTGGGGGCTGGAGAAGCGCCTACGCGGAACTGGCCTACTTGCGGAACACCTGGACGATCGCCGGGCGGGGCGCACGCACGGAGCCGGCAGCCGGGCGGGATCCCGCGCCGACGTAGTCCGGGAAGTACGAGTGCGGGGCCTCAAACGTGCCCTCTTCACCCGGGTGCTGGACGGCGACGAACACTGTGCGCTCCTCGTCGTGGATGATCGGGCCACAGGTTTCGGCGTCACGCGGGACGGCAAGGAACTGCTCCACCTTGCCACGCTC
The DNA here is from genome assembly GCF_044769205.1 of Paenarthrobacter sp. NPDC090520. Taxonomy (NCBI): domain Bacteria; kingdom Bacillati; phylum Actinomycetota; class Actinomycetes; order Micrococcales; family Micrococcaceae; genus Paenarthrobacter; species Paenarthrobacter sp. NPDC090520. The sequence continues at coordinate 209,250 of NZ_JBIVXM010000004.1, forward strand.
CGGACCTTCCAGTGTGACCTTGAAGAGACCGTCGTTGTAGCCGATGGTGGACGGGGCACCGTCGGTGGAGATCCAGAGGTTGCCCACGGAGTCGAAAGCCACATTGTCAGGGCAGGAGATCGGGGAGACCTTGTCCGCCGGGAAGCCGGAGAAATAGGTGGAGGTGTTCTTGGCGGGATCGCCGGCCACCAGCAGGAGGGTCCAGTTGAACTTGGTACCGGTCTGGCCCGGAGCCTCGGTGATCTCCACAATGTGGCCATCGCGGTTCAGGGTGCGGGGGTTGACCTCCGTGGCGCCTTCCTTGCCGGCCTTGCCACGATCGGAGTTGTTGGTGCAGGCCACGTAGACCTTGCCGGTGAGCAGGTTCGGCTGGACGTCTTCGCAGCGGTCCATCTTGGTGGGGCCAACCTTGTCCGCTGCCAGGCGGGTGTAGACCAGGACCTCGGCTACGGACATGCCCGGGACCGCGGATTGGCCGTTGACCACCAGCGGCAACCATTCGCCGGAACCGTCGAAGGCGCCGTCAGCGGGGAGCTTGCCGGTGCCATCGATCTCGGCGGCCGGGGAATCGCCGGTGAAGCGGGCAACGTACAGGTCGCCTTCGGAAAGAAGGTTCATGTTGTTCCTCCGGGCAGCGGCAGAGTCGCCAGCCTGGTACTTGCCCTTGGAGACGAACTTGTAGAGGTAGTCGAAGCGCTCGTCGTCGCCCATGTACGCCACAACGCGGCCGTTGGGAGCGACGATCACGTTGGCGCCCTCGTGCTTGAAGCGGCCCATTGCGGAGTGCTTCTTCGGGGTGGACGTGGGGTCGAACGGGTCTACCTCCACAATCCAGCCGAATCGGTTGGACTCGTTGGCGTAGCCGGAGTTGCGGGTGTCGAAGCGAGGCTCGTCGAGTTCCCATTGACGGGTGGTTGCCTTGGCGGACAGGCCGTAACGCTTGTCGCCGTCGCTGGTGCCCGGCGCGGCAAAGTAGCCGTTGAAGTTCTCTTCACCGGAGAGGATGGTGCCCCACGGGGTGGTACCGCCGGAGCAGTTGCCCAGGGTTCCCTTGATCCAACGGCCGGCGGGGTCGTCGATGGTCTTCACCAGGTTGGTGCGGGCGGCGGGACCGGTCAGCTCGTAGACGGTGTCCGTCAGGAAGCGGCGGTTAAGGGCTGCGCCCTGGACGTAGCTCCACGGCTTGTTCTTGTTCTTGCGCTCAAGCTCCACAACAGCCAGACCGTGGGCGGCACGGCCGATGGCGCGGGCCTCGGCGGCATCGAAGCCCACCGGCAGCATGATGTTCTCGTTGGTGTACTCGTGGTTGGTGAAGAGCAGCGCGCGGCGATCCTTGGAGTTCGGGATCGGCAGCATGTCCGTGTAGTCGTTGTTGTAGCCGAACTGGCGGGCCTGGGCTGCTGCGCTCTGGTTGTTCAGGTCGAAGGCCGGCGAGTCTTTGAACAGAGGGTCGCCCCAGCGGATGATCGGGTTCCAGTCGAAGCCTTCGGGAACCTTGAACGCGTCAACAGCGGAGTCAACGGGCTTGATGGCGGTGAACTTCAGCTTGGACTTGTCGAAGCCCTTCTTGGCTGCATCGGACAGGCCATTGCCGGAGTCGGCAACAGCAGAGTCAGCGCCGGTGACAGCGCCACCGAGAACGACGGCGAGCGCACCTGCGGCGCCCAGGCCCAGGGCGGCGCGGCGGGACATGGCCGTGGAGGCGATATCGCGAAAGTAGCCGTTGGAGCTGGTGTTGCAGACATCGCCTGCGCAGGCATTGTCGCACTTGAGCGCACAGGTCACCGCGCTGCGCTTGCCCTTGGTGTGGCCAAGCATGGGGAGCAGCGGGAACGTGCGTCCGGTGGTTTCAGACATGGGGGACCTTCCAGAATGGTTACGAGGTTCCCGCCGAGCCTTTCAGCGCAATTCGAAGCCGAGAGGACGCTCTGGTTACGGAACGGTGAACAAACCGCGTCAGGCAGAGGCCAGGACAGCGTGAACCCGGGCCAGCCGCTCCAACCACCAATCGCGCCGGTCAGCGGGTGCCGCATACCGCTCAAGAAGCTCCGGATCGGCCGCTGCCTCACGAAGCCGGATGGCGCCGTCGTCCGCTACCAACGGGTCCCGAGTGATGTCCGCAGCGAAGAGCGAAACAGTTCCGAGGCCACACGCGTACGGCAGGGACGGCAGCGAGGCGGCGAGCGCCAATCCGGCGCGGATTCCCACGGACGTGTCCAGGGCTGAACTGACGACGGCGGGAAGGCCGGCTTGGGCCACGATGTCCAGGGCACGCGCCACTCCCCCAAGCGGCGCGACTTTCACCACCAGGAGGTCAGCTGCGCCAGCACGGGCCACGCGAAGAGGATCGTCTTCTTTACGGACGCTCTCGTCCGCCGCGATAAGCACGGGTGTTCCGGCAGCCGAGAGCCGCCGCCGCACTTCTGCCAGTCCCTCAATGGTGGGCACGGGTTGCTCGGCGTACTCAAGTCCCACCGCAGACAGCTTGCTCAGTGCCTCGACGGCCTGCTCCACGTCCCAACCTCCGTTGGCGTCCACCCGGATGGCGGCGTCCGGCAAGGCTTCCCGAACGGCAACCACACGAGCTACGTCGTCGAACAATTCCTGGCCCCGCTCAGCGACCTTGATCTTGACCGCATCAACGCGTCCAAACCGCTCGAGCACATCGGGCACCCGATCCGCGGCGACGGCTGGGACGGTGGCGTTCACCGGAATGCTGTCCCTGAGCGGAACCGGGAATCCTTGCCAGCCCGCTTCCAAGCTGGCGGCCAACCAACGGGACGATTCGTCGTCGTCGTATTCCGGAAACGGACAGAACTCGCCCCAACCACGTGGGCCCTTCAGCAGCAGCGTTTCGCGCTGCATGATGCCGCGGAATTTGACCCGCATGGGCAACGAAACGACGTAGGCGGAGTCCTGAAGTTCTTCAAGCGAAGGGAGCATAGTGCCACTGTACCGGCGGCATTTCTGGCGCGGATGGGGCCAGCCGCGCTATGTGGAAATCTACTCCACCCAGAACTTCCTGGCTGCGCGGGCGGCGTCGGCGAACAACTCGACGGGCAGCGGCACGGAGCTCTCGGGCATTCCCAGGCCGTCCCATCTGGCCACCAGGACGGTTTCTCCGTCCAGTGGCAGCGGCCATAACCAGTACCGTGAAGTGCCCTGCAGGAATTCGTCGTTGCCGCCGGACCCGCCACCTCCCAGTGGTGTGAGGACCGGCCCCGTGACATCGCCGCCCATTCCGCCTCCCAGGCTGGGCTCCACCAGTCCAGCGAAGACCTTCCGGCCGTTCGGATATCCCACGCCCACCAACAATCCGTCCAGCCCTTGTTGGAAAGGACTGCGGGGTGTGAGTGCTTTGTCCATTGCTTCGCGCCATTCCCCTGCTGTCTGGTCTCCGCGCCGGACTGTCCAAACCAGGTCCAAAACACAACCGGTGGAGTAGACGTCAACGGATTTCAGCGCCAACGCCATGCGGTTGCTGCTGTGCACGAACCCGCTGACCGGCACCACTCCGGGCAATTCATCCGTTGGCGGCCCTACCCAGGCAGGCGGTATGGGCTGCGTATGTCGTGGACGTTCTGGCGGTACAGGAAGGTCCTCGAAGAAGGTCATGTTCCATGCATACACCGACTTCACCGCGATGGGGAGGACCGCTTGCTAAGAGAGAGGCCACAACCGCGATATCCTCTGATTCGACACTCATTCAGGGGGGACTCATGACTCAGGGCTACAGCGGTTCAACGACGCCTCCGGGCTGGTATCCGGACCCTTCCAATCCGCAGCAGATGCGTTGGTGGGACGGCGTGCAGTGGACGCCGCACCTGGCCCCCGCGCACCCTCAGTTCATGCCGCTTCAACGCGTACTGATCAGCAACCAGACGCCGGTCTACAACCCGTTCATCTGGGCGATCGTGCTCATTCCCTTGGTTTCCATCCTTCTCCTCCTGACGTGGCAGCCGGAGTTCCGCTTCATCACCACCCGCTCGGGCGCAACGACGCTCGACCCCACGTCCATCTACTCCCCCGGCTATTTCCTCCTCCAGATCTCAAGTTTCGTCATCTGGGCTGTGACCATCCTTTGCGCCTTCCTCGACTATCAACGGCTCACCAAATCAGGGGTGATCCGTCCCTTCCACTGGGCCTGGTGTTTCCTGAGCCCCTTGGTCTACGTGATTGGCCGGACCGTCATTGTCCGCAAGGTCGCCCTGGACCGCGGCCTGGCTCCCATCTGGGTCATGATCGGGACCATCGTGGTGTCGTTCATCGTGTTTGGCATCTGGATGGCGAACTTCTTCAACCAGATCTATTCGCAAATCGGCTACTCGATCAACGCCTAAGAGCGGGCACCAGCCTTCCCTCACACGCGTTAGGTAGACTGCTGCCTAGCCGCAGGAAAGGACCACCATGAACCGCAAGGCCACCGCACTCGACGTCGCAAAACGGGCAGGGGTTTCCCGAAGCGCCGTTTCGTTGGTCCTCAACGGGCGCGGTGACGGCAACGTGGCCAAGGAGAGCCAGGACCGCATCCGGTTGGCAGCGCAGGAGCTGAACTACTCCCCCAACGCCATCGCACTCAGCCTCCGGAACCAGCGCTCCCGCGTCATCGGGATCGTGTCCGACGAAGTGGTGGTCAGCCCCTTTGACGGCAACATCATCGGCGGCGCGGACGATGTTGCCCGCAGCCATGGCTTCGTCACGGTGGTGATGGATACCGAACGCGATGCCGCCCGGGATGCGAGCGCCATCGAGACGCTGCTGGACCGCCAAGTGGACGGACTCATGTACGTCACGGTAGGCCTCAAACCGCTCGATGTCCCTCCAGGCATGCAGCGTGTGCCGTCTGTGCTGGCCAATTGCTACGACAACCGTACGGAGCCGCAGATCCACCACGTCATCCCGGACGAGGTCACCGGCGGACGCGAAGCCACCGAACATTTGCTGGAGCTCGGCCACCGGGACATTGCCTTGCTGGCCGGCGCGGAAGTGGACCCGGCGGCTCCCCTGCGTGTCCAGGGCTACCGCGACGCATTCGTCGGAGCCAGCCTCGGCGTCAGGGAGGCTCTCATCACCCATGCGGGCTGGGACATCAACGACGGCTTCAACTGGGCCATGCGCCTCCTCGACGGCGTTGCCCCCGCGGAACGCCCCACGGCCATCATGTGCGCCAACGACCGCTTGGCCGTCGGCGTAGCCCTCGCCGCCGCCCGCCTGGGTTTGAGCATTCCGCGTGATCTCTCAGTCATGGGCTACGACGACGAGCACCGCATTGCCAGCACCATGGTCCCGGCCCTCACCACCATGGCGCTCCCCTTGCGCGAGATTGGCCGGGCGGCCATGTCGGCTCTGTTGGGTGCCATCGAGGGAAGCGAAAGTACGACGGCGGCGCCCACCTTGGAGACGATGGTCCCCTGCCGCCTGGTGTTGCGCGAGTCGACAGGCCCAGCACCCCGCTAAACCCACTTTGCGGGGCCTGCTCTAAGCCTCAACTCCTTGGCAGGGCCTACGCCGCCCTGGTTCCCTGGCCGAGCTTGCGGGGCCCGCTCTACGCATCAAACCTTGGCGAAGCAAATAGAGCAGGCCCCACAACGGGAGGGAATCAGCGCGGGAGGGACAGCTCCCAGACATCGGCCGTCGCGCCGGCGGGAACGTTGAGCGTCCAGGATTCACCGGGAGCAGGGTAGGCCCGCAGCGTGGTGGCCACTGAATTGGACGAGTAAACCTCCACGAGCGAGGCATCAACGAAGATCCGGAGCTCCTCCCCTGCGGCGAACTCTCCCTTATAAACCACCTGCTCTGCAATACCGGAGCCCAGGACCAGCTCAACTGTCCCGGCAGTGCCGGCCACCAGCACCTCCGCAAATGCAGGAACGGCAACCGGGCCCGAGGCATCGGATGCCACCAAGGACCCACGGTACGCGGATACTTCCGGTGCAGGGGCAACAACCAACGCCCCGTCAACCACGGACAAAAGGCGAGGATGTGTCAGCACACCCGACCACCCGGCGTCGTCGATTTCATCCTGGGTGCGGCCCCGCCGACCGTCACGGCCGGGACCTTCGTTGGCCCAGCCCCACAGCAAAGCCGCCGGCTCAGAGCCAGACGAAAGCTGGACGATTTGGGGTGCGTAGAAGTCGCGGCCCAGATCCGATTTCCCACCCGAAACGGCGGTAAACACAGGCAGCCCGGACTCGGGATCCGAGGTAAGTGAACCGATCAGATGCCCGACGCCATTGGCGTGCTCGTGGTCGTCGCCGGAGAGCCAGAGCGAGAACATCATCACCCAGGACGAACCCGAGGATGAAGGCACCTCCACCAGTTGCGGGCACTCCCAGATCTCGGCGGGCGTGTGCCCAGCGGCGACGGGGTCGGCCGACGTCAGCCAAATGCCCTGGTACTTCCAATCATCCAGCGAGTCCACGGTGTACAGCAGCAAAGCGGCCCGTCCATCAGCGAGTCCGGCACCTTGGATGGCGTAGCGGGATCCGTTGAACGTAAAGATGAAAGGATCGCGCACGGCGGTCACGGAGGAATCAGCAGGCATCGACGCAGCAACGTGCCCGTCCTGCGTCCAGGTCACCAGGTCCGAGGAGCCCCGGGCAATAACAACCTGGGAATGCCCGCCGTGGTCCTGAACACCGGAGTAGGCCGCCGTCGGAACGTCATTATCAAGGGTCACCACACCCGTCCAGCAGCCGGCAGAGTCGGGCCCGCCTGGCTGCGGTGCCAGGGCAACGGGATGCTCTTCCCAGTTCACCAGGTCAGCAGTGCTCACGTGGCCCCAGTGGATCTGGGTGTGCCGCGCAGAGGACGGGTTGTACTGGAAGAACACGTGGTACCGGCCATTGATGTAGCTGATGCCGTTGGGATCGTTGATCCAGCCTTGGGCAGGCCGCGGGTGGAAGCGCGGGAACGCGGGATCCGGGTGCGTAGCGGCCTGGGCCAGGGAGGAAACAACTGCAAGGTCCGTCATTGGAAATGCCTTTCGAAGAGAGAGGGAAACTACTTTCCCGTACCGGCGGTGAGCCCGTCCTGCAGGGCACGCTGCCCGAACATGAACACCACCAGCGCGGGAATCATGGAGAGGACAACGCCGGCCAGGACTACGGAGATGCTTCCGGTGCCGAGGTTGCCTTGGAGGGAGACCAGGCCCAGGGGCAGGGTGAAGTTCTGCTCCGAGATGGTCATGATGAGTGGCCTGAAGAACTCGTTCCAGTGGAAGTTGAACGCCAGGATGCCCACGATTGCCAGGCCGGGCATGGCCAGCGGCGCATACACGGAACGGAAGGTCCGCCAGGGCGAGGCGCCGTCGATCGCGGCCGCTTCAGCGAGCTCACCCGGGAGCCCCATGAAGTATTGCCGCATCAGGAAGGTGCCGAACGCCGTCGGGATGGCCGGGAGGATCAACGCGAGCAGCGTGTCGGAGAGTCCAACGCCGCGGATGAGCATGAACACGGGAACGATCGTCACCTGGGCCGGCACCATCATGGTGGCCAGCACGATCGAGAAGAGCGCTCCACGGCCGCGGAACTTCAGGTGCGCAAAGGCGTAACCGGCCAAAGCTGCGGTGATCATCTGGCCCACGGCGATCAGGCCGGTCACCAGGGCACTATTCACCACCAGTCCAATGATGTTGAGTTGCTTGAACACTTGGCCGTAGGAGGTGAAGTCCGGGTTCAGCGGCAGGAACGACGGCGGCAGTTTGAACGATTCCGATGGCGGTCGCAGCGAGGTGGACAACGTCCAGAGAACCGGCCCCAGGACAAAGACGGCGGCGATCAGCAGGGCCACAACCCGGGCGGCCACTGACCAGTCGCGCTTCTTCCGCGTTACTACGGGTGCCGTGGTTTTCACACGGTCAGAAATGGTGGTCATGGCGGGCCTTACTGGTAGAAGACGAATCGTTTGCTGAGCCGGAACTGCAGGGCCGTGATGGCCATGATGATGAGCGTCAGGATCACGCCGATCGCGGAGGCCTGCCCGAATTCGAGGCGTTGGAAGGCCGACTCGAAGATCACCATGACGGCGGTTCTGGTGGAGTCGCCCGGGCCGCCGCGGGTGAGCACGTAGGGCTGGTCGAACACTTGGAGTGCGTTGATGATGGCCATGACGGAGGCCACCAGCGTGGCGGGGCTCAGGAGCGGCAGCGTGACGTACCAATGCTTGCGCCATCCGGTGGCACCGTCGATCGACGCGGCCTCGTAGGTTTCCACTGGAATGGAGGCCAGGCCACCAATGAACAGCAGGAACGAGAACCCGAAGTTCTGCCACACATACACAAGAATCACGACGGCGGCAGACCCGGTTGGCGTGGTCAGCCACGGTACCGCTGGGATGCCGACCAGGGACAGCAGCCAATTCACCACGCCGAACTGCTCGTTGAAGAGGTAGCGCATGAAGATGGATACCGAGGCAGCGGACAGGATCAGCGGGAAGAAGAACGCGGAACGGAAGAACACCCTGAGCCAGGCGGGGAGCTTCTCCTGGACCATGATGGCCAGGCCCAGGGCCAGGCCGAGCTGGAGTGCCACAGCCACAATGACGAAGACGATGGTGTTCAGGAACGACACCCGGACCGTGGGATCCTGGACCACTTCGGCAAAGTTGTCGAAACCCACGAACGTCGGCGCCGAGATGATGTCCCAGCGGAGGAACGCAAGGGCCACGGACGCAACGATTGGCAACAGGGTGAAGATGCCCATGCCCACGATGGTGGGGGCCAGGAACGCCCACGGAAGCCAACGCTGTTGGACGCGGCCGCGCCTGGACGCCGGACCACCCTTGTGGGACGGAGCACGGCCGGTGCCCGCTGGGTTACGGGTGACGGTACTCATGGCTGCCTCCTCAGGGCCAGTTCGAGGTCACGCTGCATGGAGTTGAGCGCATCTTTGAGTTGGCGTTCGTCGCCGCTGACGGCAAGGGACACGTTCTTCATGAGCGCGGTTTCGACGGCGGCCTGCTGGGGAGGCGCCGGGATGGGCCCTGTGGTGGGGAACCTGTCCAGGGTGTCGTAGAAGACCTTCCAATGGCGTGGGCCGGTCCCCGCGTAGAGCTGTTCGTTCACCATGGAACGCCGCGCGGGTGTGGTGTTCGGCGTGGGGAAAACGATCTGCATTGCCTCGAGGCTGGAGCTGAACTTCACCCATTCCCAGGCGGCGTCTTTGTCCTTGGCGGTCTTCATGATCGCGTACCCGGCGGTGCCGAACTGGTGACGCTGGGTCCGCCACTTGGGGAAGAACTGCACGTCGAACGCATCCTCAGTCATCCCCGCCTCATGGAGGCCCTGCACCCAATAGCCGCCGGCCGGCGTCGTACCTATCCGGTTGGAGGCGAAGAGGCCGATCAGCGAACTGCCGCCGCCTTCCTCGGGGCGTACGCCCAGCCCGTCCTTGACCAGTCCGCGGAGGTAGTCGAAGGATTCGAAGACGCGGGGATCGTCCGCGTTGGGTTCCAGCCACTGATACCCACCGGAGCGGAGGCTGCGGGAGGGGTCGTTGGCGTAGAAGCCGTCCCACAGCCATTCGCCGCCGCCGGACTTGGTTTCCTTGAGGAAGCTGGTGTCATTCGCGTAGAGCCAGGGCACAACTCCACCGAAGAGGCGGTTGGTCCAGTAGTAGGGCGTGAAGTCCTTGGGGTTGGCCTTCTTCATCGCGGCCAGAGTGGCGCGGAAGTCCGTGTGCGTCCAGTTGTCGGCCGGCCGCTCCAGGCCTGCCTGCCGCAGAGACGTGGCGTTGTAATACATGTTGGCGGCGTTCCAGTCGATGGGGAGCTGGAACAGGCTGCCTTTGTACATGAACGCTTCCACCAGGCTCGGATGGACGTCCTGGAAGTACTCCTTCATGTCCTCCGCGTCCCGGCGGAGGTACTCGTCCAACGGATGGGCAAGTTTCTCGGCGAAGAGCTGGGCGCCCTCGGTGGCCACGTAGACCACATCCGGCGGCGTGCCTGCTGCCACCATGGTGAGGATCTTGGTGAAGAAGTCCTTCCAGTCCACGGCCTGGATGGCCTGGACCTTCACTTTGATTTCGGGGTGGACCTTGGCAAAGGCGTCCACTACCTTTTGGCGGGCTGCGGCGTCTGCGGCGGTGCCCATGATGGCGATGCTGAGGCTGTTGTCTCCCCGGCCTGGAATGTCTGTTCCGGTCAGTCGCGGCCACGACGCCGCCGTTACTCCGACGATCCCAGCACCGAGGGCTGTGAGGGCGGTTCTGCGTGTGAATTGACGCAAAGCCCCGTTGGTTCCCGGCATTGTAGATTTCCTTCCCTAACACGTGTTAGGAACACTAGACCTGTCACCTAACACGTGTCAAGCGTTACAGGAATGTTGCGTGGATCTCACTTTCGGGACTCGCGGGCACAGCGGACTCACATGAGGCATCCAGCGAATTGTGGCAGGGTAGAGAGAATGAGTTCCCAGCAATTCCGCGTCAGCGGGAGGTCGAGCAAACGGCCACGCCAGGAGCGCCCAGCAGGCGCCGGTACGGGCTTTTTGTTTTGCCTCATCACCCTCGCCTGCATGGTTGGCTTGGCAGCGACGTACTACTTCTTCGTCCGCACCACCGCTGGCCAGTTCATCGACGAGTCAGCCCTTGTTGAAGCCACCGAACTCAGCGGCACGGCAGGCAAAGCCTCCACGGGATTCCTGGACGTCCTGCCCGTCACCTCCTTGATCATCGCCACGCTCGTGGTGCTGTTCGTGACCATCGCGCGCCGACGCTGGACAGCCGCGAGCATCGCCGTCGTCGCTTGCGTCGCCGCCAACATCGCCACTCAAGTCCTCAAACTCCTCATCCCGGACCGTCCGGACCGCGGCGTCCAGACGCTGGAGATGAACTCGCTCCCGTCCGGCCACACCACCCTGGCAGCCTCCGCCGCGGCCGCAGTGTTCCTGATGGTTTCGCCGCGCTGGCGGCCCCTCGCAGGCTTCTTGGGCAGTACCTTCGCCGTCGCCACGGGCGTGTCCACGCTCATCAACCAGTGGCACCGCCCTGCCGACGTGGTTGCCGCCTTCCTCGTCGTCGGCATCGTGATGCTCCCTGCCGGATGGCTGATTCTGCGCTCCGGCAACAGTTGGAATGTGTGGCGCGGCTACGGCGAGCACTGGGCCTCGTCCAGGCTGTGGGCTATCCTCACACTCGCTGCCCTGCTGGCGGCCGGAGCCGTGGCTGCCTACTCCCTGCTCCAGGTAATGCCGGGCCTCAGCGCAGACAGCACTACCGACTACTTCTGGGCCGGGACCGCATTCATAGCGATCGCCGGATACCTCTCCGCCTTGGGCGGGATGTGGCTCTTCGGGCTGGCGGCCAGGAAGCGTTAACGCACGACGCCGGGTGGCAGCTTTCACTCTCCGGCGCGCCCGCATCAGAACTCCCCATGGCGACAGGGCCTCTCTTGGAATACGATTAATCCAATCGTTTGATTAATCGTCAGGAGAGACCCATGCCTTCAGCCCAGACCGGCCACGGCGCAGCCAGCTTGGCAGCGGTGCCCGCTTCACGGGACCTTGTGGTGGACTTCATCCGCGTCGCCTGCATGTTTGCCGTGGTTGCAGTCCATCTGCTCATGATGGGCATCAGCGTAGGCCCTGCCGGCATTGGTGTGGAGAATCCCCTGACGTCGTTGAGTTGGTTTGCGCAGGGAACCTGGTTTGGGCAGGTCATGCCCCTGTTCTTCGTTGTTGGCGGTTTCGCATCCCTCACGTCGTGGCGCAGCCTGCAGCGCAAGGGAGGGGACGCGGGCGACTATCTCCGCGCCCGGGTGCTTCGTTTGGTCCGGCCAACGGTCGCCCTGCACGCCTTCCTCGCCTTGGCGCTCTGGATCGCGACGGCGGCGGGCGTCCCGGGCGATTTGCTGAAAGTTATCGCCGCCGGCGCTGGAGTGCAGCTCTGGTTCCTTGCCGCGTACCTGATCTGCCAGGCCATGGTCCCGACGATGGCGCGATTCCACAAGGTTGCACCGTACCGAACCGTCGCCGCATTGGCGACGGGCGCCGTCGTCGTCGATGTCCTGCGACTCGGGCTGGAAGGCAACCCGTGGGGCTTCGACTCGAACCCGATCGGGCTGTTGAACATGGTGTTCGTGTGGGGCTTGCTGCAGCAGCTGGGGTTCTTCTATGCGGACGGGTTCTTTGATCGGTTTTCGCGGTGGAAACTGATTGCGGCGGCGGTTGCATGTTACCTCGCTTTGGTGGCCCTCACGAACGACGGACCATACCCGGTAGACATGCTGACGAACCAGAACCCTCCGATGTTCCCGCTGGTGCTGGTGGGCTTGGCGCACGTTCTGCTGGTGAAGGCTGCGTACCCTTGGCTGCAGCGTGCGGTTCAGCAAGGGTGGGTCCAGAAGGTCATGTTTGTTGTGGGGAGCCGGGCCATGACCATCTACTTGTGGCATTTGCCGTTGATCATCGCGATGTTCGGGCTGGCCCTTGTACTGCGGCTTCCCTTCCCCGAACCTGCGAGCACCGAATGGTGGCTGAGCCGGCCAGGCTTCTATGTGGCAGCTTGGGCCCTGGTGCTATTAGTATCCGCACCCCTCGTCCGCTTTGAACTCGCCAGCACGGCACTGGCACCGGGGGCTTCCCGTCCAGCCATGTGGCGCATTGGCCTCGCCACGGTGCTGGCGATCATTCCGCCGTTCGTTGTGATGCGAAGTGCGCTGGATGTTTGGAATGCGTCGTGGGGGTTGGTGTTGATGGTCGTGGCTGTTGCGCTGGTGAGTGGGCGCACGGCCGACCGCAATCGAACTGACGGCTAGGAAGCGTCAACGCACGACGCCGGGTGGCCGGCTTGCACGGGTGGACACGAGTCCTGCACATCCGGCGAGGTTACATGGTTCCCCCTAGGACGCCAGGGCATTTGCGTCAAAGCCGGCTTCATTTGCAGGAATGCTGACCCTGAGCTCTTGCTCGAATCCCAAGTCGGCGTCAGATGATAGTCCTCGGACCAATTCCGAAGCAGCCGGGCACCGATGGTAGGGCTCTGCGGTGACTACCGCCCCCGCCGAGACCGCTCGAATCCGTAAGTTCCTGGGAGATGACATACCCCAGTACAGTCACGGTGACCTCATCGATTTTCTGGGCGCGAACCCGGAAGACGGCTACCACAGCATTGGGTACAACGGCCTGCCGGTGGATCTACGAGTGCAGCATCGGGGTTTCGACACCACTATCATATTCTTCCATGGCGCCGTCTCGCCGAAGCATTCATATCCGGTAATGAGTGGCGGTGGAGTGTCTGCGGCCGCGAAAGCCAACCGGATATTTGTCTCAGATCCCAGCTTGGCCCTCTCCGGCTCGCTCAACCTTGGATGGTTCCTCGGAAACCAGCAGCAGCCTGAGCTCCAGTCGGTAATCGAGGAGTCCATCCGACACATCACCAATGCGTGGGGCAAACAGAGACTTGTATTCTTTGGATCATCAGGTGGCGGCTATGCCTCTCTCCACTTCGCCAGCCGCTTCCCCGGCTCGCTGGCACTGGTTGCCAATCCGCAGACCGTCGTCGCAAATTACCACGCTTCCGCTGTTGAGCGATTCGTAAAAGTCTGTTTTGGGAGTGGCCAGCGCATCAGCGAGCTCCCAGCCCACATTGTCAAGGATGTTACTCAAACCTATGGCAAGCCACTCGCCACTCGTGTTGCCTACATGCAGAACGTCAACGACGCCTCTCATATCGCCCGTCATATGAAACCGTTCCTTCGAGCGCTCCATCCAGCAAATTCTCTGGCGCTGCTCCCTGGCGATTGGGGTCCAGGCCACACGCCCCCGTCAAAGGACGTTTTTGCAAAGGCCATCACAGCGGTCGCGGCCCTACCCTGGGACGAAGCGCTGGGTTCCCTCGGCTTTGTTCCTCCCACAGACTGCGAACCTTTCCAACTTTAGTATTTGAGCGCTTACCGCCTCTGATTCGACCGCCACAGTTTTCAGTAAGTGTTGCTTTATCGGTAATAAACGGACCTCAGGAGACCTGCTCCCACGGATCTGCCTGCCGACGGCTTCCGTCACCTTGTTCTCACCGTCTACTCCGAGCAGGGTCGTACCCGAACCTAACAAATGTGTTCAGGAGCAATGTCGCATTCAGCGGGCATGAATCATCGGCGCCCATGAGTTCTCCCTCCCGGCTTCGGCCCTTACAAGCTGCCTGACTCGCCCGCCCGCAAAGCGTTTGCGTCGCCCAGCGCACTTCTACGTAAGGCCCGTACTTTCAAACCCCGGGCTGACCGTCTTCGTTCCCAGGCGCAGACCCGATCGGCAGACTGGCTGTCTATGAAGCCGTTACAAAGGCATGACAAATATCAGCCCGATTCTGGCGACTCATAGGACCACCGATTGAGCACGTCTGCCGGGGAATCCGCAATCTCTGCCTCCCATGCCAAGCCCGGAAGGCCTCTTGACAACACAGTGGCAGCCATACATGAAGGCTATTCCTTTTGTCGTACCCAGTTAGCGAATATTGCAAATGGACGGCCTATACGACAATTACAGTCACGTTACAAGTCAAGTTGATTGAAACGTTCGAGGTCCGGATAACCTCTCCGCATGGGGCCACTTCAGAGCGCTGAGCGAAGCGCTAACATCACAACTTCAGAACACACCGCAGGTTCATCTGACCTTTCCGGGTGTCAGGCTGACAGCCTCGAACAGCCGATCGCGCCGAACGGTACCAGCAGGCCACCAGCACGCTCCGTCGTTGAACTTGACACGGGTGTTGCTGAGCGCCAGTCGATCGGATCAATGTATGCGAAGCCGAAGGAACTGGATTCAGTTGTCTTAGAACTCCTGAACGGCAAAGTCGAACTACGCCCGCACTCCACTTGGCAGGGTGACTACACAAATTGGAAAGCTGACCCGTTTTTCGACAGGAACTGGCGTTTCCAACACCACACGCTTCGCTGGCTGAACCCTCTTAGATGGGCTGCCCTTGCGGGCGACGAAGAAGCACGGGCTGAGTGGCTGCGCATTGCCAGGTCTTGGGGCGAGACCAATATTCCCGCCGACCGAGCCGTTTCGGACTTCGCATGGATGGACATGGCAGACGGCAACCGTGCTCTTCAGCTCAGCCTGGGAGCGCCACTCGCAGCGGCTTCGGACCAATGGTTTGTCGAGCTCCTTGAGTACCACCGCGATTGGCTCATGGATCCCGCGCACATAGTTGGAAAGAACCACGGCCTACATCAACACATCGGGCTACTTGTTGTGGCGGCCACGCTGCGGGACGTTACCGGAGTGGAGACGGCAGTCTCCAGGCTTAGAGACCAGTTCATTACGGCCTTCGACGCTCAGGGCGGCAACGATGAAGGCTCAGCCCCTTACCACCAGTTGAATCTGGTTTGGTGGAAGTTGGCATGGGATAGAGCTATGAGGGAAGGCGTTACCCCTCCGGCGGATGTCTCAGAACGTCTCGAAGCTGCGGCGAGAGCCTTGGCACACATTGCATTGCCGGACGGGCAGATCCCACAGATCGGCGACGGCGGACGGTTAAGCGTTGCTCGAGGCCAATCCGAGGCACTGGACTTCCTGGCATCCTCGGGGGCCATCGGCACTGCGCCCGCGGAAACCACGTTGATCCTCGACCGGGGCTATGTGTTGTCAAGAAGCGGCTGGGGCGAAGAGCGTCCGTTGGCAGAGGAATCGCATACACTTATCCGCCACGGAAAGAACCTCCGGTCACATTCCCACGCCGATCGCGGTAGCGTGCACGTATACGCCGCAGGACAACGGTGGCTGGTTGACTCCGGATTCCACAGCTATCAGAAGGACTCGTCCGAACGACTGCATTTGGGATCGCGAGATGCCCATAATGTTGCTTCTATCACCGGGCTCGAATACGACCATAGGGCCAAGGTTGAACTCGTTCGGGAAAACACCACGTCCCGGTACCATGATTTCACATTCGCCGACCATGGCTATGGTTCGAAGACCCTCACACGCCGCGTCCTCTACTTAGTTGACGCCAACTGCTGGGTCATTGCCGATCATGCAGTTTCCGAGACGCCTATCCGCATAGATCAGCGCTGGCACGTGGAGCCAGAAACCTCCGCGCAAGCCTCCGAGAACGGATTCCTTCTGAGTGCCGGAAGTAAGGAATTCGGTATGCACTGGGTTGGAGATCTGCCAGCTACGCTCTCCAACCTCCCCGCCACACAGCAATCACTCATGGGTTGGATAGGTACGGCGTGGCGGACTCTTTCACCCGGAACGTTGTTGACTGCTGAATCATTTGAGTCGACTCGGCCACGCTTGGTTACGGTTTTCGGACCCCACAGCCCAACACACCTCAGCCTCGTGGATTCTCGGGTCGAAAGTACAGGCAAGATTTTTGTCCACGTGGCCCGAGGAACTTGGCACTGGGAAATCACGATTGACGAGGACTCGGTGCCATCCGTGAACATCCATGAATACAGCGAATCGCAGTGCCCCACATGCGAGTCCATGCTTTGGCTTTGCGAATGCACTGGCTATGAAGAACCTGACATGGAGAGTGTGCTGATCGCCGGACGCATATGCTGCGTCGTATGTGGCGTCAATACAGCTGCCGTGCCGTGCCAGCATCACCAGCCTCGAGCTTGGGCGGAGAAAGCGGCTGGGGACCCGCCGTCGCAGTAACAGGGAATCAATCGGCGGCCCCCATTGAACAGACGCGTGCCGCTTGGGATTGCGACGGCGGCGGGTGTCCTAGGTGACTTGCTGAGACTGCCGCGAGTCCAACTATGGTTCCTGGCGGCGCACGTGATCTGCCAAGAGTTGTGCTGGCAATCGCTTACTTCCACGAGGCTGCACCGTACTGTCGCCGTCCCAGCGGCGACGCCACAGTCGTCGGTGTCTTGCGGCCTGGACTGAAGCACAACCGTGGGCCCCATTCGGACCCGCTGGGCTGAACAAATACCCTATTTGTATGGGGCCCGCTTCGGCAGCTTGGCTCTTCCCGTTTGACGGGGTCTTCGACGGATTCGCGCGCTGGACGCTCTTGGCACGAGCGTCGCCTTCAACGCTGAATCTGTCCTATGACACATGGTGGACCATATGCGGTGGCAGGCTCAACCAACCAGAGTCCGCCGATGTTCCCGTTGATGCTCATGGGGAGGCAGGTGTTTCCCGTGACAGCTTTGCATGCGTGGCCGGAGCGCTTGTGCAGCGGGGAGCTACTTGTGCTTATTGACATCGAAGCGCTCGAGCGTGAGCCGGTCATCCTGGTAAGGCGGCAACTCGGGCCAGCGGGAAGGGTAGAGCTTCCAGCGATCATGGTAGTAACGCAGAACGTCGCTGCCTGTCTGCGCGACGATTTTAGCCAAAGTATCAACGTGGATGAAGTGGTACTGATTAACCTGTCTACCGGCAATCTTCTTGACGAAATTCGTGGGATGCGAAATCATTTCTGCCGCAGTCCACGGAATCTCCAACTCGATGAGGGATTCCCCTTCGTTCACGGCAAATTCCCGAAGCACTTGGTATGAGCGGACACGGGGGACAGTCGCGAGAGGGTTGTACTCCGCGTCACCCAGGGAAACCGTCAGCTGTACGTTTTCCGGCGCAAATACCCTCAGCAAGACCCTGTTCGGTGTTGGCCAGGAGAACCGACTCAAGGAGACCTTAAGCACCTCCGCCCGTCCGGGGCTGACAGTAACGTATCCGTCTTTGAGGACTTCCCCTGCTGGATCCCCTCCCACATTTGCCTCGAACGTTCCGGTTCCTGGAATTTCGACCCTGCAATCGCGGATCTCCACGCTGGCGTCCGATGCGACCAAGCGCAAGATCGCATGACCTTCGAGTTTGTAACGCGACGTCGCCAGTTCGGGAACATCGTAGAGCGATATCAAACTCTCAATACCGCGGACAGATCTGGAAAAAATATCCCACACAAATTCGTCGCCGCTAGTAGTGGCAAGGTCTTTGATAATGCAGGTTGCGGTGGTCCACCCGTTGAGCGTGCAATCCGGAAACAGGGCCGGGTACTCCTCTATGATCAGTCCACCATCGCTGGTAGTCCGCGCCACTCCCCCCTTTTCAACGGGAATTGTCAGGCTGGAGAGGATGCCGGACAACGGCTCACGGAATCGCTCGGTACCGGGCTTTGTCAGCAGCTTCGTAAAGACATCGATATAGCGCGACTGGGTTAAGCCGCTGTACCAAGTGCCCTTCTTGCTCGAAACCTTTGCTTTTTCTTCGCTGTACATGAAGACCAAGCCGTCGTGAAAGGATTCCATATGGTCCAAGGCGGCGTCAGCAACTCTGCAGGCGGCATCAAGGTAGCCTGGATCTTTTGTCCGCCGATACTGAATAAGATAATCAGCAATGACGTAGGGTCCGTATATTGGGTGGGCGAACAATGTCCCGTCAGTTCGCCTGCCGGGATACCCATTCGGCAGAAATTCCAAGCGGTAGTAGTCCCAGACCGATTTCCGCTCCGTACTTAGCGGAGGTAGAGATACCTCGTACTCGTTGGTCACATAGATGTCCGTGGCATTCATGCCGTCCCCATTCATTGAATTTACCCCCGGGCCTACGCTACCCCAGGCGCGCTGTGGACTCTCGATGCTCGCAACAATCGTCCTGCCTGGTTACTTGCAAGGGACAACTTCCCCTTGCACGCTGAGCGGCAGACTCCGGAACAAGGCCCTCTTTCACGCCCTGGGGTAGTCTCGAATGCGGGGCATTTGCTCCGACTTCCGCTGACCACACAGGAGACCCACCCCGCGTTATGAGACGTGTCCTTGCAGTATCACTGATCGCCCTCACACTTGCGGGTTGCGCTGCACCCGTACAGTCAGCACCGGAGCCCACAGCGACGGAATCCAAGCCAACCGTTCCCAAAGTGACTGCCGAGCAAAGCGCGGACCTCATGAAGCGGATTTCGCCAGTGACCCCTAAGCTCACCCAGGAAGAAATCACGGCCAACTCCCGTTACGTCTGCGCGGCAATCCTCCAAGGAGGAAGCGACAAGGCTCTGGTGGCTACGGTGGTCAAATACTTCAACCGGGCCGACGACCCGATTGTGGACGCAGAGGCCGCTGGCGTCGTGGAAGCCATTCGGGCGAATGGGTTTTGCCCTGAGCAGGCCAAGACCGCGAACTGACCTAGTCCACGATCTTACTGAGATCAACAAAGCCCCCGCCTTATGGCGGGGGCTTTGACGTGTTTTGCGAGTCAGCCGGATTGCTTCGAGGGTGCCGTATCCAGAACGCGCCGCTTAACATGACGTCGTGTCGTTCCCGCTTGGAATCCCGCGGCCGCCAATCCCTTGCTCCAATCGCCGTGGCACGTTGCCAAGAATTCAAAGCATGCCCGCAACAGTTCCTTGGGAGGCGGGATGTGTCCGTCGCCAGTGTCCGGCCCCCACCGGTCCATCAACATGTAGAGATTGTCCGAGTCACCTGCAACATCCACAAAGGGAAGCTGATGGTTCTGGATGTGGAACCAGTCTTTGGCATTCTGGATCAGGGCAACTGTGTGGTCGAAGCCCGCCGAGTAAACAGGCACCAGGTCGTGAGCCACTGTGCCGGGAAGTTCGCCCATCTGGTGCCCGGGCATCTCCCACGCATGTGTCATGTAGCGTTCCACCGCCCCTGGATAGAACCGCGAAATGGATGTCTGCGGGTTGACCGCGAGCGCCAGCGATGTTGGGAAGAACCTGGCCAGTGCCAAACTGGCGTAACCGCCAGCGGAGCTGCCAAAGAACACCACGTTGTAGCCACCTGTTGCCCTGACAATCCGGCGGACGATGTCTGCCAGGGTCTCCTGCAGGTCGGGCTGCTCTTTCGACCCCGCGTACCACGCCAAGTTGAAGTCCTTCGACTTCCGAAGGCTCGGGTCAGAGACGAAAATACGATTGACGGGTAGCCCAGCAGTTACTCCTTGCCCCAAGAACCAGGGCAGCTGCACTTCCTTCTCGGCAGCCCCGTGGAAGCAAACAAACGTTGTGTCAGAGTCCGAGGGGAGGTTCAAAACCTCGATGGGCAACCCTTGATGTGCAATCTCGATCAGGCCGGAGGGAAGCTCCTCTGCCGCGAGGAACTCACCGAGGTTTGAGTACGAGGATGGCGCAGGGGTTTCTGGTGCATTGGATTCCGACACCCCGGTAGTCTAGCGGGGCCAGGGGTGCAGTCCAGAATATGGCCCTATCAGACTCTGAATTAGTAGTTCCGCCGATGCTTCAGTCTCGGAATGGCGATGGCGAACACTAACGCGGCGGCGAAGCCAAGCACACCTGTCGCGCAAACACCGGCTGCCAACGAAATCGCCGCAGTCAATCCTGAAAGCAGTACCGGTCCTCCGGTGGCCCCGGAATCTGCAATGAACCGCCAAATTCCCAGGAAGTGGCTCCTTCCGTTGTCAGGTGAGAAATCCGCACCCAACGTCATGATCAGGCCGGAGCTGATGCCATTGCCAAAGCCGATCAACAGCGCTGCCAACAGCAATGACACGAAGCCGCCGGTGAACGGAATCAACACCAAGGCGATGCCCATGATCAACGTGGAGGGAACGGCCACCCATTGCCGGCCTTTCCGATCCATCAGCTTGCCCGCCGGGTAGAACACCAGCATGTCAATCGCTCCGGACAAGCCATAGATCAGCGAGGCGTGGGTGGCGTCCATACCCAGGTGGTCCGCCCACAGCGGGATAACCACTTGGCGGGATGCCCGCAACGCGCTCAGCAGAAGGATGCCGAAGCCAACCGACAAGAACACACCTGCGTGGGAGGCCGCCACCTGTCGCAGCGTGGAAGCAGCGGGGGCCGCACCGCCGTCGGCTGTGTTCGGCGCTATCAGGTCCGGGATAGTGAGCGACAGGGCTGCAGCTGCCATCATCCCCACGAAACCCACCCAGTAAGCACCGCTGATCCCGGCGAACTGCATGACGCCAGCGCCAATGAATGGGCCAATGAAGATGCCTATTCTGGTCACACCGCCGAGCGTCGAAAGCGCTCGGGCCCTATAAATTACGGGCACGGCCTCAGTGAGGTACTTCTGCCGGGCAAGGTTGAAAACGCTCGAGCTCATGCCGACCACAGTCATCGCCGCCGCCAGCAGCCAAATGCCATGTTCCCATTGCGGTGCGAATGCTGCGGCTCCGAGAGCCAGGGCACCGGCCGTGCCAGCTCCGACGATCGCCCAGCGCTCACCAAACTTGATGGTGATGATCGAGGCTGGAATGTTGAAGAGCCACGATCCCACACCCATCAACGTGACGATCAAAGCGGAGACAGCTACAGAAGCTCCCAGGTCGCGCGCCGAGAGCGCTATGACCGGCAGGACCGCTCCTTCACCGATACAAAACAGCAATGCCGGCCCGAAGGCGGGAAGTGCAATGCTGCGGAGGCTGAAGTTTTGGTCTGCTTGGGTGCTTGTCATCCCTTTCATCCTAGGACTGCCCAAGCGGTCTCCCGGGCGTTGTTGCGGTTCCGGAGACCGGAACCGCAACAACTACGGGTTGCACCCCGCTTTAGCGGCGGGTAGCAGCTGCCTTGCGTCGGCTGCTGGCCGCAAGGACAAGGCCCAAGAGGACCAGTCCGACTGCCCAGAGCAGGAAGCTCTGATTCAGTCCCGTACTTGCCAGGGCTGCTGAGCTACCGACAGTGGCAGCAGCTCCCGCTGCCATTGCGCCTTGGGTGCCGCTCATGGCAACTTCGACGCCGCCGGACTGGTTAGCGCTGAGACCGGCAGTGACTCCGGTGCTGCCGATTCCAGTGCTTGGACCGCTAACGCCAGTATCCACTCCGCCAGTGCTTGGTCCACCGGTCATAGGAGGGTTTACTGCGGGAGGGTTTACAACCGGAGGAGTCACCACAGGCGGGTTCACAACCGGAGGAGTCACCACAGGCGGGTTCACAACCGGAGGAGTCACCACAGGCGGGTTCACAACCGGAGGGGTAACCGTGCCTACAGAACCTCCACCGATGGCGACGGAAGTCGAACCGATCGTGACCGGAGCTGTAATAGGAAGGATCAATTGAGTTCCGGAGAGAAGCCCACCGTCACCGGAAGTCGCTCCCCCGGCGGCTGTGCCTATAGTGCCTGATCCTGTCGAAGTACCAGGAGTCATAGCTACGGAATCACCAAGCACACCGCCCGAAACGGCACCCACATTCACCGGAGCCGTAATCAGAGCGACAACCTGCGTCCCGGAAGCCACACCATCAGAACCATTCGTGCTGGCTCCTGCTGGCGAACCAGCAACGGGACCACCAGCGGAAGACCCGCCAGTCGTCGCCGCAGAATCACCAAGCACACCACCCGAAACAGCACCCACATTGACGGGCGCCGAAATCGGAGCGACAACCTGGGTACCGGACGCAACACCATCCGAACCGGAAGTACCAGCAGCCGGAGCCCCAGCACCCGAACCGCCAGGAACAGTGCCCGCCGTAGATCCGGTCGTCGCCGCTGAATCACCGAGCACACCGCCCGAAACAGCACCCACATTCACAGGAGCCGTAATCGGAGCAACAACCTGGGTTCCAGACGCAACACCATCCGAACCACTCGTGCTGGCACCAGCCGGTGAACCAACAACGGGACCACCAGCGGAAGACCCACCGGTCGTCGCCGCAGAATCACCAAGCACACCACCCGAAACAGCACCCACATTCACAGGAGCCGTAATCGGAGCAACAACCTGGGTTCCAGACGCAACACCATCCGAACCCGAAGTACCAGCAGCCGCAGCCCCAGAACCCGAACCGGTGGCAGCGGGAGCCGTCGAAGTAGAGGTCGAGTCTCCCCCAACTCCCGCGGCAGCGGCTCCGATGTTAACAGGGACCGAAATCGGAGCCGCTACCTGAGCGCCGGATGCGATACTGTCTCCCCCCGACGTTGTTGCCTGCGCGGGCTGTTGGGCCGGCGCAGTCGTAGTTGCAGCTGGCGCGGATGACGCCGATGAGTCCCCCAACAGACCCGCCGATGTGGAACCGACAGTCACGGGGACTGTCACCGGTGCAACCACTTGGGTACCGGACGCGATTCCTTCCGACCCACTCGTACTTGCCGCAGGAGCTGCCGATGAAGCTGCAGCCGGTGCGGCAGAATTGGCTGGGCCCGTCGCAGTGGAGCCCCCCAGCAGACCCACTGAGGACGAGCCCAGGTTTAGCGGCGCCGAAACCGGTGCGACTACTTGCGTTCCGGACCCGACGGCGTTCGAGCCGCTGGTACCGGAGGTAGTCGGCCGAGCTGCGGCCGGGGTGGCCGCGGGCGCCGTTGAACTTGCGGCAGAGTCTCCCAAGACGCCCAGCGATGTGGAGTCGAGGGTGACTGGTGCTGTTACTGGTGCCACCACTTGCGTCCCGGACAACAGTCCGTCCTTACCGCTGGTGGTGTCTGCGGCGTTGGCCGCCGTCGCGCCGAGGGCAAGCAGCCCACCGGCAAAGCATGTGCCGAGAAGGCACTTGCGTACTGTCGAATTCATGATGATCTTCTCCTGAAGGTCTTATTCCTAGTGACGTCCGGGGTACGGAGCGTCCAATGACCGTCTGCCGCAGATGGTGTTGCGGCGATGGTGGGAAATTAATCAGGAGATGAGCCGGGATCGAATGACACCGGCTTTGGATGTTGTTCAGTGCTGACCGATGCGAGGCCAGAGATAGAGCCTGAAGGAATGACTACTTCGCCACCCAAGTAGGCAGCCGCGGGGCTCGGCGGACCGTTCTGTGAGCTTCCGGAGCCGCTTCCGTTCGAATTCAACGGGGCGCCCTCAGGGTCACCCGGAAGTTCGAGGGGCGTCTCGTCATCCGTGCTGGTGGTGGTACCCGCAACGGTGCCCACGGTACGGCTTAGTTGGGCCGCGTTCAGTTGCAGAGGCCCGGAAGGCCGGAACTCGGAACTAACCTCCGCAGCCAGCCAGGACTCCTCTGCCTTCTCTGCCGACGCTGCAGGAGTGGCGGCTTCCGGCGAGCTCACGACGGCGGATGGCGGCAAGGTGCCGGCGTCCGGTTCCGCGAGGACTACCGGAGCTTCTCCGCCTGGGAGCGAGGGCACTCCCGTGCCGGGCCCCGCTACGGGAGGCACCGTTCCGTTCACCGGAGGAAGGATGGGGTCAACGATATCGACGATGGGCTGCACGATCGGCTTGGTGATGTTGGTGACGGGTTCCAAGGCGACGGGCTTAATAGCTTCGTTCACCGGAGGGATTACCGTCTCGACTTTGTGGTCCACAGTTTCAGCAACCGGCGTCGCGATTGCGTCCACGACTCCGCCCACGGTGCCGCTTGGAGCAACTTCAGCAACAACCGGGACTGTGGATACAACCTTGTCAGTGGAAGCTGCAACTTGCTGGATAACCGGTGTAACCGCCGGAACATCCACCGTGACGGTCGATGCGGGCACGATCGCTTTGATTGGCGCAGGAAGCGGAATCGCCGGCAACGGAATCTGAACAGTGGCGGCGGGAGCCTTCGGCGCCACGACTTTCGTAACGGTGGCTCGGGTTTCCTTATCAGCCTCGGTTGTAGCACCCAGCGTCGAATTGGTCTGGGCGGTCAACGAACCGCTGGTGGAAGCAACAGAACTTGTTATTCCACCAAGCAACGAGTGGTTGTCCTGGTTGCCGGAATCTGCGGTGGCGGCGGCCGCCGAGAGAGCCATCCAAACTGCGGTGCCGGCCCCTGCGATCATGACGGAGCGGAGAATCCGAGTACCGCGCGGAAACACGCGTATGGCCTTCATCTCGACACCCCCCAGGTAGTCGCAAACCGATGGTCGCTTTCATCCTAGGACTGGGCTAACGCAATAGTCCATGGTTTGGAGGGGTCGAGATGAACTTTCTATAAGGACCCTTTGTTTTATGAGGGGTAGAAGCCGGTCTTCTCGGGTCCAAAGTCCGGCACGCCCAAGGACGCGCCCGCAGTCTTGCCCTGCTGCGCCTGCGTCTCCTGCAGCCGCTTGATGAACCAGCGCGATTGCTCCGGCCCGTAGGGCAGTACGGGGATGGCCTTCGTGGCATCCGCCGGCATATCGCGAATAGACTGCGTGGCTTGCCGGACGGCCGTGGTCATGGTGTTCGCCATGGTCTTGACGAATTCGTCGCTGGCAGGTTTGCCGTGGCCGGGAACAAGGTGCTCGTACCGGTGGCGCAGAGCCGAGATGTGGCGGAGAACGTCTGCCCACTCCTCGGGGTACGAGTATTCGAAGGAAGGATGTGCTCCCTGTTCAACCAAGTCACCAACGAACAGCGTGGAGTTGGTACCCACCAGGAGGTCACCGTCCGTATGCGCACGGCCCAAGTAGAACAAGGTAGCAGTGACGCCGCCCAGGTCTACGAGAACCGGCTGATCGCGCACGATCGCATTAGGGACAACGATTTCGACGGCGTCGCCCTCCCCCGCTGCCATCTCCGGCTCGTTGGTGGTGACGAAGCGACGCTGCAGGTCACCGTCCTTCTCGATGGTTTCGGCGCAGTTGGCGTGCGCCCAAAACTCCGTGACGCCGTCGTCCGCGAAAACAGCGTTTCCGAAGAAGTGGTCGTAGTGCGCGTGGGTGTTCACCACCACCAGCGGAAGCTGGGTTTTCTCGCGGACGGCAGCGAGGATCTCGCGGCCTTGGCGCGGACCGCACCCAGTGTCGATAACCATGGCGAGCTCAGTGCCCACTACAAGTCCGGTGTTGAGTAAGGAACCCTCGGTTTCAAGGACGTAGTGGTCCGGACCAAGTTCTAGCCATGCTGACAATGAGTTCTCCGTATCCAGTGCAATCCGGCGATGTTCAGGCCTCGATTCTACCCACGGGAAGCTGGGAGGTAGCGGAACGAGTACCGTGGCGATGGCCTTGTCCGAGGGAACGTGTGGCCCGGAAGCTGTTGCTTCCGGGCCACACGTTCAGGCAGAACTAATCGACTGACAGGTGATTAGTGTTGCCGGGAGGCCGCTCTCCTGCGGGTGATCATCATCAAAATGATGCCGAAGACCAGGAGCGCTGCTGCGGCTGCGATGTACGGAGTCAGGTGCGAGCCCGTGGAGGCGAGGTCGCCACCCGGAGCATCTGTCGTGGGTGCATCGGTTGCCGGAGCACTGGTGGCTGGAGTCTCCATTTCTGGACCGCGAGTTACGGGGGAACCAGTGACCGGGGCGTCCGTAGTCGGCGTACCCGTAGTGGGAGGAGCAATCACCGGGTTGCTCGGCGAAGGCGTCTCGCACGGTTCAGGCGTCTCGCCGGGAGACGCAGTCGCCGACGGGCTCGGCGATGCCGTTTCCGACGGGCTCGGCGTCTCGCAAGGGGACGGCGTAGGCGTCTCCGACGGGGACGGGGTCGCCGACGGGGACGGGGTCGCCGACGGGGACGGGGTCTCCGACGGGGACGGGGTCTCCGACGGGGACGGGGTCTCCGACGGGCTCGGCGTCTCCGACGGCGACGGGGTCTCCGACGGAGTTGCCGACGGCGTAGGCGTCTCAGACGGGGTCGGGGTCTCCGACGGGGACGGGGTCTCCGACGGCGACGGGGTCTCCGACGGCGACGGGGTCTCCGACGGCGACGGGGTCTCCGACGGCGACGGGGTCTCCGACGGGGACGGGGTCTCCGACGGAGTTTCCGACGGCGTAGGCGTCTCCGACGGGCTCGGCGTAGGGGGCACGTCATAGGTAATTTCGGCGGACGCACTGATGGTTTGTGCGTCAACGCGCGCAAATACGGCGAATACCTGGCAGTCCGAGTCTCCATTGTGGTACCAGTTCAGACTGTCTTCCGTCGCCGGAATAACTGACGCGGAAATGTCGACGGTTCCAGACACTGTGCTCGTCGTACAAAGGTCCACATCAACCGTGCTGCCGGGCGACGACGGGGTGTTGACGGTGAGCATATTGCCACTGAGATTCGCATCAGACTCGCCAGCGCAGAGCTCAATGGCTCCGTTGGTTGTCAGCTCAATGGGCGTCTGCGCCACATTCGTGGATAGCGTGACCTGCGCCTGCTGGCCAGCCGTCATCGTCTGAGCTGCGGGGGTGATAGTCAGTGCCGGAACGTACGGCTGCGTGAGGAACGCGAATGTCTGGTCGATCTTGTCCGGGCTCAACCCACCGTTGTCACACGCTTTCTGAACGCGAGCCCCCAGGTCGTTGTAGTCTTTGACGCACCATGCCAACTGCTGCAGACTGAAGCGGTCATCAACGTCGCCGTCCGCCGTGACGAACTGGTTGATGGATCCGTCGTTGAACTGGTACCCGTTCTGGACGATGTAAGCGAAGACCCGACGCTGAGTGTCGGTCATGTTCGCGTTCTTTTCGGGATGCACGTCCAGGGCGCGTCCGTCGAAGCAAGAGTGCAGAACGTAATCAGTGCAGAACATCCAAGCGCTTACGGGACCTCCGCCGACCGGGCCACCCTCGGCCTCGGATGCATAGCGCACGCCACATAGGGGCGGCAGTGTAGAGATGCTGTCACCAGGAGGCTCTCCGTGGATGTTGTACAACTCCACGACCAATCCCTGGTTGTAGGCGTCCAGGTTTGTCCCAGTTACCGTGGTGTCAGGATTTGGTTCATAGTCCGTTTGCCCGGTGCAGGGTTTGGCGTCAAATGATGATGCAGCCGCTGGCGGGGCTGACGCGTTTGCGGTAATTGGCATGCCCAGTTGCGCTGCGAACACCCCCGCGGCAAGCATGGTTGTCGCAGCAAAAGCTGCGGCGATTCTTCTAAACATGATTTCCTTCAGTCGATGCGTTGGTACCTCAAACGGGCAAGACCCACTGGGCCTCTGCAATGACTGGGCCATTGCAAGGGGCCTGCCAATGTGGGCAGCTTGACCAAGGAAATCGTCTGTAAAGGTGAAGGATCGTGGCGCAAAAATCCAGAAGAGTGACGTAGATCAAACGAAAAGGCCACGATCTCCCGATCGTGGCCTCTTGGTTGATGTATACGGACAGAGCGTGATTAGCGGGACTTGCTAACCAGGCCCTGTGAACTCAGTTACAGGATGATGCTCATGACGTTCCAGCCCGAACCAACCTGCCGGGCGGGAAGGAAACCTCCCGAACCGTTGCCTGGGTACAAAACCAGGCCTCCGGCCCCATTGCGGGCAAGGATGTCCACTGGACCATCACCGTCAAAGTCACCCGGACCTTCGATCGCAGTCATGCCGCCCCAGCCCCAACCGATCTGCTTCGCTGCCAGCCAGCCGCCTTGTCCGTTGCCCGGATACAGCATCAGCCCTCCGGACGAGTTCCGTGCCAAAACATCGGCTTTTCCGTCACCGTCGAAGTCACCAGTACCGTCAATGGCCGTCATGACGTTCCAGCCGGACCCGATTTGCTTGGCCGCGAGCCAACCACCGGTTCCGTTACCTGGGTACAGCCACAAGACGCCGTTCCCGTCACGGGCTATGACGTCGGCTTTGCCGTCCCCATTGAAATCACCCGGAGTCTCGATCGCGGTCATGACAGTCCAGCCCGAACCGATCTGTTTGGCCGCAAGCCAGCCACCTGTCCCGTTACCCGGGTACAACCAGAGCACGCCCTTGCTATCACGGGCAATGACGTCGGCTTTGCCGTCCCCATTGAAATCGCCTACGGATTCGATGGCTGTCATCACGTTCCAGCCGGAACCGACCTGTTTGGCGGGAAGCCAACCGCCTGAACCATTACCCGGATAGAGCCAGAGAGCACCGTTGGTGTCACGCGCCAAGACGTCCGACTTGCCGTCCCCATTGAAGTCCGTGATCTTGATCCGGGTGGACTTGAACGTGTAGCTCCACTTGGTAGTTGCCCCCGCAGCCAAGACGTAGTCCTTGGCGGCCCGGGCCGTAACCGTCACCGTTCCGGTAGCCGGGTATGTTCCGGCGTCAACTACAACGCCGCCAACCAAGTACTCAACACCCTTCACAGCCGGCACCTGGAACGTGTCCTTTGAGGTCCCATCAAAATCACGGAAGACCACCGGGGACGGTGCCACCGGCATGTTGCCTCCATAGGCGATCAGTGCTGCCGTGGCATCGACCAGTCCGGCACCGCATCCTGCCGCGCACCCTCCCGGAAGCTGCCTGGAGGTGTCCTTCAGTTGCTGCTCCAAAGTATCGGGGCTCAGTGAACTTCCTTCAGCGGCGAACAACAGGGCCGCCAACCCAGAAACGTGCGGAGCGGCCATGGATGTTCCCTGCGCCCACGCATACGCGGGGTCAGCCGGAGCGGTGGTTCCCGTGTTGAAGGTGGACAGGACACCGTTAGTCGGATCAGTTCTCATGTCGCCGCCTGGGGCAGTGACATCCACGGTGCTGCCGTAGTTGGAGTAGTAGGCGCGGGCACCTGCACGGGTGCTGGCAGCAACCGTGATGACGTTCTGGCAGTTCGCTGGACTGACATCAGCTGCCGGTTGGTTGGAGTTTCCAGCGGCCACCACCACCGCAGCGCCAGCGTTGTGGGCGAAATTGATGGCGTTCTGGTACGTGGCGGAGCAGGCTTTGACTCCGCCAAGGCTCAGGTTGATGACCTTGGCCGGGTTGGGATTGACCGGCACACCGCTCACCACGCCACCGGCAGCCCAGATGATGGAATCGGCAATGTCGGACGTGTAGCCACCACAGAAGGTC
This sequence comes from Paenarthrobacter sp. NPDC090520, assembly GCF_044769205.1. NCBI lineage: Bacteria > Bacillati > Actinomycetota > Actinomycetes > Micrococcales > Micrococcaceae > Paenarthrobacter > Paenarthrobacter sp. NPDC090520. Next base: position 238,744 of record NZ_JBIVXM010000004.1, read on the forward strand.
ATTGCCCGGACGGGGAGGATCTTCGCTCCAGGAGCCACACCGCTGACGCCGCGGCCGTTGTTACCGACCGCGGCGATGGTGCCGGCCACGTGGGTGCCGTGCCAAGAGGAATTTTCAGCCGGACTTCCCACGGCGCATTCACCGGCAGGTGCCCAGTCCCCCATGTCAGTCGGATCGGGATCCCGGCCGTCGCCATCGCGGCCGTCTACCGCCGTATAGATCATGTCGTACCCTGGAAGCACGTTGGCGTCCAGGTCAGGGTGGCGGGTAATACCGGTGTCCACAACTGCCACTACCACGCCCTCACCGTGTGTGTAGTCCCAGGCGAAAGGCATACGCATGCCACCTTGGCTCTCCCACAAGTCCCACTGGTCATTGAACAAGGTGTCATTGGGCGTCGAGGCGATGTGCATCACCGCGTCAGGCTCGGCGTAGGCGACGTTCGTGTCCAGGCGCAACGATTGAGCGAACTTCTCGGCATCCGCCGCAGAAAGCGCCTCGTCGAGCTTGACCACGTGCCCGCCAGTGGCAACGTCGCGGACGGTTTGTGCAGATACTCCCAATTTTGAGGCGGCGTTGTCCGCTGCCTCCTCGACTGCCGCGCGTGCCGCCTGGACCGAGTTGTCCTTAATACCAACAATGAACTGGTCAGTGCTGGATTCGGGCGTCGACCGCAGAGCTTGGGGCGCGCTGGGAAGTATGTTCCGGTCATCGGCCAGGGCTGGCTGGGCGGCAAACCCACCACCGATGAGGACAGCGGCTGTGGCGATGCCAACGAACCGCAACGATTGCTGAGCGTACTTTTTGACCATGATTCGGTATCCCCCGGGAAAGCGCGAACGAACCACGGCGGGGTCGATCGCGGGCAATTGGAGACCACCAGCTGACCCCCACGAGATTCTAAACCGAGACTTGACTTGCGTTATAAGCGTCACCGGTTTATGACGAGTCTGTAGATTAAATGGATGGGTCCCGACCAAGCGGCCGGGACCCAGTTTCGCTGGTGCCTCACATATCCGCCAGCGCACCACCCGGATTTTCCATGCAGTCCGCCACATACCGGAGGAAGCCCGCTGCCGTTTCCCCGTCGCAAACCCGGTGATCGAAGGCCAACGTCAGCTCGGTGACCTTGCGGACCGCGAGCTCACCATCCACCACCCACGGCTTATCGATGATGCGGCCAACGCCCAGCATCGCCACCTCGGGGTAGTTGATGATTGCCGCTGAGCCGTCCACGCCAAAAACGCCGTAGTTGTTCAATGTGAAGGTGCCCGAGCCCAGTTCTGCCGGGGTCGCCTTGCCATCGCGGGCGACGGCGGTCAGCCGCCGGATCTCTGCGTCCAGTTCGCGGGCGCTCAACTGATGAGCGTTGCGTACCGACGGAACCACCAGGCCGCGGTCCGTTTGCGCTGCAAAGCCAAGATTGACTCCGTCGAAGCCCACGATCTCCTGCGAACCGTCGGCCACCGTTTCGAAGCGCGTGTTAAGTGCCGGATATTTTTTTAACCCAGCAGTGACAAAACGGGCAATGAAGGCCAGGAGCCCGGGAGTTTCGTGTGGCGCGCGCTTTTTCAGTTCAGCCCGCATTTCAAGCAATGCTGTTGCGTCAACATCCACCCATACAGTGGCTTCCGGGATCTCCGAACGGCTCTTGGCCATGTTCGCAGCGACTGCTTTGCGGACGCCACGCACAGCCGTGCGGGCAGCCACCGCCAGTCCGGTCCGGGAATCGACATCGCCCTCCACAGCGGGCTGGGCCTCTGGCGCACGGGTCGGCGCGGGCGCGGCAGGGGCCTCGGGCGTGGCAATGGCCGCTTCCACGTCCTTGCGCATGATCAGGCCGCTGGTACCCGAACCCTCAATGGAGTCCAAGGAGACGCCGTGATCCCGGGCCATCTTCCGCACGAGCGGCGAGATGACGGCGCTGAGCTTTCCGGGGATCCTCGTGCCGGCCAGAGCGGGTTCCAGCGGAGCCACCGAGGCCTCCTGAACAGCGGATTCGACGACGGCGACACTCCCCTTCCGCGGTCGCGTCCGGCCAGCGGTCGCTCCGCCAGGGGTCCCGTAGCCGATGAGGACGTTGCCGGAACCAGCCTTCTCCTCCGTCCGGTAGGTTTCGGCGGCCGCCGAGACCTCGGGCGAAGCCGCCACACCAGTCGACACTGCGTCTTCGACAGCAGCAGGAGCCTCGGACGCAACCGGAGCGGCACCCGCGCGAGCGATCGAGATCAGCGGCTTGCCGACGTCGAGCGTTGCACCGGCCTGGCCGTGCAGTTCTGCGACCGTGCCCGCATAAGGCGATGGCACCTCCACCATGGACTTGGCTGTTTCGACTTCGGCGATGGGCTGGTCGACTTTGATTTCATCGCCGACGGCGACGAGCCAGTTCACGAGTTCGGCCTCGGTGAGGCCTTCCCCCAGGTCCGGCAGAAGGAATACCTGCATATCTGAGCTCATGGTCAGTCCTCCCATTGAAGGTCGTCGACGGCGTCGAGGATACGGTCGACGCTGGGCAAGTAGTAGTGCTCCAACTTTGGAGACGGGAACGGAACATCGAAGCCTGTCACGCGGCGGATCGGTGCAGCCAGGTAGTGGAAGGCGCGCTCCTGGACGCGTGCCACAATTTCGGAGGACACAGACGCAAAGCCATGCGCTTCGGCAATCACGACGGCGCGTCCCGTCTTGCGCACGGACGCGCAGACGGTTTCGTCGTCGAAGGGGACAATGGTGCGGACATCGATGACCTCGAGGGAACGGCCTTCTTCCGCGGCAGCCGCTGCGGCTGCGAGCGCGGTAGGCACGGACGGGCCGTAGGCGATGAGCGTCGCATCCTTCCCGGGACGCGCGACGGCGGCGCGGCCCTCAGTGGAGGTGCCGGCGTCGTGCTCTGCGCGTAACGCGGCCAGGTCCACCTGGTCCTTCGACCAGTAGAGCTTCTTGGGTTCCATGAACATGACCGGGTCATCGGAGTCGATGGCCTCCCGGAGCATGCGGTAGCCATCGGCAACTGTCGCGGGGGTATAGACCTTCAGGCCGGCGGTGTGGGCATAGTACGACTCAGAGGAATCGCAATGGTGCTCCACTCCCCCAATTCCGCCGGCGTAGGGAACACGGATGACCATGGGCATTTTGAGCTTGCCCTTGGTGCGGTTGTGCATCTTGGCCACGTGGCTGACGATTTGTTCGAAGGCCGGGTAGGCGAAGGCGTCAAACTGCATCTCGATTACCGGACGCATTCCGTTGATGGCCATACCAACGGCCATTCCCACGATGCCGGACTCGGCGAGTGGAGTATCAAAGCAGCGCTGTTCGCCAAACTCGGCCATGAGTCCGTCAGTGATGCGGAAGACGCCGCCGAGCATGCCGACGTCTTCGCCGAAGACCAGCACCGAGTCATCTGCCCGCATGGCATCTGACATTGCCGTGTTCAGTGCCTTGGCCATAGTGATGGACTGGGGCCCCGTGGCTTCTGCGGTTGCTGCGGCCGAAGCAGCAGCACTGGCCGTGGCGGCGCTGACGTTGCCGTTAACGGAAGTGGTGACGGTCATTTTGCGCCTTCCTCACGTGCGAGTTCACCGGCGAGCAGTTCAGACTGCTCTTTCAGCTGCGGGGTCTGCTTGGCGAAGACGTATTTGAACAGGTTCTGCGGTTCCACGGGAACGTCCTCGCCCAGCCCTTCCCTGAGTTGGGTGGCCACGGCTTCAGCGTGATCGGCGATCTTCGCGTTCGTTTCCTCGCTCAAGAGGCCCTTGTCCGTGAGGTACTCCTTCATGCGGGTCAGCGGATCCTTCGCCTGCCATTCGGCGACTTCGCTGTCCGGGCGGTAGCGGGTGGCGTCGTCGGCGTTGGTGTGGGCCTGCATGCGGTAGGTATGGGCCTCGATCAGCAGGGGACCCGAACCTTCCCGGGCAAGTTTGACGGCACGGTCCATGACAGCGAGCAGGGCTACAAGATCGTTGCCATCAACGCGCTCCCCTGCCATGCCATAGCCAACAGCCTTGTGCGCGAGGGATGGCGCCACCGACTGGTGGCTGAGCGGTACGGAGATGGCGTACTTGTTGTTCTGCACAAAAAAGATGACGGGCAGGTGGAAGACAGCTGCGAAGTTGAGGGCCTCGTGAAAGTCACCTTCGCTGGTGGCGCCGTCACCGCACATGGCCATGACCACAGTGTCTTCGCCGCGAAGCTTCGCAGCGTGGGCAACGCCGACAGCGTGCAACAACTGTGTGGTCAACGGTGTGCACTGGATGCCGACGTTGTGCTCCTTGGGGTCATAGCCGCCATGCCAATCCCCGCGGAAGATGGTCATTACCTCAACAGGGTCAACGCCCCTGGTCATAACAGCTACGGCGTCTCGATACGTCGGGAAAAGCCAGTCCCCTTCACTAAGGCACATGGCCGCCGCGACCTGGCACGCTTCCTGGCCGTGGCTTGACGGATAGACGGCCATACGGCCCTGCCGGACCAACGCGGAGTTCTGGTCATTGACGCGCCGTCCGATGACCAGTCGCTCGTAGGCTTTCAGAAGTTCCGCATCATCTGGTGTCGGGTATTCATGGCCCGGTTCGGTGCCCTGCTTCTCCTTTGAGCGGAGGGTGCCGTCCGGGTTCACCATCTGGATCTGGTGACGGGCGGGCAGCATGTAGTCCTCTACGCTGATGCCGAATTTTCTCCGAACGTCAGCAGCCTGGTCCTCCGCTGCCGTTTCCGGCGCAGAGTGGTCTGCATGGATCGTCATTGGTCCGTCCTTCTCTAGCCACTATGTGCTTCCAGTATCTTCCCGGTGGATGTTTCGTATCCAGCATTGCGGGAAATCATGGAAGAGCTTGTTGAATATGGCTATTCTGAGAGACGAATTGCCATTGTGAGCTGGGTAACTACCGGCGCTGTAGACGAATTGGAGCCTGCTGTGAGCGAGACCGAAGCCGAGCAGACCGCAGTCCCCCTGGACAGTGTTGACCGCGACATCATTCGCGAACTCACCACGGACGGCCGTATGTCCATCACCCAAGTGGCGGAGAACGTGCACATCAGCCGCGCCCATGCCTATTCCCGCTTGGCTCGCCTGACCGGCGAAGGGGTGCTCACCAAATTCACCGCCTTGGTGGATCCGATCAAGGCCGGCCTCCGCTCCTCGGCCTACGTGACCCTGAAGGTTCAGCAGCACTCATGGCGGGAATTGAAGGAACAGCTTCGCTCCATCCCCGAGGTGCACCACATCGCGTTGGTGGGCGGGGACTTCGACGTCATCCTGTTGGTGCGGGCTACTGACAACATCCATCTCCGCCGTGTGATCTTCGACCAACTTCAATCAATGGTAGGCGTGCTGGATACCCAGACTTTCCTGGTATTTGAGGATGTTGATACGCGGTAGTCAGCTTTGGTGCAGGGACCTTGTCCGGAACGTCCAGATTGGGACCATAAACTGTCTCCGTGCCCACCAAAACCGCCTTCATGACGCGCGTCGCTTTGCGGTCGCTCATTGCATGTGTGGCGGCATTCGCCCTGTGGATTCTCCTGGCCATCCAGTTCTTCGCGCTTCCTCCCCAGGCCACACCGCACCACACCGACGCGATAGTGGTGCTCGGCGGAATGAGCCGAGAACGCCTTCCGGTCGCGCAGGACCTACAGAAATCGCTGGACATTCCGGTTCTGGTTGTTTCGACGACGGGACTGTCCGGCAACGTTGAGGGTGACGCTTTGTGCAGCGAAAGTGGCGGCGATGACCCAGACCTGGTCTGTTTCCGGCCTGATCCCCTGAACACTCGCGGGGAAGCCGATGCGGTTGCCTCCCTGGCCGCCAAACATGGTTGGGAGTCCGTCACCGTGGTCACGTCGGACTACCACCTGATGCGGGCGGGCACTTTGATGCGGCAATGCACATCAGTTGAGGTACAAATGGTGGGTTCCGAGCCTGAGCTCTCAGCGGGGGCTTGGCTGGATCGGTTTGTGGTTGAGACCGGTGGGTTGATTGATGTGTGGATGCAGCCGGAATGCCATTCCTGACCTTCTTCAGCCCGTGACTTGATCAGTAACAACACTGACAATTTACGGAAATTTGCCATCAATTATTAACCGTCCAGCTCACAAAATTCTTTCTACTTGAAGAATACTGTCAAACCATTGAGTTTGATGCTGCCGCAAGCCATCCTTTTGCCATAGGTCCAAGGTCTCAGCCCTACGAGCCCAAGGATCAGTTGTGCCAACATTTAGAGCCGAGACGCTCCTAACCGTTCCACCCAGAACCCGCCTACTACTCATCAGTATTCTGGCCGCCTTTGGCCTGCTGACGGGTTCCCTTAGTGGATCTGCCGCGCACGCAGCAACAGCGCCCGTTTTTCCCATCAGTGGCTACTTCATCTACGGCAGCACGAGTGACGCCACAAACACCAAAAAGCTTACAGACATTAAATCCGTAGGCGGAGATACCGTCATCACCTTTGGTTCCCTCTTGAAACCCGCCACATTGTCTTCAATTCCGGCCGCCTGCGTTATCTCAGGGGTTAACTGTGCAAAGGCCGCAGCCTCTGGTGTCACAGTGAACAGGTACTTTACCTACTCTGATGGAAGCGCCTGGGGTTCGCCGGCGCTGCTGTGTGCACGCGACAAAACCGTCACCAGCGGCAGCACCGTCTACACCATCCTGGTATTGCCTGCGGAGGGAAGTGGGTGCACATCCCCGAGCGGAAAATACGACGTTGTGGTCATCAACGGCACAACCTCTTCCATCTCGGTTTCGCTGGGCAAGGCCGCCACGAGCCTGGGAATGAAGTATTACGCCGGCCTGCCGGCTCCGGTAAAGCGGACGGACCTTACGTACCTCCCGGATCTTTCCTACCAAGCCACGTTCTCACTTTTCACGGCGCGTTTCCTGCTCTACCAAGGGAAAGTTAATAACGTTCCCGGCCTGGCTGGTTTCTATCATCACACTGAAATGCCGCTCAGCGACGGCGCCGTTTGGGACGCCGTCCTCACCGTCTATCGAATTCAGAATTCGCGGATCGCCCAATACCAGCCGAGTCGTTCAGCCCTTGTCAGCCCGTACATCGACTCCCGGGCAGCCTTCTCCGGACGCGTCACTGTGGACCAAGCACGGAACGCAGTGGAGAACATCGCTGACACCGCAGGCAATGTACATCTTTCCATCGCCGTTCAGGACGGCATGGGAACAGGCAAAGGCGGCTCTTTCTTCGGCAGCGAAAGCGGAAACAGCGTGGACCAGTATGCGGCATCGATCGTCGGTAGCGGCTCCTGGGGCAGTAAGTACATCGCCCCCACCCGCGACTACTTCGCAGCGCTGGCCGAAGGAGTTGATGGCACCGGAGCGGAGTTGTGGGCCAATTTGGAAGGCATGGCTCCGTCAACGTCGCAAAACCCTTGTGACAACAGCCTCCGCGGGCAAACAACCAAGTCCCGGATGGACAAACAGTTGCAGCAACTGGGCAATGCCCCTGTAAAGGTCATCTCCTTCATGTGGGACCCCTACTTCACCTGCTCGGGGACTTGGGCGCCTATGCTAGATCGGCTGAAGGCCAGCAGCATGACTCCCGTGATCACCGACTCAATCTTCTACGGAAATGGAGACGTACTCGTCACCGGACAAAACCTGAGTGGCGGCACAGTCCAGGTGAAGTGGACCGACACGGCCGGCCGTGTCTTCGACAAAACTGTAGCGGCGTCCAGCTACAACTCGACATATGGGCAGCAGCTGGGCATTAATCCTCGCTTGGAATCCGTTGTGGCCAAGCTCGGAGCCACCTCGCTTGGGTCCGGAAAGAACTACTTCATTGATGTGACCAACGGCTCCGGACAGAAGAACGATGCGCTGTATTCAGACCGCGGCTAGCTGAACGCACAGGAGGGCGGCCGCGGGTTCCGTGTCCGCCTTCCTGCGCGTCGCTACCGGGAAGCTGAAAGCTTTGCGTAACGTTACGGTGGGCCAAAAATGTCGCAAGAGCCCACTCCAGTGCAAGAATTGGTTGTGGCCATGCTTCATCTGGACGCAGCGAGGAGTGAAACGTGACGGACCCAGTCCGCCAAAAGGCGGCCCTTTCGCCTGCGCCGCGACACTTGCGCAAGCGCCGGTTCAGGGCCGAGGTGCGGATCTCATCCATCGCCGGATATGGAAGTCCTGACAGACCCAGGAAGGTGGCTCCGGCCACCCTCGCCACCGGCGCTGCGGCACCCGTCACCCCCGCCGTGGTGCCGGCTCCAGCCGCGTCCGCACCGTCCAGCCCATTGACGATCAGAAGCTACGGCTTCCGCAAGGCCAGCCTTCGGCAGAAGCGCCTGATTGCTTTACTCGCTGTGATCCTCGTCTCCATTACCATTCCGGTTCTGGCGCTGACCTTGATGTTTGCCCGCTGACGCAGTACCCCGGACACTACACAATTGAGGTCCTCGATTGGTGGTGCGATAGCATCGGCTGGTCACTCATCGCCAGCCTCGGGGGAACTCCATGCCCAGCGTCATGCCGATTTTCGGCACCCGTCCGGAAGCCATCAAGATGGCTCCCATCGTCAGCGCCTTCCAAGAATCCACCGACTTTGACTGCGTCGTAACGGTCACTGGCCAGCACCGCGAGATGCTGGACCAGGTCAACGAACTCTTCGGTATCGAGCCGGACCACGACCTGAATATCCTGCAGCAGCGCCAGTCCCTCTCAGCCATCATGACCCGGACCATCGACGGCTTGGACAAGCTGTTCGCCGAAAAGAAGCCGGATGCCGTCATCGTCCAGGGTGACACCACAACGTCCACCGCCGGTGCCATCGCAGCTTTCTACCACGGCATTCCAGTTGTACACGTGGAAGCCGGCCTGCGCAGTGGCGACCTTTTCTCGCCATTCCCGGAAGAAGCAAACCGCAAGATCACCAGCCAGATTGCCAGCCTTCACTTGGCACCAACCAGCACCAGCAAAGCCAACCTGCTGGCTGAAGGCATTGCAGAAGACGACATTGTCGTCACCGGCAACTCTGTGATCGATGCTCTTTTGACTACAGTCGACAAGCAACTTCCGTTCAGCGACCCGCAGCTGGAAGAACTTGCCGCCAGCGGCCGCCGCATCCTGTTGGTTACCACACACCGCCGCGAAAACCAGGGTGACGCCATGCGCGGCGTCGGCCGGGCCTTGGCACGCATTGCAGAGGCCGAACCGGACCTTGTTATCGTGCTGCCCGCCCACAAAAATCCCGTGGTTCGTGAGGCCGTGCTGCCCGCGCTCGAAGGTAAGCCGAACGTTGTCGTGACAGAACCCCTGGCCTACGGCGAGTTCACCCGCATGTTGTCCTTGGCCCACATCGTGCTGACCGACTCCGGTGGAGTGCAGGAAGAGGCTCCGAGCCTCGGCAAGCCTGTCCTGGTAATGCGGGACAACACTGAACGTCCCGAGGCCGTCGTGGCCGGAACCGTCTCCTTGATCGGTACAGACGAAGAGACGATCGTTAAGGAAGTAGACCGCCTGTTGAACCAGCAAGATGCGTTTGACGCGATGGCCAATGCCGTGAACCCCTATGGTGATGGAAAGGCCGCTGAACGAACGGTTGCAGCGGTAGCGCAACTTCTCGGAACGGGTTCACGCATTCCGGAATTCGTAAGCTAGCGAGAACGGTCTTGGCTGGAGCACCAGCCAAGACCGTTCAGGTTCATTGAGAGTGGGTAGCCCTTCGTCCGCGCTCTCCACAGCACAACGTGTGACAAGCTGTGCCACCGGCGACCATCTAAGATAATGCCCGGACGTGGCCATGCAGGGGCAGGTAGCCCAACTTTGGCGTAAGGATTCGAATGACCAGGCATACAGTAGACCTCGAAGCTGTCCGTCGTCAGACGTTCGGTGAGATGTTCAGGCCACGGCCCGCGGACCGCCAGCAGGCTGACGAAATCCTCAACGGCAAGCTCACGATGCGGCCGCACCCTACGTGGGACTTCAAAGATGATATCGACTGGAAGACCGACCCGTTTGGGCAAAGAAACTGGCAAGCACAGCTTCACATGTTGCGTTGGCTGGAACCTGTCAGGCGAGTAGCGCTGGATGGCGACCCAGTGGCTCGAGAATTCTGGCTGAAGACCTGCAAATCCTGGATCAGTGCCAATCCTCCAATGGATCCGAAACTGAGGGATGCTGACGGCAATCTGGTCAGCTACGCATGGTCTGACATGGTTGAAGCCCTGCGGGCAATGGTACTGACGTTTGGGTTGCCCCTGGTTGCCGAGGGCGAGGACCTGTGGCTCGCCGATTCAATCCATGAGCATGGATCTTGGCTTGCCGATGCAAAGCATCTTGGTCATTCGAACCACGCTTTACATCAGCATCAAGCCCTGTTTGTTGTCGGTTCAGTCTTCGGCGAGGTGGACTGGACGGAACTGGCCGTCGAGAGGCTGGCGTCCCTGTTCGAACAAAACTATGACGAGCAGGGCGTCAATGTGGAAGGTGCCATCGGCTACCACAAGAACAACCTTTTGTGGTGGGAACAAGCATTCAAGCGACTCGACGCAGAAGGTATCCAGAGGCCCGAATCCGCGGCCAGGCTGGAGCTTGCCTACTTGGAGCTCGCCCACGCCACCAAGCCCGACGGCACGTTTGAACTTATCGGCGACACCGAAGCCACCACTCCTGGCGCCCTGTCCTCACCTGAGCTCGACTACGTCAAGTCCGAGGGTGCCACTGGCCAACCCCCTGCGGAGCTTACAAAGATCTACAACCAAGGCTATGTTTTCGGCCGGAGCGGATGGGGTGACCACGAACGGGCTTTCGACAAGGAAACGTTCTATTCCCTTTCCTTCGGTAAGGCAGACCGGGTTCATGGTCACCAGGATGGGGCGTCCCTGACGCTGCACTCAAATGGGCAGCCCTGGTTGGTAGATGCTGGAAAGTACGCCTACAAAAAAGACGCAATGCGCGAGTTCTGCTTGTCCCGTCTGGGCCACAACGTGGTGGATATCGAGGGCAAGGCCTACAACCCCAAGTCCAAAGTTGTGCTGACGCGGTCCTCAACCAGCGATGAAATCGATGACTTCACGTTCACTGATTCCGGCTACGAGGGCGTCACGCTGAAGAGGCGTGTCATCTACTGCCGTGGAGGCGACTTCTTCGTCGTTGTTGACAACGTTTTCAGCACGGAGGATGTGACGGCCAAGCAGCGCTGGCACCTTGATGCCGAGACGGCGTTGGAAGAGATTCCCGGAGGCATCCGGTTGGAACGAGAAGGCAAACAGTCGTTCATCCTCTGGAAAGGCAACCTTCCCGCCATTTCAACGATCAAGGGTTCGGAGGAACCCTTCGATGGCTGGATGGCCAGGAAGTGGATGGAGAAAACCCCGGGCACCGTAGTCTCTGCAACGCAGTCCGGGCAGAGGTTCAGATTCATCACTATTCTTGCCGCCCCCCAATCGGGAAGCTTCTCCGTCAAGAAACTCGATGCTACCGGCGGCCGCATGGCACTGAGTGTCATGTCAGGGCGGTACCAGTTCAACTTGGCCGTCGAGGAAGAGCGCGTATCTGTAACCCTAGGTGAGGACGGCAGCAATTCCTCCGAACTGGAGGACATCAGGTCGGCCTGGCTCAAGACCATGGAGCTTTGCCGAGAGGCGGAAGTTCAGTGGTCAGCCCCCAAACCAGCCAACGGCACCTTCAGCACCAGGTACTGGGGGTCGCTCAAGTCCTGGATAACCCATCAGCCTGATGTTCGAAAAGCCCGTCTTGAGGCGTTGAGCATTCTGTTGGATCTCGTCCTCGACGCAATCGACGGCTCGGGCGACGATCAAGGGTTGCGGACCGGCATCGTCGACCTCCTCTCCAATGACCTCACCGAAGTCATCGGCCTGAACAACAGCGCACTTGGCGTCATGCGGGAGCCACTTGTTGCCTGGGACGGGCTAGACCTTCGCTCCAAGACCTACGGACGCCAAATCCGGACAATCCGCACTCCGGAAGAGATCGGATTCGGGCACGGCGAAACGTCGAAGATCTACTCTGCCAACTTGGGGGGCTTGGTACTGCCCTTCGCCGTGGGTCGAGGAGATTCCGATCTGTTGTCCGTCAGATTCCACGGGGCAATCAACAGGACCAAGACCACGCTGCCATTTTTCCAAGGGCTCACTTCCGAGCTCATGGAAGGAGGGAATTACGCTGTTTTCCAAGATCCGGCACTGGACCTCAACAAGAACATGACTCTGTCGTGGTACCTCGGAGACGGCAGTACCAACGTCCATCGCTTCATGGCCGAGTGCATTCGCAAACTGCAGCACGAAACCGGAGCCAAGCGCATTCTGCTGTCCGGTAGTTCCGGTGGCGGATTCACTGCGCTTCAAGTCGCGGCCTATCTGCCGGATTCAGTGGCTTTGGTGTTCAACCCTCAAACAGACGTCAAGGAATACTTCCGGACGAGCGCCGACGTGGCCTTGTCCACGTGCTTGAAATCCGACGCCAGCACAGAAGAGGCACGGTCGTTCAGACTCTCCACTTCCGTGGTGGAGACGTACGCCATGCTCAACGACCTTCCCAGGGTTCTGTACGTTCAGAACCTCGGTGACACGCATCACGTCTCGAAGCATCGTGATCCATTCCGGCTAATGCTGGATTCCGAACACAGCGGGCAAAAAGACCGGATCGAGTTTGTGGAAGTCGAGTGGGGTGCCGGCCACGTGGCCGCAACCGCTGAACTGTATGCCCAGTTCCGTACCGCAGCCCTGGACCGCTTCCAGGCAAGTGCAAGTTCATGCAGCAGTTAATGCAACACATCACACTGACCAGATTCTTGTTGACTAGGAAAAAAGTTGCAGACTAAAAGAACACTCAGTTCCGATAAAGCTATTGGCCTTTCCGCTGTGGCGGGTGTAGGCGCCGTTTTCATCGGCTCCCTCTTGGCGTTGTTGCCACATGCGGATTCGTCTGCGAACGCCGTAAGCATCATTATCTTGTATGTGGTGGGAATCGTGGCCTCGAGCATTGCAGCCACCACCTTCATAGCGAGGATGAAGGAAAACCGGCGTCTGCAACGCGAGTCACAGGCTTCGATCAAGAAGTACATGCTGACTTTGCAACGGCAATTGACGGAGCTGAAAGAGACCCAGGATGCTTCTACAGAGCAGCTGTCCGAACTGTTCCAGAACTCGCAGTCAACGGCGTCCGCACCGAACGCTGAAGACGACGATGCGGAAGCAGAGGCCGAACGTGAACGCCTCCTGAAACTCGTCGAAGACCTCAAGTCTGACCACGAAGAAAAAGTCAGGAAACTGGAAAAGCGCCACCTGCTCCGGCAGTTCGAGCTCGCGGCGATTGACGGCGACAACTGGGGCTCCTTCACTGCCTCTGAACTCAAGAAACTTGCAGAGGCCCAGTACAACACCAGACCACTTGCTGTCTACGAGATGCTGGACGATCAGTCCCTTTTCGAGAAGATCAATACTGCTGCTCTTCGCGGCCTTGCCAATGAATTGCGCAAGCTCGGTTACACCATTAAGAGCCAGAACGTACTGCGGGTGGTGTTTGACAGGAATCCCAATGAAAAGTTGGCCAGTGCCATCGAACTGCGGGATGAAGAAGTCAAAATCTACTCAGGCACTTTCAAGCCGCAGGTACTGGGACCCTTTGAACTCTTCGAGCCCACCCCGAACCGTGTCCTCCACGTAGTGGGAAAGGTTCTGCCAACCACGCAGTCCGGCTATACGCTGCGGACGCACTACACGGCCTTGGCACAAATCAAGTCAGGTTTGGAAGTGCACGTGTGCAATCAAGTGGGCGATGCCGTGAACAATGATGCGGCCGCACATGTAGATCTCGATGGCGTCTCCTACCACATGCCCACCGGTCCCATTCGCGTGAACACGGCTTTGACAACCTGGCTCAGTTCCAACGTTGAGGAACTCGCACGGGTGGTGGCCGAGGTACGCCCTGCTGTGCTGCACGCGCATTCGGACTTCTTCAACGCCCTGTCCGCGAGGGCAGTCGGTGACTACTTCGGAATCCCTGTGATCTACGAATCCCGCGGCTTCTGGGAAGAATCCTGGCTCTCCCGCATGGCTCAGGCGAACGGCATCGAAGACATCGAGGCGTTCAGCGAACGCTGGGGCAGCCCGGACACCTACGCATGGCGTCGGGAGCGCGAGCATGACTGCAGGGATGCCGCGGACCATGTCTTCACCCTCGCCGAGGTCATGAAGCGCCGCATCACAGCGGAAGGCTGCCCTGAGGACAAAACGTCCGTAGTGCCGAACGCAGTCAGTGGCGAGCAGTTCCCGATTCAAACGCGCAACGCCGGTTTGGCTGCCAAGCTCGGTATCCAAAGTGACGAGATCGTCATTGGATACATCTCCTCCTTGGTCGAGTACGAGGGTGTACCAGTACTTATCGAGGCGTTCAGCCAATTGCGCCAACGCCTGGACGTTCCGGTACGGCTTCTCGTGGTAGGTGACGGGCCAGTCCTGGACTCCCTCAAGGACACAGCCAAGTCTCTGGGACTCGATGACGCCCTCTTCACCGGGCGTGTTCCCCACGACGACATCCTGGACTACTACGGTCTCATCGACATCTTCGTTGTGCCTCGCACGGCGGCCGCAGTTTGCCAGCTCGTAACGCCGCTCAAGCCGTTCGAAGCCTTTGCCACAGGACGTGCCATTGTCATGTCAAATGTCGATGCACTGAAAGAAATTGCCGAAGCCAGCGGCTCCGCTGCGCTCTTCCAAGCCGGAAACAGCACCTCGCTGGCGGATGTGCTTGCGGACCTGGTGTCCCACCCGGAAACGCGTAGCCAGATGTCCGCGGACGGCGCAGCATGGGTCCGTGAAAGCCGTTCGTGGGAAGCCAACGCCGCTGTCTACAATCACGAGTATGCAAACCTCGCTGCGAATGCAATCCGCGTCTGACGCCCTGTTCCAGCATTTGGCGGACGGTGACCTTGAAACGCTCCGGCAATGGATCGTTGCCAGCCACCGGCCGGACTTGTCCAGCGGTGTGTGGTTTGACAGCCTGGTAAGTGATTCCGCTGAGGTGGTCACCAGGGACGGATGGAAGGCCGGCGACTACGACAGGCTGGACCTCTCCTTGCCACTCGCTTGGGACGCCCTCTGTGCAGAAGACAGGAGTTGGGGTTCCCAACTGCACGGCTGGAAGTTCATGGACAAACCCATCCAGGAATTCATTCGGACGGGTGAACGGGAGTACCTGCAATGGTGCCTTGACCGTGCCGTCTCCTGGTCTGAGAGGTATTGCGAGCAGGAGACAACCAACGCCATCGTTTGGTACAACATGGCCCTCGGTCAACGTGCCCTTCGCCTGGCAGGTCTTATCTATCTGGGTGCCAGGAACGGCATAACCGACACGGATTTCCGTTCGCTCCTCCATGCCGTGGACCGGCACAGGGGCGAGTTCGCGTTGGACAGCTCATTCAACCCCCGCACCAACCACGGCTACTTTGTAGCGATCGGACAGACGGTACTGGGCAGGACCCTCGAGGCCGTGCCGGGGATGCTGGGAATGGCGGAGGAAGGACGCGACCGCCTGGCCATCATGATCCGCACCCAGTTCCTTACCGATGGCGGTCATAGCGAGCACTCCCCTGAATACCACCGGATGCTCATGTACTCGTTCCAGCTGGCCGTAGACAACGGCCTCATAGCGGATTCGGAACTGACCGGTCGTCTTAGGAAAGCTGCAGATCTGCTTGGCTGGATGATCCAGCCGAACGGTTCGCTCGTCCCTCTGGGCGACACCCCTCAAGTGCAAATGGTTGGCGCAAGCCATCCTCCTACCCTCAGCCCTGAAACGAACTTCCTGATGTCAGGTGGTTCCACTGGAAAAGCCAACCCGGATGAGCTCGGTGTGTTTCCGGAAACAGGTTACGCCTTCGTCAGGTCGCCCCAGCCCCAAGGGCGGGGTCCAAAGTCCGAAGCCACCTACCTCGCCTTCACTGCAGCTTTTCATGGCCGCGCACATAAACATGCCGACGATCTAAATTTCGTTTGGTACGACCACGGCCAGGAAATACTGGTCGAGGGCGGCCGCTATGGCTACGGCGCCCAGTTGCCCACAGATTCACCGTTGCGCGCCGAGGGCTTCTATTATGCCGATCCTTTCCGGCAGTACGTCGAGTCCACGCCGGCCCACAACACCGTCGCCGCCAACCACCAGAACCACGACCGCCGTCGAACTGCTCCAGGATCCGGACTGGACAGGTGTGAGCAAAAGGAGGGCCTGTTTGTCCTGCGCGGCACCATGGACCATGGAGGATGGATCCACCGCCGCACCATCGAGCTGGTGCCAGGAGTGAGTCTAACGGTCACCGATGACGTCCAGTCCATGGATACGGTCAAGCGTGACTTTCAGGTCTGGTACAACATCGCCGGTGCGCTTGAATTCACAAAGGAATCCCGAGGCATGGGCCCTTCCTGGATATTGCCGGGGGGCGAATGGAGCCTTGAACTGGAGCCGGATAACGGCCTCCAGGTCCAAGGCGCCACGCGCGAGTCCGAAGAGCCCCTACGGGGATGGCGTTCCGTCGAAGACGGTACGCGCGAGGGCGTTTGGTCGCTCTGCTTGGCGGCGGACAGAACCCGCCACCAGGTCTTTACGAACAGATTCAGCTTTAACCGGATCAGTTAGTGCCCAGCGGCACGTTGGCCGGCTCACTGTGGAGCAGCGAGGTGTCGCCGGCCATTATTGCCACGACTTCCGCGTCCTCCCACGTTATCGGCTCGTAGAGGCGCCCCAACTGCTGGATGAGCTCAACGCATTCTGCGACGTCCGACTCTGGGACCAGCTTCAGTTTCCGGACGAACCAATGCTTCATATAGGTTTGGGCGCGCGTCGCTTTGTAGTCTGCCATCAGCCCCACTTCCTCAAGCCAGGCAGCCCTGGCCGCCTCGAGTGGGAGGTACTTCCGGAAGAACCGAGGGCCAAGCGAGTTCACCACGGAATTCTGCACCGCACCGTAGTAGATGTGGATGGGTACTTCCAGCACATCGATCTTGCGTGCATAGTGAACCATCTGTTGGAAGAAGAACGAGTCCTGGCCGAGCGCGCCTACCGGCTGCTCCAGGCCCTGGTCCTTCAACCAAGCAGTGTTCATGACAGCGGCTTGAATGCTCATGGGATAAAAGTCCAGGCGCGTCAGGAGACTGTCGGACGATTCTTGTGCCCGTTCAGGCGTGACATTCATTTTTTGACTGAGCTTCCGTGAATTGCGGAAGGTCCTGATGCCGTCCGAATACCTGATCATGTCGCCAACGGCCATATCCAGCGATCCGTCCTCAGCAAGTCGCACAAGCTTGGCGTAACCATCGCAGATCGCTTCGTTGTCCGGATCCAGGTAGGTCACCCAAGGTGCCGTTGCGAGTTCCAGGCCCTTGTTCCTTGGCCTGGACGCACTCCCCGAGCCGGTATCCCCAAACCGGAAAACTGTGATTTGGCTATGGCGTTCCGCCAGCTCGTCAAGTATCTGCTGAGTCCGAAGGTCAGTGGAGCCGTCGTCAACCAGGATGACCTCCATCCGGGAAAAGATCGAAGACCGCTCCAAGGATCTAACGCACTTGTTGAGGAGGAATGGGCCGTTGTTATGCACCGGTACGACGACGGAAAGCACTACTTCGGGTTGTGGCAGCGTTTCAGTATCCGCCAGCGTCAGCGAATCTTCACGTCGGGCTATCCCCAAGGGATCAAGCGCATACCCGTTGCCCTCTATCAGCGCACCCTCCATATAGGCGTCGCCGGCATCAGAGTCGAGCCATACGGCTCCCACTGAAGGATCGGGCATCGTGGAGAAAGTCTCATGCTCGGGAACCAGGCCAGGCACGCCCGCCTGCTGCACTGACTTCATCACGAAATCGACGTCTGCGTATTTGAAGCCGTTGACCAAATCCTCAAGATATGTAGGTGCATAGGTGAACCGATCCGAGAGGGGGACCGTGACGTCAAATTCAGGGCGTCGTGCCTGCAATTCCTGTTGAGTCAGGATCTCCACGTTCTTGAGTGTCTGCCGCTGTACGGTCTCCTCGAGCGCCGCCGAGTGTGAATCGAGGACCGCGCACACGCGAATTGCAGAGGCCGCGCCCATCACCCCCGCAGTCTGAAGAATCTCGGCCATCCGGTCGTGCGCAAGGTGGTCCGAGAAAGCGCGGCGCAGACCCTCCATCTGGACTCCGTACAAGTCCCTCTTCGACATTCCGTCGAGAGTGGCGCGCACATCCTCACTCGTCTGGGCAGTGAGAACGTTGGGAAACCTGTTGTTGACCCCCAAGTTGTAGTTCGACAACACCATGGACCCCATGGCTTGCAGCTCGACCACCCTGTTCGCATACATGGAAGAACTGGAAATGACCGAATTCAGGTTGATATTGAAGTCGGACATCCGCTGGAGCTTCAAAAGCAGATCGTGCTGGATGCTTGGCACGACATTCGGTAGGTACTCTTCCGGAAAGAAGTAGCGGCTGTTCTCCAAAGACCAGTTTCGGTCGATGATCACGAGGTTCCGTGATGATTCAAGGACGCCGTCGAAGATGTTCTTCGCAGCGGACCTGCGTTGCTGATACCGCTGGGTATGCCACGAACCGGCGAAGAGGACATCGGGGAGTCGGTGCCTGCGTGAGAAGACTGGTGAATGGTGGTGGGGGTTGACCCCGAAACTCAGAACGCGGATCGAATCAGCATCAGGGCAATCCCGCGCATAATCTGCAACGCTTTCCGCGGCGCAGGTGAAAACATGGTCGGCGGACTGGGCGATGCTGAGGAATTGGCTGTAGTTCGGCGGATCCTCTTTTGAATAGAAAGCAACGGGCATGCCGTTGGCCCTGAAGTAGGGGACGACCTCTTCGAGCAAAAACTTCCGCTTTTTCGATTCCGGTGTGGCGAGCCCCTTCCATTCACCGCCGAGTCCCCGCCACGTGCTTGCAATCAGCAACAGCCCGGCCCTGTGGGCCACTTCCTGGTAATTTTTCGGGGTCACGTAGGCAAGACGCGCCGTTGAGTCGAAGCTCTTGTAGAGGAATTCGTCCGCGATGATTGCTACGTCAACCGGATGCGCGCGGAGGCTCCTCGAGCCCAAGGACTCCGGGACAGCATCCAGCATGGGACGAAGGTCCTCGATGTAGCTTTGGAGATGCGACGCACTTCGGCGGGCCAAGTACTTCTTTTTTGTTGTGGAGGGCATGACAGGGTTGCCTGCCAGCACAGAATCCACATAATAGCTTGAACTGTAGAAGCCCTGCCGTGAATCTGCTGCCGTATGGCAATATTCCAGCTCTTCCAGCCGCTTTTTGGCGCGCCAGAGGCGATCTTTCTGACGATTCACCGGTTCCCCCATTAGGACTTCCCCCGTCCGAGGCGCCGGCGTCGGCGCCAATACTTCAGTTGCAGTGCGCCCAACATGGACTCGGACAGCGCACTGAGCTTCTTCTGCGCGTCTGCCAGGGTGCGCGAGAGATCGTTCACCTGTTCATCGCGCTCAGCCAGCAGCTTTCGTGCGCTGGTCAGTTCCGCCTCACTGGTGGCAAATTTCTGGCGATACATGTCCAGCTTGAGGCGGGCTGTGAACAGTTCCTGGCTGAACTGCCGCCTTTCGGCTACCACAGAGGCCATCTCGACTTCCTGCTGATACGCGTCGCGCAGCTCAGCCTGGAGCTTCGTGATCTGGGCATCGTGGGCCAGGGCCGCGAGGCTGATGCCATGCCGGACCTGCTCAATATCCGGGATCTTATGGTCCATGAAAGTAGTGAATCTTCCTCTGTGGTAGCCGATGTGCTGTTAGTTTGCGACGGGGACTGCAGCGGCCGTCTCTGCAACTGCGTCAGGACCCCAGATACCCCGGGAGTCAATCACAGTCTTGCCCGCGTAGGCCGCAGGAGAGATGGCCTTGAATTCGTCATGGTCCACCAGGACCACAATGACGTCCGCCTTGGCGATAGCCTCCTCGGTGGCCACGAGTTGGACGTTCGCCCGGTCACGAAGGGCAGCCGGGAGGACCTCCACGTGAGGTTCCACAACAAGGAGTTTGGCAGTGGGGAGTTGTTCGGCGAGGTCAGCGGCGATGCCGATTGACGGCGACTCACGGAGGTCATCGATGTTCGCTTTGAAGGCCAGACCCAGCGTAGCAATGACGGGTGTAGCGCCGGCTTCTTCGGCGGCCTTGCGAGCCTTTGCCACAACCCATTCCGGCTTGGAGTCGTTGGTCACTCGGGCCTGACGAATGAGCTGGGCCTCCTCCGGAGCAGCGGCCACGATGAACCACGGGTCCACGGCGATGCAGTGTCCGCCTACGCCGGGGCCCGGCTGCAGGATGTTGACACGCGGGTGGTGGTTGGCGAGCCGGATCAGTTCCCACACGTCAATCCCGAGCTTGTCGCTGATGATAGACAGCTCGTTGGCAAAGGCGATGTTGACATCACGGTAGGAGTTCTCCACCAGCTTTGCCATCTCGGCCGTAACATCGTCCGTAACGAGGATTTCACCCTGGCAGAACACTGCATACAGGTCCTTGGCCAGTTCAGCAGCAATCGGCGTCACGCCGCCAACGATGCGGTCGTTCGTGACAAGTTCGATCATGACGCGGCCAGGGAGAACTCGCTCCGGGCAGTGGGCGAAATGGATAACGGGTGCCCCGTTGGCGCCGTCAACCGACAGGTCGGGGCGGAGGGCCAGGATGTAGTCGGCCAGGTGACGGGTTGCGCGCGGCGGCGAGGTGGACTCAAGGATGACCAGTTCGTCACCCTTCAACTGGGGTGCGATACCACGCGCGGCGGCTTCGATGTAGCTCAGGTCTGCCGAGTGGTCCGCACGGAACGGGGTTGGGACAGCGACGATGTAGGCCTCTGCCGCGGGAGTTTCGGTTGTGGCGCGCAGGTGTCCCTGGCTCACGGCGCCGGCAACGTGCACTCCGAGATCAGGCTCCACAAAAGGAACTTCTCCGCGGTTCACGGCGTCAACGGTGTTTTGGTTTACGTCGACGCCCACAACGTCAATGCCGTTGGTGGCAAGGATCGCCGCAGTCGGCAAACCGATGTACCCAAGGCCGATAACGGCCACAGTCTTGATGCTTGTCATTATTTTCCCCTTTTAGTTAAACAGTGATGTGTTCTTTGGGGTCCCCAAAGAATTTTATTTCGCCAGTAGCGGCCAGCTCCTCGTCAGAGACATCCCAAGTGTGTCCGTCACCTTTTCGGTACTGGCAAAAATTGAATCGGTCTCCCGAGTAGATCGAACCGCCTGCAGTGGAAACGGCCCTGAGGAAGGCAGTGTCCTCTCCCCTGTTCAGCGCTTCGAAAGGATGTGCTTCGAATACTTCCCGGCGAGCGGTTATGGTGGGACCCATAACAAACCGCGTTGCGCGGTGTTCCATATGCGGAATCCTCAGCATGGTCGCGTTGGTCGCCGCAAAGTACATGTAATGTGCTTGCTTGCCGACAACATCCGCCTTCGAATAGTCGAGGGCATACAGGAGGTCCACCAAATACCTTGGACCGTAGTAGTCGTCGTCGTCCATCTTGGTCAGGACTTCACTCGTTGATGCGGCAACGCACAAATTGAGGCACTCACCGAGGGTGACATCCCTGGACGCTGTCAACAACGTGAAGCGGCTTACTCCGTGCTTCGCTGCGAGTTCATTCACTTCGCTTTCCGGCACCTCAAAGCCATGTGTCAGCAGGACCAGTTCCACATCGACATCTGCTTGGCTGCCAACCGTCGAGAAGACATGTTCCAGTTGATGCGGACGGATTGTGGGGACCAGCGCGCTGACGGTGGGCACCTCAAGCGGCTGGACACGGTCAGGGAGAACCGAGGCCACCACGGACTCGGCGCGGTGGGCGTACGTGTGTTCGCTCCAGATCCGCCTCTGCCCGCGGTGGACCACCCTGTCATTGAGTTCCGAGCTACGGGCGAGCATACGGATCTGGCTCTCTGCCTGCTGGCGCGAGCCGGCAACGAAAACCTGATCCGCATCAAAAAAATGGCTGATTGCTGCACTGGGAGTTGAAACTACAGGCGTGCCAGAGGCGGTAATCTCGAATATCCTCCGGGCGCACATGCTGGGAGAATCCACCACGGAGTTGACATTGAGGAACACTTTGTAGGCCCGGTATGCGGTCAACATCTTGGCATAGTCAAGGGTGCCGACCACATGTTCGTTGAACGGCACCGGAAACTGGTAGTTCGAATCGCCGCCCAATTGGCGGGAAAAGATTTCTAGTTTCGGTCCCGACTGTGCCGAGGCATCGCGTGCCGCAGACAGCAGTACATCCATTTGTTGCCGGCGTTCGGGATACTTGTGAGCAAAATACATACCTGCAAATGCGACCCCGCGTGCGTGGTGCCCCTGACCCACCCGGATGGGATTGTGAATGGCCGGTTGTGCACCAAAGGGGAGCGCCGCCACGCGGTCATGCCCCAGGTCCTCGCGGTAGGACGGAATGCGGTCTGAGTCGCTGGTGAAGACGACATCGAACTCCCGGGCAGCCGGAAGAAAGTCGTCGTAATGGGGCGGGTCTTCCTTGTTCCAGAATACCGTCGGGATTCCTTGGTCACGGCACCAAGCCATGAGGTCCAGGAAGTCCTGTTTGGGGCCGGAGGTTCCCATGAGCTGGTACTTCCAGGAGCCTTGGTTTCCGCTCCAGGCAGACTCCACGAAAAGGAAGTCGATATTGGTCACTTCGAGCTGCTGACGCCACGTGTCCTTCCGCAACTGCAGCAGGTTCCATTCAAACGAGAACGACGCGATCGAGAAATCGTCCAGAATGACGCCAACGGTCAGATCGTCCCGCCGCGGACCTCTGTCCGGAACCCGGTGGGGTGCAAAGACAGGGGGAGCTCCATTTCCCCCGGAGCGGGCCGGGGACGCACCCCTGCCGCTGCCTCCGTTGAGGCGTCTTTCGATTTTTTGCCTTCTCCGCCACTCCAGGACCTGGGCGGCACCCCCCTGCCTGAAGTGCCAAACGGCCTTACGGATGCTATCGATCAAAGAAACTCAACGCCCTTCCATGCGGCGCCCACTGGCCCGCTCCAACACACGTGTGGCAACAAGATTTGCCCGTGCTTCATCCTTGATCCGCGATGCTGTCAAATTGTTGCCGCGGGAAAGATTCGACGAAAAGTCCTTGTAAACAGCAGCTGTCTCGTCCGGCAGTCCATCCATTATGAGTTCGCCCTTGTCCAGCCAGATCGCCCGGCTGCACATATCGCGGATAGTGTCCAGGCCGTGGCTGACAATGAATACACAACCGGCCTGGGCCCGCAGTTCATCCATGCGTGCCTTGCTCCGGTTGTTGAACTGGGCATCGCCTGTGTTCAGCGCTTCGTCCACCAAAAGGATCTCTGGATTCACTGCTGCGGCAATCGCAAACCGGAGCCGTGAAGCCATTCCGGAGGAATAGGACTTCATAGGGAGATAGATGGCCGAATCAAGCCCAGATACAGTGACAATGTTGGCGAACTGCGCGTCTATCTCCTCCATGCTCATGCCCATGGCGAGACAGCCCAGGACCACGTTTTGGTCGCCTGAGAGCTCCGGCACCAAGGCCGCGTTAACGCCCAGCAACACGGGCGTACTCGAGGCATATACAGCCCCTTGCGTCGGCGCTACCTGGCCGCTGATGAGTTTCATGATGGTGCTCTTGCCGGAACCGTTTCGGCCGATGATACCCACCGATTCGCCACGTTCCACCACGAGCGAGATTTCCTTAAGGGCACTAACGGTCACAAGGTTGGGCCGCTCGAAGATCTGCCGGACCCGGTTACGCAGGCCCCTGCCATTAGGGGTTTTGCCCTCCGAAGTCGGCACCCTGTAAGTCATCCGCACTTTATCGATCACCACGCACGGGGGTCCGTCCAGGAATGTTGCGGTATCAATCGCGCCCATAAGTCTCCTCCCCTTGCCAGAAGAAGATGAAGCCAACCAACAGTGCACCGAGAGCTACGACCCCCAACGTGGCCCATGACTCCCAGGAGGGCACTCGGTCATAAAGCAGGCAGCTGCGCGCTATGTCGATGACGTTGTAAAGAGGATTGAATTTCAAGATGGCAATCAAGGTCGGATCCTTAACGAACCGTTCATACGAATAAAAGACCGCCGACCCATACATCCACGCCCGAATAAAGAACGGCAGGAGATGCGTCACATCGTGGACCCTGGAGATGATCCTGGCCAAGATCATGCCAATTCCCAGGTTGAAAATTCCCTGAAGGAGAATCGCAGGTACCAGCAGGAACCAAAGCAGGCTGATGTTCTCCGCTGGAGGAACGATGACGATCAACAACAGCATCCCAAGGATCAAAGGCACCGCGGAAAGCATTTCACGGATATTGGCACCAAGTGGCAGTGCAGCCCGGGGAAAATTGAACGCCTGGACCACGGACTTACCGTTTCGGATGGAGCGTGCCCCCGAAGTGATGGCACCTGCACTGTAGTGGAACAGGAACACACCGATCACCAGGTAGCCGATGAAGTTTTCGATCCCATGGCTTGTCTGTAGCAACAAGCCGAAAATAACGTAGTACGTCAAACCGTTGAAAACCGGATTGAGGAGCAGCCATGCGCTTCCCAGGCGATCCTTGCGCGTGCCGCTCTGCACCCGCGCCCGAGCGTCGTAAAAAATGAACTGCCGATAATCCCACAGCTGAACCAGGTAGTCCAGGAAACCGGGCCGCGATCCAACACGGGACAGCTTGCGAATATCCACGGACATACGCTGAATTGCCGCCGGCGGCGGAAGCTTGGTCTTTTTCGCCGACATCAGCTGGCCCTCCTCATATAGTTAGTCGCCAAAGTCTCGTATGCCCGAACGTAAGCTTCCGCGTTCGCCTTCCACGTTCTCGTGGCCAGCACGTCCTGCCTGCCTGCTGCCCCCAGTCGAAGCCGAAGCTCGCTGTCTTCAAGCAGGCTTCTCAGGGTTTCGGCCAACTCTGACGGATTTCCCGCTTCGGTCAGGCGGCCGTTGACGCCGTCGTCCACTATCTCGCGCAAGGCATCCAAGCGGCTGGCAACAACCGGCCGGGCAGAAGCCAGTGCCTCCACCGGTTTCAGCGGTGTCACTGAACGCGTGACTGCCAGGTCCTTTCGGGGCACAACAAAAACGTCCAACGCTTGGTGATGGATGCGTGCTTGGTCCGATGGAACCCGTCCCGTGAAAATGGTGCGCCCAGACAGTCCCAACCGTCGCACTTGGTCTTGAAGGGCCGGAGCTGCTGTCCCGTCCCCAACTACAACCAGCCTCAACTCTGGCACCCGTGGCGCAAGCAGCGCAAATGCTGTGACGAGGTCATCGAGTCCCTCGTAATCAACCAGGCTGCTGACAGTGCCGATATAGAGCCCCTCTGGATCGAGGCCCACAGACTGCCGTGCGTCCCGTTGCGTCATGGGCTCGCGAAGATAGTCCCCACCTACCGCGTTCGGAGCAATAAGTATTCGATCCGCAGGAACACCGGCGGCGCGGATGTTCTGTTTCATGGACTCGCCAAGGGTCACCACCATGTCGGCGCTCCGCACGAGTTCGGCCTCACGCTCCACGAAGAGCCTGTAGCGTTCGCTGTTCCGTGCTTCCGGTCCCCTGGTCGAAGCCCAAGTGTCAGCAAGTTGTCCCCGGACTTCATAGACCCATGGAATGCCCAGCGCATTGGCAACTTCGCGGGCCACAAGGCCGTTCACGAAATGCGTTGTGGTGTGGATGACGCTTGGACGGAACTCACGTGCAACCTGCAGCAGCGCCTCCGCCTGCTGCTGCAGCCTGCGGTCCATGGTCCTTGCCATATTGTCCGGCAGTAAACGCTGGTAGGGAACGCCGTCGACGACATCCGTCCCCTGGGCGGCGAGGACACCGATTTGGACGGGGTACCCCAAGCGGGTGACCGCCAGAGCTTCCCATCCTGCCTCTTGCTGTGCCGTCAGGATCGAGTGGCTGCGTCGAGCGTAGCCACTGGCCGTGTGAGGAACAGAGTTTGTCAGCAGGTGAAGGACACGGCGGGGCTCCGGCTTGATCTCCACCTTGCCCAGCGAGGGTCGCCAGCCTTGGAAAACCCGCAGCTCGGATTCAAGCCTCACACGTAGTTTGGCGTGGGTCTTGCTTTCGCTTTCCAGGAGCGCGACGGCGCCCTCCATGTCACCGTCATACCACTGACGACGCGCTGAAGTCGCCGGGAAGTGCTTGCTTGCCTTCGCGTTTGCCAAGAACGCATCAGCCCATCCGGCCTGTCCTGCGGCCAATGCGACTTCGGCCGCCTTCCGATAATGGTCCGGGGATCCCGGTCGGTCCAGGGCGTTCTTAAACCGACGAACCAAAGCGGCCTCGTCCCCAGCGGCGTGACTGGCGAACATGAAGACCGGAAGGCTGGAACCTGGTGCGGCCGCCGACAAACTCCGGGCCACCGGACGCACAATCGTGGAAGGCAGACGCCTCAAGACCTGGAGCGCCAGCACGAACGGGGCCTCCGTCAAGTGCTCGGCCACGGTATTGGCTGCCAGAATCACATTCTTCAGCACTGGAATCATGAGACCTCGTCCCCGAGCCGCGTAACCGCGTCCCGACCAACAAGGCTTGCAATTTTGGACATGTACTGGTTGGCCAGTTCGGCGTAGTCCGCGTGCTTTTGGACCCATTCCCGTCCGCTTTGACCAGCAGCCAGTCGCGAACGGTCCCGTGCGAGCTCACGCCACAATTCCGCGACGGCTTCCGGATTGGCGGCAACAACATCGCCGCCCTTTGCGTCGAGGATGATTCGTTTGGCCTCGCCCCGTACAATCGCTGTCACGTGACGGCCCACAGCAAGCACTTCATACGTCTTGGACGGGATGGTGGTTTCGAAGGACTTCCAGTCATCGCGCAACGAGACAATGCAGGTATCAGCATCGCGATACTTTTCAAGCACGGCTGATCCGTGGACGGAGGGGAAAAACGTCACGGGCGCGTTGAGCTCCCGCGCCAGTTTGACCAGTTGGGGTCTGGTTGTTCCTTGGCCCACCAACGTCAGATGGAAGCCTTCTCCAAGGAGTGCACTCGCACGAATTGCAATGTCGAGTTTTTGGCTCTTGCCATGATTGCCAAGGTAGAGAGCATGAAATCCATCGCGTTCCAGCGCAGGTGGTTCAAGGAACGGCACTGCTCGCAGGTCTAATCCGTTGCTCACGGTGGCAACGTTTCGCACCCCCCGGTCCCGCAGCGTCTCCGCAAAACCCTCAGTGACAGTAATCACCAGATCTGCCCTGTGCTGGACGAATTCCACGGCGTGTTCCGCCAGGCTCTTGACCCGGCCCTGGACCAAGCGCGCATCTCTGGCAAGGTCGGGCCAGGCATCCCTCATCTCCACGATCAGAGGGACTCGGCGCAGGCGGGAGAGCACAAAGCCCGCAGCCAAGGTCGGAAGACTGGGCGCAGTCGCAATGATCGCATCCGGCTTCGGACCCGCGAGCCCTGACGGCACGGACATGATCGCCGAATACAGCTGATCAATGAGCCGGGCCACTGCCGATCGGCCCATATGCCGCAGATAAGGAACGCGCCGGATCCGTTCGCCGTGCGGCCCGGTCTGGGTGGTGAACGCATAGCCAGCCTCACGGCGTGGCAAGTCACGTCGGCCATTCGGGTAGTGGGCGACGGGCGTGACAACATCAACTTCCCAACCGGCAGTTTGGAACTCTCGTGTCAGGGAAGACCACCGGCGTTGGGGTGGGCTGTGTTCGGGCCAGTAGGAGTGCGAGAGCAACATGAGGCGAAACGGTGCCGAGGTTGGGTCCGTCCCAGCACTATCCCCGGGGAGGGAGGTATTCATAAGCTACTTGTCATTGAGACGGGGTCGGCGAATCCCCTTGGAACGCAGAGCACGGAAGTATGCTGTGCCGAGGAGGAGCAGGACCAGAACGGTTAAGCCTTGGACAATGGGGTTGTTTTCGGCGACGGGAGCCAGCGCAGCCTTGAGCGGACCAGTTACATCAGCGCTGGCAACGACCGGGGCTTCGGCCGCATTGGAGGGCGGGGGCGTCGGTGCAGGCGAGGGCGCTGCGGGAGCAGAACTGGCTTCTTCAACCGGGAGTTCCGGCTGTTCTTCTCCCACGTAGTACTCGTTGGCCGGTGTAGTTGGCAACTGCTGCTCCACGACAGCGGGCGCCGACGGTACGGGGTCGCTGACGGGAGGCACTACCGGAGCTGGAACTGTCGTAACGGGTTGAGGCTCAACGGGAGCCGGAGTCGTCACCACGGGGTCTGTGGTGGGCAACGGTTCAGGTTCCACTGGACCCGGGCCCGGGAGCGTCGGAAGAACGATTTCGGGGAAAGATGGCTGCGGTGATGGGCTCGGCGAATCTGTTGGCGCGGGCACCGGGTCTGTTTCGGTAGCCAGCGCAGGTTGGGTTCCAAGGAACCCGAGAATGCCGAGCACCAAAGCCAGTACCGCAGCTTGAACACGCCTGATTCCGGTGCCCAATGTTCCCCCTGTAGTAAAAGATGAGATTGCCCCGGCGCCCGACTGCTACTCGCCACCGTGGACAAAACGGCCTGAGAACCGTTCCACGCAGGGAAGCGCCGTGGGTTAGTTTATCGTATGGATAAGGGTCCGCTTGGGCCTCGGTCGACTGCCCGGCCGTTGATAGATACCTATGCCAGGGCTTTCTTGCCTCTCATATGTCAGTTCCGCTGTTGTCGACACGAAGGACTCCATGCCGATCCCCAGCGAAATCCCGGGCTCCACGGCGCGTTCACACAAGGACCGATTTCCCTTCCGGTCTGCGATCGCATTCGTGGCCGTAGCCGCGCTCTTGATCGTTTTGAACTATGGCCCCGCGGTTATCCCTTCCCCGGACAGAACACAGGCGGCGCCCGAACTGCCTAGGTACCCGATCAGCGGCTTCTTCATTTCCTCGAGTGCCACAGATGCCAAGAACCTTCGGAACTTGGAGGAGATCAAGGCCTCTGGCGGCGATACGGTCATCACCTTCGGCACCTCCATAGTTCCGGCTTCAGCGGACTCTCTGCCAACAGACTGTAAGATCGACGGCGACGATTGCGCCTCCGTTATCGGCGCTGGACTCAAGATCAATCGTTACTTCACGTACTCGGACGGAGGCCAGTGGGGCAAGGCTGCTTTGAAGTGCCCCCGCGACCGCTACGTTGAGAACCAAGGAAAGTCCTACACAATTATGGTCTTTCCAAGCAACGACACCGGCTGTACAGCCAAAGACGGTAGGTACGACATCATCGTGGCAGGCGGCAGCCCGCTCTCTGCCACGGACCGCACTGTTTCGTTGGCATCGGCAGCTTCCAAACTGGGTATGAAGTTCTACGCTGGCATGCCGGCCCCGGCAAAGCGGACTGATTTCGAGTACCTGCCGGACACCAGCTTCCTCAATACCTTCACAGCCTTCACGGATCGGTTCCTGCGCTACCAGGCCCAGGCCAATAACGCCGACGGGCTCACAGGGTTCTACCACCACCTCGAAATGCCCGTTACAGACAACCCGTTTTTTGAACCGGTGCTGTCTTTGTACAAGATGCAGAACGAGGCGATACATCGGATCCTGCCCGGTCGCTCAGCGATTGTGAGTCCCTACATTGAGGCTCGAAAAGACTCCGCAAATATCACCCCCGAGAACGCCAAGAATGGGATACGCAAGATCGCGCAGACGTCCGGAGGCCTTCACCTCTCTATCGCCATACAGGACGGCATGGGAACAGGAAAGGGTGCGGCCTACTCCGCCGCCGAAGCGGGGAGCCCAGTCGACGAGTTTGCAGCCAGCATCGTCGGCAACGGAACGTGGGCAGAGAAGTATGTGGCTCCCAATAGGGATTATTTCAAGGCCGCAGCACAGGGAATTGTGGGAACAGGTGCAGACCTGTGGGCCAACATGGAAGGCATGGCTCCGGCCACAAAGGCTAACCCCTGCGATAAGAGTCTCAGGGGACAAACTACCGCCGACCGAATCGGCACTCAGCTCCAACAATTGGGAAGCGCCCAGAAGATCATCTCCTATATGTGGGATCCCTACTTCACTTGCAGCGGCGCGAACCCACCACTCAGGGACACCTTGTTACAGGGACTGGGCTCGCCGCTCGTCACGGACTCCAGCTACGACGCGGCCACAGGCGAGCTGAGGATGGAGGGATTCAACCTATCGGGAAGTACCTACACATTAGAGTTGACCGGCAGTGGCGAAGCCGACCAACGGATTTCCGGCGAGCCCGACACTGTTGAGGCATCTTCTGGGGAACCCCAAACCGGAAATCCACGTCTGGAAACAATCACCATCACAACGAATCTCAAGCAACGGACTGGAGACGATTCCTATGCCGTTTCGGTATCCAATGAGTGGGGCACTAGCAGTGACACAGGTCGCCCCAAGTCCGGATAGCGCACCGTTGAACCGGTCCGCACCATCGAATTGATAGAATCGTCCCTGCTGACGCCGACACCTAGGAACCCATGACGCTGCCGACTGACACCGAAACTTCCTCGACCGAGTCCCGTCCCAGACGCCAAAAGAGTGGCAAGAAGACCGCCCGGAACGTACTCCTTGGCTTTGCCGCCGTGGTTGTTGTAGTTGGTCTGGTGTGCGGCCTCTACCTCTTCAACTTGGCCCAGACCTTCAACAACGGGTCCAGCAAAATTGACGCCGCCTTTCCCGAGGAATCCACTCGTCCTCAAAAGGCGGAGCCGGTCAACGGCACTGCCGCCATGAACATTCTGGTCATGGGCAGCGACAGCCGCGGAACGGACCAGGTGGACCTGGAAACCAACGCGGCCACGGACCAGCGTTCGGACACTCTGATGCTGGTGCACATTCCTGCAGACCGCAAGAACGTCTACGCTGTCTCTTTGATGCGAGACCTCTGGGTCAACATACCGGGGAAGGGCGAGTCCAAGATCAACGCCGCTCTTGCCTATGGCGGAGTGCCACTGGTAGTCCAGACCGTGGAATCCCTCTTCAACCAACGCATCGACCATGTTGCGATGATCGACTTCGAGGGCTTCAAGGGCCTGACGGATGCGCTCGGCGGAGTCGAAGTGGATGTGAAGATTCCATTCTCTCCCAACGGCGGGCCCATGAAGGGGCACTACTATGCAGCCGGCAAACAGACGTTCAATGGCGATGAAGCCTTGGCATTCGTGCGGGAGCGCAAATCGTTCAGTGACGGTGACTACCAGCGTGTGCGGAATCAGCAGGCCTACCTCAAGTCCATGCTGAGTAAAATCATTGCCCGCGACACCCTCACCAACCCGGTGACCGTGAACAATATGGTGTCTGCGGTGTCCCCGTTCGTCAGCGTGGACAAGAGCTTCGACGCGGCGGCAATCGGAAGTCTTGCAGTGAGTCTAAAAGACCTGAAAGTCAATGACACTGTGATGTTCACGCTTCCGACGCTCGGCACCGGCACATCCGCGGACGGCCAATCAATCGTTATGGCAGACACGCAAGCCATCTCGGACATCGCTGCGGCACTGTCCAAGGACCAGCTGAGTACCTACGTCACGGCTCATTCCCTTCAAAAAGGCAACTGACGCCTGACCGAATTTACCCGTTCAACCCCGGTTACCGCTTAGCTGCGGCAGCCGGGGTTTGACTTTAATTACCGGCCGTTTGAGTTACCTCGCCTACAAAAGCCCCCGCGTCAGCTGCCACGCGCTCCGGGCATTCCCACAAGACGAGGTGCCCTGTCCCCTGATAGATGGTGAACCGTGCGCCAGGAATCCGTGCTGCGAGGGTCTCCTGGTGCGAGCGGGGCTGCAGGTGGTCGTGCGCGCCCCAAATGATGAGAGTCTGCGCCGAGATCGAGCCAGCCTCCGTGGGCGGCACGGCTTCGTAGAGACCTCGTAACGAGGCTTTCCAGATGGCCGCCGGCATGGCCAGGCCGTCCCGGACCCTGTCATCGATGTAGTCCGGAGCTACGGCGTGGAGCAGCCGGTACCAGGCCAGCGAGTCACGCACCCATTTCTCGGAGACTGGATCAGCCAGCTGCTCAACCTCGTCAGCGAAGGCAGGACGCGTCTGCAAACTCAAGGGAGCACCCACCAGCACCAAGGAGAGCACCAGGTCGGGATGCGTCGCGGCCAACTGCTGGGCCACGTATCCCCCGCTCGAGGAACCCAGGACATGGGCACGCTTCACCCCGAGGCACTCACACAGAGCGGCCACGTCGTCAACAACCTCAATAGTGAATAGCCCTCGTCCGGCTTGTCGGCACCACCGTGCCCTCGTAGATCGGGGGCAACAATCACCGTCAAGGGAAGCGCAGCAATCAGCCTCATGAAACTCCGCCAGGATTCGCCCCACGCGTGCAACAGGAGCAGCGGCGCGGCACCGTAGTCGTTCGTTTTTCCTACAGACCCTTGAACGAAACACGGCACGCGGATCCCCGTGCGCAAAGCTACAGCCCTGATTTCGGACTCCATGGGGCCACCCTACGCCGCCAAGGGGCGCTTGCATCAGTAGCTTCCCCAGTGCAACAGCGACTCCGCGGGTTCGGCTTGGTTGCTTCCAGTCAATGGTGGCTCCGGGCTACTTATCCCGCCCGGCAGAAAAGATAGGCAAACTACCCGGTCGAGTAGGCATCACCAATTTGTGCGCTATATTTCTTGACAACTAAAAAGCATTCTCCGTTTGTCGGTGTACGCTCATTGGCAGAACAAATAAATAACCTGCGGAAAACTTACTTCTGGCAGGAAAATTTAGATGGGGGAACCGTTGGGGGCGGATGAGCTATCGGCACGGCTGTGGCGCGAGCGAAGGCAACTCGATTACCTGCTTTTTGTCCTGGAAACACAGCTGCTGCATCTGGAAGCAGGAAATTGGCATCGCCTGAGTTTCACCGCCGCAGAACTCGAAAAAGTCATCGAGAACCTGAGATTCGATTCACTGGCCCGGGGCGTTGAAGCCTCCTCGCTGTTTTCAGAGTGGAACGAGCCCAACGAGCAGACGCTTCCCGCCGTGGTCACCGTTGCGCCATCAGGGCTGTGGCAGGAACTGCTGGAAGAGCACAGGCGCTCCATGGTGTCCCTGCTGGCCTGCATTGATGCAGCCACAGCAGCGAATAGGTCGATTCTGCTTCAGGGTCCTGGCGATGCTGCCGGAACGCAGGGGAGCGGGACAAACGAACTGGCGGATATCGCCTTGGAAGCCAACATCCAGCGCGCCCTGACGGCCCTGGCCTCAGCTGGCCTCCCCGCCGTGAGGGAGTTCTTGGGGCAGTGACCTATTTGCGCGGAAATTATCTTTTTCTGCGCAAAACAGAGCCATCAGACGCCTTGGTAATACGCGCAAATTATCAGAATCTGCACAAAATGAATCCCATAAGACACCTTTGTATTACTGACATATCACACCGGCTACCTTTTTGCCATGTGTCGTTTGTCGGTTTGAGATGTAAGTAAAGTCCATTTACGATGGAGCTTGAAGTGTCAAGTCACTCGAAAGGTGACGTTGATACTGCTAATTTACGTTCGGCGCCCGCAAGGGCGGTAGGGGCAGCTATGGGGGCTGATTCGTGAATAGATTCGTTGTGTCGTTGAGTTCCAGAGCTGCACGCTCCGGACATGCAGTCCCGGCCCATTCGCAGCTCACGAGCTGACGTCATGACCACGCTCTTCTCTCCCACGCGGACCATCGAAGTCGAGTCCGTTGCGGGCTCTACGTGGCTGCGGGCCCAAAGCATCAAAATGAGGATTCTCGATCTCGTCTGCGTGGTCGTTGCCGTGGCAGGTGCCCACCTGCTCCGCTTCGGAACGGAGGACGTCACGGTCGCTGGCGGGGACACGGAATTGTCCTATTTCACACTCTCCATAGTTCTGGTCATCACTTGGACCGCTGTTCTGGAGTTCGGAGGCACCCGGGACCGGAAAGTCCTGGGCACCGGCACAGAGGAATACAAACGCGTTGCCGTCTCATCCTTGTGGCTCTTCGGAGCACTGGCTGTGGTCTCCTACGTCTTCCAGCTGCAAACGGCCCGAGGGTATGTTTCCGTGGCCCTGCCTCTGGGCGTGGCACTCATCCTCGCAGTGAGGTATGCCCAGCGACGCGCATTGCACAAAAGCCGCCTCACGGGACAGAACCTCCACCATGTGCTCCTCATTGGGGCCCCGAACAACGTCAACCACCTTTCGGAGAAACTGAACCAACACATCGTCTCCGGTTACAAGCCCGTGGCTGCGCTGCTCACCGAGTCCGGGCTGCCCGTCAGGGATGACGTGCGCGTCCTCGGCTCGGCGCCGGATGTAGACATGGTGATTGACTCGATCGCGGAGTCGGGTGCGGACACTGTGGCTGTGTGCGGTGGCGCGAAGCTGGACCCGGCTTTTCTCCGCCAACTCGGCTGGGCTTTGTCCGCTCGCGATGTCGGAATGATCATGGCACCTGCGCTGACGGACATCTCAGGGCCTCGAATCCATATGCAGCCCGTAGCCGGGCTTCCATTGATCCATGTCACCACACCAAAGCTCAGTGGCATGAAGGCCTTCGCCAAGCGCGCCCTGGACATCTGCCTTTCATCCATCCTGCTCATCCTGCTGGCTCTGCCAATGACAATCATTGCCATCATGGTGAAGTTGGACAGCCCAGGCTCGGCCTTGTTCTACCAGGAACGTATAGGCAAGGGCGGCCAATCATTCCGTATGATCAAGTTCCGTTCCATGCGGAGCGACGCCGAGACTTTGCTTGAAGCCTTCCAGGCACAAAGCCAGGAAAGTGTCATCTTCTTCAAGATGAAGGACGATCCCCGGGTAACCCGACTCGGTGCATGGATCCGTCGGTACTCCATTGACGAACTCCCCCAGCTGATCAACGTCCTGAACGGCACCATGAGCCTGGTGGGTCCCCGTCCGCAGGTTGCCCGCGAAGTGGAAATGTATGACTTCGCTTCCGTCCGCCGACTCCTGGTCCAGCCAGGTATGACTGGCCTTTGGCAGGTAAGCGGGCGCAATGACCTCTCACTGGAGGAATCGATCCGGCTGGACCTCTACTACGTGGAGAACTGGTCCCTGGCACAAGACCTCGTGATCCTCTTCCGGACGGCCAAAGCTGTTGTCGGAAAAGACGGCGCTTACTAAGCCTGGGTCACTGGGACCCCGGGGGGCTGCGGGGATGACGGTGAGTCATCGGCTGCCAGGAGACCAAAGAACATCCAGATGGGAAGGAACGTCCACGACGACTGGGTGGACACACCAAGTGCCACGAAGAAGGCGACCATCAGCAACAGGGATGCCGGCCGACGGTTCCGCCAGATGAGGAACAGGACCAGCACCGCAAAAGCCATCAGGGCAAAAATACCCAACTCCGCAGCAACATGGGCATAGGCATTCTCCGCGATGGGCCTCGTTTGATCCGTTGAGTAGATCCATGGCAACTGGCGTCCACTCACATATTGATCGAAGTAGGCCCCGTACCTTCCCGGACCTACTCCGAACAATGGATTATCTGCGCTCATGTCGAAAGAGATCTCCGTCTTGACGTTCCGCAGGTTCAATGACGTGGTGGCAAACTGGTAATCGGGCGCAAATTCCGTGAAACCAAGTTTGGCCAGCTGACGTCCAAAGGTGGTACGTAAACTTTCGGAAAAGAGCAGGGCAAGGACGCCCACCAAACCCACCGCCATCAAAGGAATGGCGACCTTGGAGAATTTGATCACTACGATCACAGCCAGACCTACCGCAATTCCGGCATACGCCGTAGTGGACTGCGAATACAAAATTGATAGGCCGGCAACAACTGCCGCAGCATAACTGCGGTTATACAATGCAACCAAAATTGCCGTACCCGCGAAGAAGCCCAGATGCTGGCCCTCCAGGAACGGTCCCGAACGGAGCGTCTCCACCGACCCGTCCACGCCGAAGGTACGGAACCCCAGCACCCGGATGAGGTCCGTGGAACCTGTGATGGAGGAGACCCACTGGAGCAGGACGGCCACACCGCAGAGCCAGATCGACAACGTGATAGCCCTGACGATTTTTGTCCGGTCAATGCGGCGAAGCACAGACCAATAAGAGAGCGCGAGCAGGGCGTAACCCGTGTACAGGAGAAGGTCCGTCGCAAAGCCACGTTCGTACCCAACCTCGCGGAGACCACCGGCGTCGGGCGTGAAGTTGACCAGCGCCGAGAACAGGGTGGCAAGAGCCAAAAGTGCGACGGCGACGCTCGCCAGGTCCCGCCGTCGTGCGGTCTTCCGGGGACCCAGGACAAACACCGCTATCCCCAGAACGCCCAGGATCTCGCTGATCTTCAGGGGAAAGCCCACAGGCAATGTCAGCGCGTACTGGAATGGCATGAAGACCACGCTGAGCAGCATGAACCGCTCGAACCACCGGCCTGACAGCAGGGCAGGCCGAGCCATGCCCGCCGTCGGCTTCTCGGTCATCTTCAGCGCGCTCATGGCCTACTGCTCCCGAACACTTGCTCCCCCTTCAACATTCTGTTTCAGCTCCCACAACGTCAGCGCCCGCAGACTACCTGCGAAGCAGCTTGCCAAACCGTCTGAACCGAGCCCCAACAAGACTCATGGTGGAACGCCCGGCGCGCGCCTCCGACGCCGCCAGGACGTCGGCTTGGGGCCAGACCGCCCGTTTGATGAACCGTAGGCGTTCCCGTGGCTGAAGGGACCTGAAAATCATCATGTAAGCCCGCCACCAGCCCTTGCTTTCGCGCCACCTCCAATTCAAAGGGGGCTCATGATCCACTGCAAAGGAGACCTCGGGAAAGGCCAGGCGCAGGCTGGGTTCCAAGACAGCAGTAGCCCTGACGTCCTGGGAAAATTCAAGGGCCGGCCTGCCACCCAGTCGCAGGATTTCAGCCAATTCCTCTGCATGACCCGACGCTTTGCTGTGCCTGGATTCAGGCCGCAAGTCGTGCAGTGCAAAGATGACCGCGTGCGTTGGGAGGTCCGGCGTCAGGACCGGAACCCCCGCGAAGTCAGTTTTCACGCTGCCTCGCAATAGCCGTGCGAACACAACGGGGTCAGATTCAGAGCATCCGGGTACGTGTCGATGGACATCAATTTCGCAGCCCCATGGTCTGGGTTCCAACGCCACGGAGTGGTTGAACGTCAGGCCGGTCCATTGGTCTGCTTTACCGTTCCAACCCCACGATTCCAGCACACTGCACAACTGCTCCAATCGTGCCGGATCAACCCACACATCCACGTCGCTGGAGTGTTCCCGCTCCCGCAGGCCCTGTCTGTGGAGCATGGGTCCTTTGATGCAGACGGCGTCGATTCCGTGGTCGCGGGCAATGCTGCCCACCAGCGAATAAACCATTTCGTGGACCGGTGAGGACAACCACGGAACGTTCAGTTGATGGACCCGCGCCGGATGTGCCACATCACGGGAGGCGATACCCGCGGCCTCAAACTCACGAACCAAGGCCCGGTCATCGGCATTCAAGTCAGAGTCTGGAACAGCCGCCGCCACCAGCCGGTGCCACAATCCAGCGGGCCCGCCGGCAAGCCCCATGGGCTCGGAGGGCTGGGTGGCCAACAGCATTATTTCCACGTCCGTTTGGTTTTCATGCCAACTTCGGAGGTCCAAGGCGCCATAGGAAGTAGCCACCCAGCTTGTCATTTGCTGCCCTCCC
Source organism: Paenarthrobacter sp. NPDC090520 (assembly GCF_044769205.1). NCBI lineage: Bacteria > Bacillati > Actinomycetota > Actinomycetes > Micrococcales > Micrococcaceae > Paenarthrobacter > Paenarthrobacter sp. NPDC090520. The sequence goes on from NZ_JBIVXM010000004.1 coordinate 276,258, forward strand.
CTTGGACATCCGCAGAAATGGCCTCTCAGGCGGACGAATGCCTAACCGGCCTAAAAATTCTCCCATAAGAAGCTACAGCAAATAATTGACAGTTGCCTTACGAGTAAACAATCCACACAAAACCTCAGAGGCAGGAAGATCAGTTACTCTTGATCTTAGTCTGAAATCGGACTCACGCCGCCACGGCTCGTAGCAAGTAAACAATTTGCTCAACATTGGGTTGTGCCAGGCAGTGTTCAACTGACGCGCCAATGAATGGGGGAACATGGCGATCAGCTTCTTTATGCTTGTGCCACACCGTTCATGCTCCCTTAATGAAGGCGGATTTAGCAGGCGGGTGATTGGGGCTTGAGGCTGACCAGAGTCCTGCACGTGGTTGACCGGGTTGACGGCGGAGTTCCCAAAGCCGTCCGAAGTTACATTGAGAACAGCCCCGCAGAATTCGATCACCACGTTTTGTCTCCTTTCCAAGCGGGGATTCCTGCTCCGGTCTGGTCCGGGTTGGCCGTCGCGCATCATGACCTTGGGACGGGACTGTTGAGGAGAATCGCCAAGGTCCGGGCAACAGTTGATTCCGCTTCGCCGCACGTGGTCCACGCCCACTCAAGCTTTTCCGGCCTCTATGCGCGCATCAAGCGTCTGGCGGCGCCGGTGGTCTACGAACCGCATTGCTTCAAGCATGACGACCCCCACACCTCATCCTTTCAGCGCATTCTTTACCAGGGCGTGGAGCGATATCTTTCCCGTCGGACCTGGAAGTTCGGCACGCTCACTGCCCACGAGGAACGCTTGGTGCGCGCGCTGGACCCCGATGCTACGTGCATCGCTATTCCGAATCTGCCTACCGTGGCCGTGTCTGCACCCGACAAGACCTCTGCGGGCATACCCACCGTCTCCATGGTGGGAAGGATTGCGCGACAAAAGGACCCCGCCTTCTTCCAGGACGTTGCGGCACTGCTGGGCTCACGTAGACCAGGGATACGGATGCGGTGGATCGGCGACGGCGAGCCGGAAATGCGCAAACCGCTGGAGGACTCCGGGATTGAAGTGACTGGATGGCTCGATTCCACCGGAGTTGCCGAGGCCCTCGCATCCAGTGATGTGTACGTCCACACGGCCGCATATGAAGGCTTTCCGCTCAGCATCCTCGATGCTGCCGCCCAGGGCGTACCCGTGGCAGCACGGTCCATCAATGCCCTGGAGGGCTCCGGACTGCTGCAGGCAAGCGATCCGCGCGGAGTGGCCGACCTGGTGGACGCCATCCTGGGTGATGCCGAAACACGTGACCGCGCCCATGATGCCAACCGTCAACTTCTGGCACGCATGAACCGGACAACCCTGCACACAGCCCTGCGCGACTTGTATGACCTGAAAGGCTCCGACCGTTGAGCACACTGAAAAGGGTGTCATTCCCTTCCCGCATCTTGTCCCGCCACGTGGGTGGCAACACCACCTATGCGCGTGAGATTGCCAAAGGCCTGGAACTTCGGGGGATCCATATCGGGCAGCTTCGCTCCAGCAAGCGGGCCGCGCTGACCGCCATCAGTGAGACTTGGGAAGGACTGACCTTGCCGGCAGTTCCTGGTTCCGTGCTGCACTACAGCGCAGACACCGGTCCGCTCCTTCCCACCCGTGCACCTTCGGTGGTAACTGTCCATGGCGTCGCCAGCCGTTGGATCACCACCGCACGATCACCCCGGCAAGAGAAAATCTGGCGCACGCGGGTGCAGCGGGCCATCGCCTCCACGGATGCAGTGATTACTGTTTCCAACTCCAGCGCAAATGATGTGGCCGAGGTATTTGGCGTCGACCCGTTGCGGATCACCACCATCCCGCACGGTATCGACACGGACTACTTCTCCGCGCCCCGCGAGCTGGGTGACAGACTCCAGCACCTTCGCAACACTCCGTACGTGCTGTATCTGGGAAATGTCGAGCCTCGAAAGAACCTGGTGGCACTGGTTGAGGCATTCTCCCTGTCGCCGCTGAAGGCACTCGGGGCGAAACTGGTCATCGCGGGAAAGCCCGCGTGGAACGCTGAAGAGTCCATGGCTGCGATCGCTGCGGCAGGCGTGGAACACCTCGGTTTCGTTGACGACGACGAAAGGGTGGCACTCATGCAGCACGCCGCGCTGTTCGCCTTTCCAAGCCTGTATGAAGGATTCGGGTTCCCGGTCCTCGAGGCCCTAGCCGCCGGCACCCCGGTCATTTGTTCGGACCGCGGATCGTTGAAGGAAGTAGCCGGGCCTTCCCTCCTGTTCGAGGGCACCGACGCCGAATCGATTGCCCGGGGCATCGCCGATGCACTGGGAAGCTCTACTGCCCTGGATGACGTTCGCCGCACTGGCCTGGAATGGGTCCGTCAATTCACCTGGGATGCGAGCGTCGACGCCCACACCGCGGTTTACGAAAGGGTGTTGCAGCAGTGAAAGTCCTGATTCTCCATGCGTACAGCGCCCACAATATCGGCGACGGGATGCTGGTTACCGAGGCGATCGAGCTCCTCACCGAGACCTTCCCTGGCGAGGAATTGCAGCTCACGCTCTGCGCCTCCGATCCGGACAGCTTCGATCTTCCCGGTGTGACGCTGCGTGGGAGCAAACCCGCCCGACGCGGCTATGATCGCGATTACCTTGCTACTTTGCGCAGCATGAGGGACTTCGACCTGGTTGTGGGTGTGGGTGGCGGATATCTCCGCGGCGGGAACTGCATCGAACTCGCCAAGGCGCTTTTGGTCCACGGTGTCCAGCTGCGCGCGGCCAGCCGCCATGGCCACAAGGTGGTGTACCTTCCGCAAAGCATCGGTCCCCTGCGGCTCGGCAGTGCTCCGTGGTTCCGGCGCCATCTCGGCAAGATAAGCCGGGTGTGGGCACGGGACGATCGCACGGTCGCCGAACTGGGACTTACCCCGGTGATCCAACGCGCGCCGGACATGGCTGTGCTCCGCGTCCCCGCACGGAACAGCCATTCCGTGGAAGCCACACCCGTGTATTCGGTACGCAACCTCCGCGGTGGCCTCCCCACCCCCATCACAGAACTCGCCGGGCTGATCGGTACGTTCGACGGTTACGTACAGAGCCAAACGGGCGGCAATCAGGACCTCGTGCCCATGCAGAGCCTGCATCCCCGGGAGATTCTGCGCCGCGAAGACCTTTTGGAAGCCGGGACACCGAAGCGGGTTGTGGTGGCCGTCCGCCTGCATGCCGCGCTGATGGCATTGCAGGCCGGACACTACGTTATCCATCTGTCCTACGAGCGCAAGGGTTTCGCCGCTTTCGAAGACCTGGGCCTGCGGGAGTACGTCCACAATGCATTTAGCTTTGAACCGGACGCAGTACACCTACAGCTCCAGAGGCTGCTGAACAGCGCGCATACCCGCCAAGCCTACGATGCCGCTGTGAACAGCGCGGCCGCCTCGACGAGCGGTGTATATGCCGCGCTAAGCGAAAGCCTTAAGGTCGCAGCCCGGAGCGTTCGGGTATGACTGCAACCGCCACCAAGGCTGCAACTCGGCACTCCGCGTGGCAGTCGCTCGTCATGGTGGCTTCCGGCGCCGTCACAGCAATAGTCCCCGCGGCCTTCCAGGCTGTGGCGGCACGGTTGCTGGACCTCGATGCACAAGCCAACCTCGCAGTGATTCTGAGCGTGGGTTCCTTTTGTGCGGGAGTGGTGGCAGCCGGGTTGCTGGAGCCGCGAATGGCAGATGCCAACCTGACAGACAAGACATATATCCCTCTGTGGGCCACAGTGTTGGGCGTGGCCGGGTGTGCAGCAATGATCGTCTTCCCGGGTTACATCCTGGTTCTCGCGGTGGCGTTGCCGGCAGCCATGGTGGCTCTCCAGATCGGCAGGATGCATGCGGCCTTCACTGCGGGGTGGGCCATGGAAGCCTCGACGGCAAGCGCCCTTGTTCTAGGCTCTGGCGCCGCACTGCTGCTATCCCAGCAGGGATCCGCTGCGGCTATCCCAGTGTTGGGTGCAGCGATTATGGTAGCCATCCTGGTCCGTGCGTTCAGGACTCCTTGGAAAGTATCCGGACGGCCGCGCTTCGCCCCCACCGCATGGATCACCCTGGAAACAGCCATGGTAGCCCTTGTCCCCCTGGGCATCGTGGCCACGGTATACCTACTCCAGCGACAAGAAGAGGCCGTTGCGCTCAAAGCGACCATTACCGTGTTGGGAGCGCTCCAGCCCATCCTTGGCTACATGCGAACGAGGCTCCTGGGAGCGCACTCGAGGAATCTGACCCTGGGCATGTCCGGGCTAAGCGTCCTGGCGATCGGCTTAATTCTGGTTCTGGATTTACTGGGCTTGTTCCAGGCCCTGTTCGGTTCCTCATGGGCTGTGGTCACGTTCAGCGCATTGGCGCTTGCTTGCCTTTGGAAGCTTGTGAGCATCCCGGGCACGCTGCCGTTTACGTATTTGCGCCGGGCGGGCATGGTGGGGCAGGTGTTCTGGATCCGGGTGGTTTCTTCCCTGTTGTATCTCGCAGTCAGCGTTGTCCTCCTGCTGGCAAGTGACTCGCTGGTGGTGCTGTTCCTCGGCCTTACCTTGGTTGAAACCACCACTGGGCTCCTGCTGTACGCCAAGTACAGATCAGTGGCGCGCTCCCTCGCAGCGTCTTAGCGTCAGCGGGACGAACTGCTGGACAGGGATCCATTGCGCGACCACTTGTCGAAGGGGAACAAGAACCACTCCACGCGTCCCGTAATGTCTTCCCGGCGTACCGTCCGGACACACTCCTCGGCGGCAGCCAGGCCACGGCAGGCCGCCAGGGAATCCGCCGACTGCGATCGATGATCACCCAGGACAAGGTATTGGTCCTGGCCCAGGCGTATCGTCGCGAAGCATCGCGGTGAAGCCACCGCCGTCGAACAATCCAAGGTCCCGGCGTCGAAGGCAAAGTCCTGGAAGACGTAGGGCTCGTCAATGGCATCGCCATTAACCTTTAACCGGCCGCTGGCATCGCAGCACTCGACGGTGTCTCCTGGGAGCCCGATGACCCGTTTGACGAGGTACTCAGTGTTGCTTGGCCCAATCCCTGTCAGTTCACCAAACCAGCCTACGGCCGATCGGAGGACCCCTCGCTCAGGTGCCGGTCCCCACGATGCGGGCTGGCGAAAGATCACCACATCCCCCCGCTGCGGCTCGGGCGCCAAACGGTTCACTACCACCCGGTCTCCGATGTTGAGGGTTTGTTCCATGGATCCAGAGGGCACTTGGTAAATCTTGACGAAGAAGCCCTGGACCAGTGCCACGAGCAGAAGAGCCAGTATGGCGTGTACCCAAGGCGAGCGGAACAAACGACGACGGCGGGCGGGTAGGGAAGTTTCGGTGGTCATGAGCGTGCTGCAGATGTGCGGACCAAGAGCCCCACATCCGCCAGCTCTCCCAGAATCCCCACAATGGCGTCCTCCAGCGGCTGCTCCGGTGGCGCACCGAAAAGCTCGTCGATTTCCCGGACCAAGCCCGCGAAATCGAGGCCATCGCACACCGACCGCCAGACAACAGGCCCTACTCCATCAAGGACATGAACCATGCGGTTAATATCCAAAATGGCAGTCTGTCCCCCTGTTTCCACCGCGTCAACCACCAAGGCGGGAACGAAAACTTCATCACCGTAGGGGCTCCGGACGCCGTCCAGCGCATTGCTGGGAAGGACCACATCCCAAAACTCTGGCTCTTCCCTGGCCAGAAGTTCGGGAACCAGTGGGAGCACCTGCGCAGCATCCTTGTAAGTGACCTGCTTGAACGCACCGCACCTGTCCACGAGACCCGCCACCATTTGCAATGGCCTATCCAGGTCAGCCAGATAACTGACTTCCGGGACTATCGCCGCGAGTGCATGGCAAAGCCCCAGCGAGCTGATCACGGGAGGCCCCTCCAGGTCCTCGACACGGGACACCAGGACCAGGGCGCCAAGGTTCAACATCCCGGCGGGGAGGTCCATGAGTCCGAGGACTGACGGCGCAATCTGCTCCTTGTAATCCCGCTCCGGCCGGATCACGGACAAAGGCTTCCGGTAAGGATGCACCGTTCCGTTGGCTTCAATTCCCACGGTTTCGTCGGTCACGTATCCGTAAGCGGCGCCCAATGCACGGGCCAACGTGGTCTTACCCCGCCCCGACGGTCCAATGAATGCGGCAACCCTTCCGGATTCATCGGCGATCCCGGCAGCGTGCAGCATCAACAACGTGCCGCGCCTGGCCTCAATCGCGGCAAGGGTGGCGTAAGTGGACAGTTCCGCAATGGAGCCCGCTAGACCGTTTTCGTCAGGGAAACGCCACACCATCTCCGCGACGGGACGCACGACGTCGCCTGCCGGCTCGCTGCTGCTGGGCGCAGCGTCCCGCCATGGCCCGGTGAACTCCCGGAACCGGTCCTCGTCGAATTCATGGTCGGCGAAGTCAAGACGGATCCTGACCAGTCCGCCCAAGGCATCCACCAGAATGTCACTGCCCTGCATGTCCCCCACCTGTCCTCGCCGGGCCCTTCAAGGGAGCGCTTCCACATCCCGGGCCCTCAAATACATTATTCGACTCAACAACGCGCAAAACGCGTCAGCCGGAGCGGCTGACGCGTTTTGCCAGAAGAATGTTCCGTGCGGTGGCTTTAGAGAATGCCCGCCCCAACCGGAACGGAGATGGTGCTGGTGGCGGTGAGGGTGCGTCCGGCCACGACGACGGTAATGGTCACCGGGAACGAAGCAAGAGCGCTGATGGAGACGCCGGTACTGACACCTGCCAGGCCCCACACGATCGGGAGGTTCAGGGTGCCATTGCTGGCAACGGTAACCGTGGTGGTGCCAGTCCATGTGGTGGCGGGGAAACCGTACTGACCGATGATCGGTGCGCTCTGGTACGTGGCTGTACGCTGGCCGGCAGTGGTAGCCGTTCCGTTGAAGGCGGCAACACCGAAGCCACGCGCCCGGCCAACAGGGATGTTGATGCCGGCGGGACGACCCACCGCGACAGTAACTGTGGCGGTTTCACCGGTGACAGCACCCGGACCGTTGCTCACCGAAACCTGGGTGGGAACAGTGACCAACGCTGTCGCCGTCAGCGTACCGCCGCCGTCGAGCAGGTTGAGGCTGAGCAGGGATGTTGAGGAAGCCGTAAATGCCAGGGTCAGGTCATTCACGGAAGCCACCGCGGCCGGTGCTGCAACAGCGGCCGCAATTACCGGAACAGACCATGCTGCACCCTTAACGACAGCACGCCGGCTATGCGGCTTGGAAACGGTAACTTCGTCGCTCATCAGTTCTTCTTTCAACTCGGGATGAAAACCATCGGTTGGAATTCAGCGAGTGCCGAGTTCCCCCATCAGGCATAGAGACTACCGAGGCATTTTCGTGCCAAATGACAGATCGGGCATTGCTGAAGAGATTGGCGCTAAATGGCTTAAGGTATGCACGGAACGTCCCCTGACGCGGACCGAAACACGTCATTTTGCGACCGCAATTTCCTCGGCGCCGCGTTTGTCCCGCAAGTCCTTCGGTCCACAGCCGTAAAGCTCGTCCAAAGCCCTGCGCAGGGCCGCGGTGGTTCCGAAACCGGTCTGCTCTGCGATCTGTTGGACGCTGAGAACGTCATACCGGGTGTCGGTGAGCAGGGTGCGGGCCAGCCTGCCGCGTTGCCTCCGGATCTCAGCAGCAATGGAGTTTCCTACCTCAGCAAAGGCGGCCTGCACCCGCCGCAACGAAGACTGCACCGCCCTGGCCACGGCGTCCGGATTGAACTCCCTGTCCGCGCAGCGCTGGGCGATAACGGCCATGGCCTGGTCCCTCAACACCGACGTCACTGACGTGGAACTCCATCTGACCCCGCAGTGGTCCAGCAGCAGGCTTCCCGTCAGTTCCAACAGGATCTGCTCGGTTGCATAAGACTCGATGGCCGAACTTTCCCGGGACGGCTGCTCCAGGATGGCACCAACGAAAGCCTCGGCCGCGGCATCCAGCCTGGACTTCACCCGGGCAACGGTCAGGCCGTCCAACGCATGCGGCACGAATGTTTCAGCCGCAGCCCGCTGGATGGAGATCCGTTTGACCTCGCCCTCCCCCACGAAGGGCGACGCCAATTCCAGACCGCCGGGCACTATGACCACCGTTCCTTCACCCGGGATCATGGTGCCGTCGTTTGGATCGCGGACAACCCCGGAAGTGACGAAATAGATATTCACGTTGTCCGGCGAATCGCTTGGATCAAGCAGCTCCAGATCGCCGGAAATCCAGCCAAGGGAAACGGCACCGAATATGCACTCTTGATGGTCCCTTGACGTTACCCGATTGAGTCCGGTATCCGCTGCGTCCCGTTCGAGAAAGTCAGTATCCTGCATTGTCATAAATCCCCCATCCCACCCACTGGTGAGTCGCCCCTATAGAACTGCACGTTACGATATCCGTGGCGCAGTTCAAGAACCGCGTTCTTTATTGTGTCGAGGGCACACAACATCAGGGGGACATTTTTCATGGAGCTGACGGACTATTGGAAGGTCCTCCGGGCGCATTGGATTTCCGTTATCGCGATCACCATCCTGGGTGGAATTGCTGCCTTCGGCTGGACCCTGACCCAAGCCAAGGTCTACAGCGCTGACGCCAGCGGAATCATTTCGGTAGGCGTCAATAAGGACCTCGGAACGGCCATGGCAGGCGAAACGTACTCCAAGTCCCGCGCCAAGTCCTACCTCGACGTAGCGAAGTCGCGGTCAGTAGCCGAGACTGTCATCCAGGATCTCAACCTCCAGGACACCACTCCGGAAAAGTTGATCGCCCGGGTTTCCGCGCAAAACCCCCAAGACACCGCCACCCTGAAGTTCACAGCCCAAGCCAACAGCCCCACGGCAGCCCGCGACCTCGCCGAAGCCTGGGTCAGCGCCGTGGGCAAGCAGGTGGACCAGCTCGAAAAGGGCGGCACCAACAGCACCGAAACGTCCATAGTGAGTTTCCGTTCGCTGGATGCCGCGCAGCTTCCTACCTCGCCGTCCTCCCCGAATACAAGGTTGGCCTTGGCTATCGGCCTGGTCGCCGGCCTGCTCCTGGCCATCGGCTACGCGCTGCTGCGGAACGTTTTCGACCGCCGCGTCCGCTCGGCCGTGCGCTTGGAATCCGAAACCGGCGTTGCCGTGATCGGCACGGTCCCCTTCCACAAGAACTTCGACGGTTCCAACCGCATCGTGTTGTCCCAGGGTGGCAACGACCTGGAGAATAAGAACCACCAGGACTACGCCGTAGCCGAGGCCATCCGTGAACTGCGAACCAACCTGCAGTTCATGGACGTGGACAATCCCCCGCGCATCATTGTGGTCACCTCCGCGCTTCCCGGCGAAGGAAAGACCACCGTCATCGCCAACCTTGCGCAGACCATCGCGGCGTCCGGCCAACGCGTGGTTGTGGTGGACGGTGATCTCCGCCGGCCCAAGTTGGCCAAGACTTTCGGACTCCTCACCAACGTCGGCCTCACCGACGTGCTCATTGGACGCGCAACGCTCAACGACGTCCTGCAGCCGTGGGGCGAGAGCGGTGACTTGTTCGTGCTCGGCGCCGGCTCCGTCCCGCCCAACCCCAGCGAACTGCTCGGGTCCAACGTCATGCACACCCTGCTTGAGGACATCGCCAAGCACGCCATTGTCCTGGTGGACGCCCCGCCGCTCCTGCCGGTTACGGACGCTGCGATCCTCACAGCCCGGACAGATGGTGCCATTGTGGTCAGCCGGGCGGGCAAGACCACCTACGACCAGCTCAAGAGGGCGCTGCAGAACCTGGATCGCGTCAAAGGACGCCCGCTGGGCCTCATCATCAACGGCGTCTCCCGGAAGTCCTCAAAGGGCGAAGACTACGGCTACCAGTACTACACGTACTACAACCGCAAAGAAACAGGCAGCGAGTCCCCCAATACCACCCACGTTCCGGCCTCCGAGTCACAGCCGGTGGCTCCAACGGATCATGTGCCCCTCGAAGGCCAGCGCCGCGGCCGCCGTCGCGAAAGCACCCCCGCACTGTGATGCCGTCCAACGCCGGTGCCCAGCCGCCGTCGTCAATCCTGACAGTCTGCACCGGCAACATTTGCCGCTCACCGCTCGCAGAACAGCTGATCCGTGCCCGGCTGGCCAAGGCCGGAATCGGGAACTTCTCCGTGGCCAGCGCAGGCCTGCACGCTGCGGTCGGCGCCCCCATGGAGCCTTTGCCCGCTGACCTGTCCAGGGAGTACGGCGGCAACCCCGACGGCTCGGTGGGAGAACAGATCACGGACGAATCCGTAGCGGCCGCCAACCTGGTCCTGACCATGACCCGGAAGCAGCGTGACGAACTGGTCAAAAGGTTCCCCGGCGCAGCCCAGCGGACCTTCACCATGGCCGAATTCGTGAGGGCGGCGCAGACGCTGCCTGTCACCATGAGCCAGCCCGCGGCGCCCAGTTGGGCGGCCGTGACCGGCAGCGGTGCCGATTCCGCCGTCGCGCTTTTGGTGCGGCGAACCGCGGCCGTCCGGTCAGCCGCCGTGCTGGTCGTCGCCGACGATATCCCGGACCCCATCAACGCCACCGAGGCAGTGCACCGCGAGGTGGGCCACCGCATCGCAGGGTACTGCGACGACGTTGTGGCGATCCTGGGCAAGCACCTCTAGGCGCTCCGGCGCAGCCACCAGCCCGCCACAGCAGCGCCGATCACTGCGCCGGCCGTGTTGGCGATGACGTCCGACAACGCCGTCACCCGCCCCGGAACCAACAGCTGCGTGAGCTCGATAAACGTGGACGTCGCGGCTCCCAGCAGCAGGATGCGCCACCAGTTCCAACGCCTTGGCCAGAGGAGCCGGACCAGTCCTCCGAACGGGACGAACATGACGATGTTGGAGACGAACTCGACGGCGACAGCCGCTTCCTTGAGGGGCAGTCCCACCGCCGCAAGCCAACCGGCGATGATCCCGACGAAACCCGTGACCGTACTGGCTTCCTTCGACGGCAGGAAGACCACGAAGGCCAAAGCCACCAGGTAGGCGGCGAAGGCTGCCTGCAGCCACCTCTGCGCGCGGCGGGTGGCGGAGTCCTCGGCGGTGGTCATTCGACCAGCCTAGCTGCCACGCTGCCCGCTGTAGACTGCTTCCACGGGCGTAGCAAACGCCACTTCTTTTGGGGGATTCAATGAGTTCGCACAACACTCGTCCGCGCGCGCTTGGCGCAGTAAAAATACGACGACGACCGGCAGCGGCCGCTTCAGTCACCGCCGGGTTGGCGCTGACGGTGATATTGGGAAGCACCTCTGCTCCGGCAACGGCGGACTCTGTGATAAAAACCTCCCCTGTTGGTGAGAATCCTGGGTCGATAGCCGTCAACACCGCTACAGACACGGCGTATGTGTCCACGGTGGAGGGCATTTTCAGTGTCCGTGGCGGCGGAGTTGGAGGCGGCAAGGTCTACAGTCCCGGAGACTATTCCTCGCGTCTGGCCGTCAACTCAGTGACAAACAAGATCTACGCCAGCGACGCAGATTCAGTCGTGGTCATCGACGGCGTTTCGCAAGCCACTACCGTGGTCCCGATTGGTGGCAGCACATCCGCCATCGCCGTCAACGATAAGACCAATAAAGTTTTCGTCGGTACTGATAACGGGCTCACCATTATCGACGGCGCCAGCAACACAAGCACCGCTGTCCCAATAACGGCAGGCGTCCAGGAAATTGACGTCAACACCACAACGAACAAGGCTTATGTGCGCTCTGCCGGAACCGTAAAGGTCATAGATGGCAGCGGCAAAGTCACCTCGCCCACAGGCACCAGCGGAATTCTTTCCATCGCGGTCAATGCCAAACTCAACAAGATCTAAGCTGCCAGCAAAAACAGCGTGCTGTCCATCGATGGCAGCAGCGATACGCTATCGGGATCCGTGGGGTTCAACAGCCTGATCAGCCAGTTGGCCGTCAATCCGTCCACCGACAAGATCTACGTCCAGGCTGACACACGGTCCTTGGAAGGATCCATCAGGGTTGTGGACGGCGCCAGCATGAGCGAGACGCCAACGTGGCCACTGCAACCAGTGTTCGGACCATCGTGGTCAACCCATCGAAGAACAAGGTCTACGCAACCATGAATGGCAGGGGAACTGCCGTGATCGACGGCAGTGACAACAGCAGCACGGCTGTCTACACCGGGATGGACCCCAACGCGGCAGCTGTCAACCCGTCCACTAATAAGGTCTACGTGGTCAACGTGGCATCTGATTCGGTGGCCGTCATTGACGGGCAACTCGACCAGCCTCTCAAGAATGACTTCAACGGGGATCGTAAGACCGACATCCTGGCCAGAGATGCTTCCGGGGTGCTCTGGCTGTACCCGGGCAACGGCTCGGGCGGCTGGCTGCCCCGCACACAAGTAGGTCAGGGCTGGAACATCATGACAGCACTTGTTGCTCCGGGTGACTTCAACGGCGACGGCAAGGCCGATGTCCTGGCTCGCGATGGTGCGGGCGTCTTGTGGCTGTATCCCGGAAATGGTTCGGGCGGCTGGCTGCCTCGCGTGCAAGTGGGCAGTGGCTGGGAAGGCATGAGCGCAATCGAAGCCATCGATTTCCGTGGCGACGGATTCCCGGACGTCATCGCGCGGGCCCGGGACGGTGCCCTATGGGTTTACCACGGTGATGGCAAGGGCGGCTGGCTGCCCCGAACGTGGGTGGGTTCCGGCTGGAACGGGATGTCCGAGATCACCGGTGCCGGTGACTTCAACAATGACGGCGTCACAGACCTCGTGGCCCGCGACAGTGCGGGCACGCTGTGGCTGTACCCATCCAACGGGTACGGCAGCTGGCTCCCCCGACAGATGATCGGCCAAGGGTGGAACGTCATGGATTCCCTGGTGGGACCAGGTGATTTCAACGGCGACGGGCGGGCGGACATCCTTGCCCGCAACGCCGCAGGCGAACTCTGGCTTTACGCTGGCAACGGTGGATGGGCCTGGCCAAGGGCTGCAAAGGTGGGCTCGGGCTGGAACGGAATGACCGCTATCCTCTGAGCGCCACTGCACGACCGACGGCGGCCAGTCTGGATCTAAACTCGGGGGCTGGCCGTTGGCGTTTCCGCTATAGACTGCCCGATACAGGCGTACTAGGCGTCACAACTTCTGGGGGACTCAATGATCACTTTTTCGTCCGCTTCTCGCGCGCTTGGCGGCTTCCAAGGGCGAGGGCGACGCAGGACCATGGCCGGTGTCGCCGTTACCGGGCTGTCGCTGGCTTTAGGGCTGGGAAATACAGGACCGGCAAACGCAGACGCCGTGGTTGGCCAGTTTCCCTTCGACGGTGACGTTCACGCAATGGCATTGAACACAGCGACGGACACGCTCTATGTCAACTCAAATGGCACCGTCATAGGCATCGGCCCGGACGGCACACAAACCACGCTGGGCATTCGTCAAATTCCAGGTAACCTGGCCGTCAGCTCCGCTACGAACAAGATCTTTGTTTCAGGACACGATAAGACCATGGAAGTGAATTCCGTGTCCGTGGTAGATGCTGTTTCAGGCACCGTCAACGAAATCCCGTTCGACGCGGCAGCGTCAAAGCTGGTTGTCAACGAGACAACCAATAAGGTTTACGTCAGCACCAACGACGGAATTAGGATTATCGACGGCGCCACCAACACCGCGGTTATCGTGCCGAAGTCGTCTTCGGTCAAGGACATCGCCATCAATGCGACCACAAATAAGGCGTACGCGTTGTCCGACGATTCAGTCGAAGTCATAGACTCCAGCGGCAACGTAAAGGCTATCGTTCCTGTCGGTGCGGGCACTCTTGACCTGGCTGTGAACCCCACAAAGAACAAGGTCTACGCTGTCACAACGAGCGACAGCTCTGCCACCATCAAGGTGATCGATGGCGCACGGGACGTGATTACCACTTCGGTACCCTGGGTCGGCCGCATAGACGCATTCGCGCTCGACCCCGCCACCGACAAGCTGTACATCGGTTCAACCGGGAACGGCGCCGACGGTTTGATCCGCGTGTTGGACGGTGCAACATTGACGGAGTCAGCCCAAATGAGCACGGCTTCTCAGGTGAAGAAGATCGTAGTGAATCCGGCCAACAACAAAATCTATGCTTCCTTGACCGGGTGGGGGACCGTTGTCATCAATGGCCGGGACAACAGCACCGTTGCGATCTACACCCCGCAATGGGATTCAGCCTTAGTCAACCCCACAAACGGCAAGGTGTACACCTTGGCATCCCAATCTCACCAAGTGAAGGTGATTGAGGGAAATAGACACATCCCCTCCCGGAACGACTTCAACGGCGACGGTAACGCGGACGTCCTGGCCCGGGAGAACACAGGAATCCTCTGGCTCTACCCTGGAGATGGTTCCAGTGGATGGCTTGCCCGGCTTCAGGTGGGTCAGGGCTGGAACGTCATGAACCTCTTGACGTCTCCCGGTGATTTCAACGGCGATGGCGATCCCGACCTCATGGCACGCGACGAGGCCGGGAGATTGTGGCTCTACCCCGGGAATGGCTCAGGGGGTTGGCTTCCCCGTGTGCAGGTAGGCAGCGGGTGGCAGGGTATGACGGCCATCGAAGGTGTTGAGGACTTCACAGGCGATGGATTCTCCGACGTTCTAGCCCGCTCAAGTGAAGGCTGGCTTTGGATTTACCCCGGAGACGGCAAGGGCGGCTGGCTCGCCCGCAAGTACGTCGGGTTCGGCTGGAATGCGATGTCCGAGATTAGTGCTGTCGGCGACTTCAACAAAGACGGCACCCCGGAACTTGTAGCTCGGGACGGCAACAGCGCGCTGTGGCTGTACCTTCGAAGCGGGTCCGATTGGCAGCCCAGAACGCAAATAGGCCAGGGCTGGAACACGATGAACTCCTTGGTGGGACCCGGAGATTTCAACGGCGACGGCCGCGCCGATATCCTCGCGCGAAATGCCGCAGGTGAGCTTTGGCTTTACAGGGGAGATGGAACCCGCTCGTGGCCAACTGCAACCAAGGTCGGCACAGGCTGGAACGTGATGACCTCGATCCTCTGAACCACCCAGCGGATATTCTTCGATTGCGGTCAGTCGACCAGCCTAGTTTGTCGAGGCAGGGCTACTGCTTGATCCAGACCGCAGCCATGGTCGTGAACTTCTGTCCGCGGGCCAGCGAACCCATTGGATAGCCAAGAAGCACTGTGACTCTCGATCGCGGGCTTTGGCCGACAATGTTGTCTGCGAATGGATTTGTCCTCGTTGGATGGGAACTGTGGAGAGAAGCATGGCGAGCAAGGAAATACTGAAGAGTCGCGCACACATCGCGGCCCGGTTTTCTGCCCTGATGCGCACCCCGAAGTTTTACGACGCCGCCAGCGAAGTCATGCCTGTTGACTCCCAAGGTGAGTACTCCGTGGTTGTCGCCGACCCCTCCGAGTCCGCAGTCGTCACCATTCATCGCATGGAGCAACTGCACGAACAGGCGCTCACGCTCGTGACCATCCTGGACGACCGGGTCAACGTAACGTCCTTTCGAGTCAACCGAAAGTCTCCACCATCCGCGATTCCCGCTGAAGGAAAGACCCAAGACACTGTTGACGTCACCGGTGGCATGACAGTTGAGGAATGGCTCTTAGCAATTGATGTCTTCGGGCAAGGCAAGCCATTCACGGTGTCCGGAAGTGAGTTCGCATCCGAGCTGATGTCGATGAGTATGAGTGCCTCGTAGACTCCGTCGGGGCTCTCCGATCCGCGGCGAGTCACTTCACAGGACCATCGAACGTGGCACTCGTGCTCCCCTGCGGCACCACGACGTGGACTGCGTTCCGCTGCACACTGAAGTCCGTGGGCGTTTCGGTGGCGATCTCGCCGTCGAGGTTCACTGACAACGCCGGCTCGGTGACCAGCCGGACGTTTCGGGTTTCCAGGTGGTACACGCGATCGTGCTCAATGAAACTCCCATCCTTCAGCAGGCGCGCGATCTTGACGTGCTCCCGGAGCGGCGCGGCGAGGATTGCGTAGATGTCCAGGGTGTGGTCGTCGATTCCGGCCATGGGCGAGACGGTGTTCCCGCCCCCGTAGTGCCGGCCGTTTCCCACGGCCACCTGGAGCAGGTCCTCAAGCTCCAGGGTTTGGTGGTCCCCGTCCGGGAACTCCAGGCGCGCCTGGAACGGTTGGTGGCGGGCGTACGCCTGTACTGTGGCGACGCCATAGGCGAGAGGGCCAATGTGTTTCTTCAAGCGTGGGCTCAGGGCCTCGGTAACACCCACAGAGAGGCCCACTGAGGCGACGTTGAGAAACGGCTTGCCGTTGGCCCTGCCCAGGTCGATGTCCACCACCTTGCCGTTGGCCCTGCCCAGGTCGATGTCCACCACCTTGCCTTCGGCCACCACGGCGCACGCCTCGGCAAGGCCGCTGGGAATCTCGAGCGTCCGGGCAAGGTCGTTCGCCGTGCCGAGCGGAAGGACACCGAGGGCGATCTCCGTGCCGGCCAAGAGCCCCGCCGCGAAGCTGACCGTGCCATCCCCGCCACCGACCACCACAAGGTCGTGCTGCTCCGCGATCACCCGTTCAAGTGCTGCCCCCAGCTCCGCGCCGGAGGTCACCGCGTGCACCGAGGAAAGCGGCAAGCCTGCCTGCCGCATCGCAGCGACGGCGGCGTCAGTGGCAGCGGCGCCACGACGTGACGCCGCATTGATCACCAAGGCAGCAGAGCGTACGTCACGGGCAGAAGTCATGTGGTCCATGGTAGGTGGCCCCACCTGGGAGAACCCTGCGTACTGGCTGGACGGCCTACTGCCTGGCCCAGGTACCGCAGCCGTGGGTGGTGAACCTCTGCCCCTTGCTCAGTTTCACCACAGGGTGTCCACTGGTGACGGCGCCCATGGTGCCGTCACTTCCTCCGCCGGGCCTGGTAATCCGCCAGTAGCACCCATCCGTGACTTCGTTGACCGTCTTGTACTCGCCTGGCGCCACGTCTTCTCCTACCAGCCACACGCCCTCCACAATGGTGCCCGCAGCGGCGGGTGCGGCGACCGGCGTCGAGCCCTTCCACGTTTCAACACCAGCGGCGATGCCGCCCAGGACTAGCGACACTGCACCGGCTATGGCGACAGCGGCTGCGGCTCTCCTGCCGGGGAGCCCGGCCCAGGAAGCCCTCTTGAACACGAGCGCGTAGAGTCCGGTGATCACCGCCGCCACGCCTAGCAAAACCAGGATGGCCTCGCCGCTGCCCAGCACTGCGCCGACCAAAGCAACAATGGCCAGGAGTGAGCCCGTAAACCAGAATGACGGGCCAAACGCCCCGCGCGCTCTCGAAGGGTAAGGCGCCGGTGCGGGCACAGGGCCGGGGCCTGGGCCTGGGCCTGGGCCTGGCACAGCGTACGACGGCGGTACAGGCGCCGGATACGCCTGGTAGGGAAAGGGCTGCTGCGGCTGGTAGTACTGCGGCATCGGCGGCGGGTACGACGGCGGCGCGAAACCTTGGGCCTGGAGCGGCGGCGCTCCCACGGGTTGCGTTGGTTGCCGGCCGTGGACCGAATCGCTCGTCTCGTTGGTCACTGAACCCCCATGAATGTTCCGGACGCGACTCCGCGCCGTCGCAACAGTAACACCGCCGCCGATGTCAGCTATCCTCTATCTCAGCCACGTCCAGTTGGCACTCTCTGGTTTGGAACAAACACCCAACAGGTGCTGAACCTCAAACGTTCCTTGGGGGAACCATGATGTCATCCGCCTCCACCGCCCGTGGGCGTAAGCGTTTTAAGCTCCTCGGCGTGGGTCTGGCCGCTGTGGGAGCACTGTTGCTGTCCTCCTGCGTTGCCCTCCCCTTGCCGGGAATGCCGAAGGCAACACCCACCTCACCGGCCCCAACCAAGGCGCCTGATGCGCGGAACACCGAAACCACGACGGCGGCCTGGGAGCTTCCGCTCGAACCTCTCGGGCAGCCTGTGGTTTCCGATGGCGTCGCATTGGTTTACGCCAAGGTTTCCGGTGGAGTGGAGGCGCACGCCATCGCTGTTTCCACTGGCAAGGAGCTCTGGAAACAACCCGTGCATCCCGGTATCGGGGCACCTGCCATCCCTCTGGAACCTGCCCTCACCAAAACCGAGGCAGGACAAACCGCAGCGATTTTTCTCCAAGCTGCAACTCCCCCTGCTGATAACGGCGGCACCTCCTGGTGGACAACTCCAGTGGCCGTGGACCTGAAGACGGGCAAGGAGCTTTTCCGTGGTCGGGCAGAACTGGCTACCACACCCCCGTTTGCCTGCGATGACCACGTGGATTTGTGCTTTATCTCCTTGGATGATGCGTCGCTGTCAGTGGAGCATTGGATCGATCTCACATCGGGCGAGGACCTCTCCGGTCCTGACATCAATCCACTTACGGGCAACTTCCGTCCAGTGGGCAAGGGGTTGTACTCGGTGGTGACAGGCGCAACCGAATCGCTGGCCCGCGTTTCCTACGGCGAAGTCTTGTGGCAACTGGACGTTGAGAAAATCTTCGGAAAAGGTGCCACCACGGATCTGGGCTGGTACTTCACCTACTCGGAAAAGTTGGACCTCTATGTTGGTTCCCTGGGCTACAACCCCACGGACAAAGATGCAGCCAAACTCTGGGAGACCACTCTTAGCATCGACCTGCGCGATGCCTTCAAGACTGTCGGGTTCCGTGCATCCAGCGGCCGTGTCCTCTGGAGTTCGCCCGGATCGCATGTCATGTGTGCCAGGTCCATGGGAACGGCGGCCACCAAGTTCGAAGGAGGCGATGCGTTCCCTATTCGTTGCGAGTACACAGAAGGGTTCGTGGACTACCCCTCCGGCAATTACCGCGGCTCCCGCGGCAAGGTAGTTGGCTACGACCCCCAAACAGGTGATTCAAAGTGGGAGTCGAAACCTGTGGACGTTAACTGGTACAGCCACGGCATGCTTCCATCGGTAAACCGCGGCGACCAGGTAATGGCAGGCACTTTCTGGGATTCGAACCTTATAGACACCCGCACGGGAAAATTCCGAAGCAAGACTACGTTCGAGGACGTCTTTGTCTGCCTGAAGGAAACTGACTTCGACGTGCCTCCGAACGCGCCCTATAAGAGCGCCACCGCCGCGGGCGGCTTTACCGCTTTCCCCTGCACGAAGGGCGGAACCGCCGTCCCATCATTCACTTACGGCGCCCTCACCGACGTCGACACCACTGACAACGGGATCGCCGTCATTTCCCTGGAGGGCAAAGTGGCCGGCTACAAGCTCCTGAAGGAATTCACCTAGGCCCCAGCGGGCTATCCCTTGAAAATCGGGGCCCGCTTCTCCTGGAACGCCCGGAAACCCTCGGCGTAGTCGTCGGTCTTGCACAGGCGTGCTTGCTCGGTATTCTCCTCGGCCATGGACTCCCACAGTCCCAGCCGCTGGTCGCGGATGTGTGCCACGAGCTCCTTGGAGGCAACGAAAGCCTGGGTAGCTCCGGAAGCTACCCGTGAAACGATCGCGCGGGTCTCCGAAAGCAAGGATTCAGCCGGCATCGCCCGGCTGAACAGCCCCTGCGCCACGGCTTCCGAGCCCGAGATGAGGTCCGCCGTGTAGATCAGGTCCAGCGTGCGGTGCATGCCCAGGCGCTCCGTGAAGTACCAGTGCCCACCGGAATCGAGCGTGGCCCCGAGCTTGGCAAACGGCGAGCCGAACTTGGCATTTTCCGCCACGTACACCACGTCGGTAGCCAACAGAAGGCCGAGGCCAACACCCAGGCAGGCACCGTGTGCAGCGGCAAACGTGGGCGCGGGGAACGCCGCCATCTTCTTCAGCATCGGCTCAACCAGTCCCCCCAGGTACGCCTGGGCATCGTCCGTTTCGGGCGTGACTCCGGCAATGTCGCGGCCGGCGCAGAACGCACGCCCTTCTCCGCGAAGGAGCAGCGCCCGCACGTCACCGCGGGAGGCGGCGGCAGCAGCGTCGTCGTACGCCTTGCCCAACTCAACCAGTGCGTCCTCGTTGAGCGAGTTCAGCTTTTCCGGGGCATTGAGGACAATTTCGGCAATGCCGTTTTCAAGGGAGAGCTCGATCATGGGGACTCCTTAGACGTCGAAGTCGACGGTCACTTCTTCGCTGGTGGGGTGGGCCTGGCAGGTGAGGACGTAGCCCTTGTCCAGCTCGTCCTGTTCCAGGGCATAGTTCTCGTCCATGGTCACGGTACCGGTGACCAGCTTGGCGCGGCAGGTGCCGCACACGCCGCCGGCACACGCGAACGGCACGTCGGGGCGGACCCGGAGGGCGGCGTTGAGGATCGATTCGCGCGCGTGCGTCGGGCTCGCGACGTCGCCGGTGAGGCCGTCCAGTTTGAACGTGATCTTGAACGTTTCCTGCGTCTCGTCCTCCACCACGGGACGGCCGGCGTGGCCCTCGGGACGGTCCGGGCGGCCGGTGGTAAACAGCTCAAACCGCACGTGCTCCGGCTCAACGCCACGGGCAGCGAGCGTGTCACGGCACAGCTGCACCAGCTCGAACGGACCGCACAGGAACCATTCGTCCACGTCCTCCGCGTGAATGGCGGAAGAGAGCAGCGACTGCAGTTTCTCCGCGTCAATGCGGCCGGTCATGAGCGGGGCAATCCGCTGCTCGCGGGACAACACATGGTGCAGGGCCAGGCGCGACGGGTACTTGTCCTTCAGGTCCGCGAGCTCCTCCAGGAACATCACGTCCATGGCGGCCTTGTTGGCGTAGATCAGGTCGAAGCGGGTCTCCGGGTTAGCGGCAAGCAGCGTCCGGGCGATCGCGATAACCGGGGTAATGCCGGATCCAGCGGCAATGGCCACGAAGCTCCCGGCGTCACCGGCAAGCTCCTCAGGGTGGTTCATGGAGTTCATCACGTTGTGCTGCACGGCCGCACCATCCTTGCCGTGCCGGGAGATGAACGCACCCTGCGGGCTCATGACATCCAGCACGTCACCGGCCTTCAGCTCGGCATTGGCCCACGTGGAGAAGATGCCGCCCAGGTCCTTCTTGATGGCCACCCGGATCTCGCTGCTGCCGTCCTCAAAGCTGCGCGGCTCTGCGCAGATCGAGTAGCTGCGGCGGACCTCGTGCGGCTCCCCGTTCTCATCCGGCAGCGTGGTGCGCAAGGCAACGTACTGGCCCGGAAGGTAGTCGTACTGCCCGGCCAGCTCCGCGGGCACACCGAACGTGACCTCGATGGCATCGTCCGTGAGGCGCCGGACTTCCGCGACGGTCAGGTTGTGGAAAGACGCACGACGGCGGCTGGCCGTCTGGGTTTCGGTGGTCATGGAATTCCTTAGAGGACTTTGAAGTAGTCGAACGGTTCCTTGCAGTCCTGGCAGACGAACAGCGCCTTGCAGGACGTGGAACCAAAACGGGTGAGCTCCTTGGTGTTCAGCGACGAACACTGCGGGCATTTCACGGCGAGGCTCAACCGGACGGGGCCGGAGTGGCCACCAGCAGCGGCGCGGCCGGAAGGCGGGGCGATGCCGTACTCCTCCAGCTTGGCCTTGCCGGATTCTGTCATCCAGTCCGTGGTCCACGCCGGCGAGAGCACCAGGTTCACGTGCACGCTCGCATACCCGGCGTTGCGGAACGCGGTCCGCAAGTCATCGCCGATCGCGTCCATCGCCGGGCAACCCGAGTAGGTGGGCGTGATGGTGACCTCGACGGCGGGACGTGCGGTCCCGCCGTCGTGGTTGCCTTCAGCGTGAGGTGCTTCGGTGACCCGTACGCCGCGCAGGATCCCCAGGTCCTCGATGGTGAGCACGGGGATTTCCGGGTCGCAGACCGTGGACGCGATATCCCAGGCCCGCTGCTCTTCAGTCCTTGACTGTGTTCGTGACGGCGTCATCATGCTGGTCACCAGCTCGCGCCGGGGTGTTCACGGGCCAGGACCTGCATTTCGGCAAGGACGTAGCCCAAGTGTTCTGAGTGCTTGCCGCGACGTCCGCCGCCCAGGGACTGCGGTGTGCCGGGAACCTCGAGCCCGGCTTCGGCCATGATTTCGCCGGTGAGCCGATCGAAGGCCTCGCGCAGGCTGGACGGCTGCACCGTTACCCCGGCCTCGGCCAGGCGGGTGGTGAGCTCGTCGTCCTCGAAAAGTTCGTCCACGTACGGCCACACGAGCTTGAAGCCCTGGATCATGCGTGCACGGGACTCGTCCGTACCGCCGGCCAGGCGCAGCACCCACTGGGCACTGTGGTCGCGGTGGTAATCCACTTCCTTCACGGCCTTCGCCGCGATGGCTGCGATGGTGGGATCCGTGGACGCCATAAGCGCGGTGTACAGCTCGAACTGGTAGAAGCTGACAATGAATTGCCGCGCAATGGTCACAGCGAAGTCGCCGTTGGGCTGCTCGAACAGGTGCGCCGAACGGAACTCGTGCTCGCGGCGGAAGTAGGCGAGGTCGTCCTCGGACTTGTCCCAGGCTGCACCGGCGTAGGTCAGGAAGGAGCGGGCATGCCCCAACTGGTCCAGCGCGATGTTGCCAAGGGCAATGTCCTCCTCCAGCTCAGGGGCACGGGAAATCCAGTGGCCCAGGCGCTGGGCGAGGATCAGTCCGTCGTCGCCGATCCGCAGGGCGAACTCGGCAACGTCTTCGCTGGGCTTCACCTCGCCGCGGCGGATTTCAAGGGCGATGTCCTCGGGGCGCAGCGCATTTCCCGGCGTGATGCGGGTGGCGCTGGCCGAGCCGTCACCGGAGGCACCGGCGCCGTGCACGCCCACGGAAATGTCGCCGTGGCCGTCGATCGCGAAGTCAGTGTTCGTTTCGTGGGAAGTCACAGGTGCTTCACGCCTTCGCTCTTGGTGTAATACGTCGCGTGGCGGTAATCCTTGCCCTGGGGCGACTCGAAGAACGCGCCCTTGGAGTCCGGATCACTGGAAGCGATGGCCTCGGCCGGGACAACCCAGATGGACACGCCTTCGTTGCGTCGGGTGTACAGGTCACGGGCATTCCGGAGGGCCATGGCCGCATCCGGGGCGTGCAAGGAGCCGGCGTGGACGTGGGACAAGCCACGGCTGGAGCGGACAAAGACCTCCCACAGGGACCACGGTGTTTCGTGCGCCGCGCCGGAGGTGGCCGGTGCCGCCGTCGTGCTTGTTGCAACCTTGGGCGCCTCGCTGGCGACTTCGCCGGCGGCGCTGGCCGGTGCTTCGGGGTTTCCGTGAGGAGCCATTATGCTGCGTTCACTTTCTCTGCTTGCTTGCGGGCGTAGGCTGCGGCGGCTTCCCGAACCCAGGCACCGTCTTCGTGTGCTTCACGGCGGCGCTCGATGCGCTGCGAGTTGCAGGGACCGCGGCCGGCCAGGACTTCCTTGAACTCGTTCCAGTCCAGGGGTCCGTGCTCCCACTTCTTGGTCTCTTCGTTGAAGCGGACGTCCTTGTCCGGGAGGGTAAGGCCCAGGACCTTCACCTGCTCCACCATCATGCCGACGAACCGGCTGCGCAGCTCGTCGTTGCTGAACCGCTTGATGTTCCACGCCATGGACTGCTTGGAGTTGGGTGAATCGTCATCCGGCGGGCCGAACATCATGAGCGACGGCGCGTACCAGCGGTTCACGGCGTCCTGGGCCATCTGCTTCTGCGCAGGCGTGCCGTTGGACAGTTCCAGCAGGATCTCGAAGCCCTGCCGCTGATGGAAGGACTCTTCCTTGCAGATGCGCACCATTGCGCGGCCGTAAGGACCGTACGAGGCACGGCACAAGGGCACCTGGTTGCAGATGGCCGCGCCATCAACCAGCCAGCCGATGGCCCCCATGTCCGCCCAGGAAATGGTGGGGTAGTTGAAGATGGACGAGTACCGGGCCTTGCCGGCGATGAGGTCTTCCATCATCTGGTCCCGGGACTGCCCCAGCGTCTCTGCTGCGGAGTACAAGTACAGGCCGTGGCCCGCCTCGTCCTGGACCTTCGCCATGAGGATGGACTTGCGCTTCAGACTCGGTGCCCTGGTGATCCAGTTGGCTTCCGGCTGCATGCCGATGATTTCCGAGTGCGCGTGCTGCGAGATCTGGCGCAGCAAAGTCTTGCGGTAAGCCGCCGGCATCCAGTCGCGCGGCTCGATGCGCGAGTCTTCCGAGATGATGCGATCAAAGTACGCCTGACCGGCTGCCTCCCGCTCCTGTTCCTCCGGGGACAGCTCAGCGGGCACAGACTGCAGATTCTGCGATGCCATGGTTGCTCCTAATAAATTACCGACCGTTCGTTCAGAATATGCGGAGCGGGTGATTGCAGTCAACCTTTTGGCTTCGATTCAGCGCGGGCAGGACATTCTGCTGGATCATTCCCGGCACGCCGCGGGCCGGGCCCGCCATTCCCGGCCTGCGAGGTTCGCCCTGCGGAATGATGCAGCAAAATCTCGAGCCAGATACGCAAGAACCCGGGCCCGGCAGTGTGCCGGACCCGGGTTTACGGTGCTTCAGCGGAGCGCCTGGGTTAGGCGCCTCAGCAGAGTGCTCTAGCGGAGCGAGATTCGACGACGGCGGTCGGTGCCGCCGCGCAGGTCCCGGTTGAGCCTGCGGTCACCGTGGTACAGGATCGACTTCCAGTCCACTTCCTCCGCGGTCTTGGGAACCACGAGGGACACCTGCGGCGCCTTGGTCTTGGGCGTGACGTAGAGCCAGTTGACGGCGCCCAGGGCGATGTCCACCACGGAGTTCCAAATGCCGATGTAGGCCTGGATGCAGCTCATGGCCAGCACGGCATTCAGGGTGGCGAACGCCACGTTGCCCCAGTTTTGCTGCTGCACGTCCCGCCAGATGGTGAGTACGGAGAATGCGACGATTGCGTACGGAATCAGCACATAAATGGCCGGTGCGGCGGTCCGGTCCTTGACCTTGGGGGTGCGGACGAACGGAATCTTGTCACCGGTCAGGCCCTGCTGGAGGGACTTGAGGACGCCGGCCAGGTTCACCGGAAGGAGGATGAGGTTGAAGCCGTAGATCCGGAAAATGTCACTGAACCGGTGGCCACAGTCCCGCAGGTCCGAACCCATGCACAGGAAGTAGGGCAAGGCCGCGATGAACACGGCCGGGCTCAGGAGCCTGCTGTCGTAGGGGTATGCGAGCAGGAACAAAAGTCCGAAGCTGGCCCAGGTGATGGAGGCCATGTAGTTCACGCGCAGGAGCACCTCGCGGATGAGGATCCTTTGGCGCTGCATGCGTCGCTGGGACAGCTGGTTCCACAACTTGGGCAGAATCAGGAGGCCGCCGTTGGCCCACCGCCGCCGCTGCACCACCAACGAACCGAAATCCGGTGGGGTGGCGCTGTAGCTCAGGCGTTCGGGGTAGTTCACCAGGGTCCAGCCATGGGTTCCCAGGTCGATGCTGGACTCGGTGTCCTCAATGACCGTCCGGTCCTGGATGTAGGTCCGGACCTCGAACCCGCCCACGGTTTCCACTTCAACGATGTCTTCCAAGGCACACTTGCGGATGATCGCGTTGGCTCCCACCCAGAAAGTGGCTCCGTAGTAGGACATGCCCTGGTGCAGGATGTGCTGAATGTCCGTGGTGGCTCCGGCGATGCGCTCGATGCGGGTAGGTGCGCCGCGGAACGAGGAGTACGGGGTCTGGGTAACCGCTACGCGCTCGTTGCCGGCCGATTCCAGGAAGTACACCAACCGCAGGCAGTAGTCGCGGAGAAGGAGGGAATCGGCGTCGAGGGTCAACAGGTAAGTGCTGTCCGGCACCACCAGGTCATCTTCGCGCTCGGTGGTGGTGGGCCGCAGCACCACGCTTCCGTCCGTCTGGTCCTTCCGCCACCGCTTGCCCATGAGGGAGATGTACGCGTTCAGGTTCATGGCCTTGTTGGCCTCGTGCGACAGGCTGGCGTAGGCCTTCCGCTCGAACGTGTCCATGCGGACGTTGAAGATCCAGGTAAGGCGCAGGTACAACTGCTCCATGCGCTCCGGGCTCGGCGCCGTCTTTTGGGCCTTCGCCGCCTCCAGCGCCAGCAACACGAGCCGGAGTTCCCGGGCCAGGCCCATGATCACCAGATCAACAAAGAATTCGTCCACGTGGTCCTGGACGGACTCTGCTTCCGCCATGGCCTCCAGCCACTCCACGGCGGCCTCGTACTCGGCGATCAGCAACTGGAGTTCTTTGGTGGTGGCAGACGGGGCGTCGGAGGTGGCGGGTGAGTGGCCGTAGGCCGCACGGAAACCTTCCAAACCCTTGTTTGCGCGTTGCGCCGGCCCGGACATGGCTTTCTGGATCTGGCCTGCCAGGGCCCGCGTCTGATCCAGCCGCTGGATCTTTGCCGGGTCCGTGGGGCTGGGGGGATCGTCCAGGAGCAGGACAACGCTCAGATCGGGGAATTCCTGCAATGCCGCGGACCAGAGA
This sequence comes from Paenarthrobacter sp. NPDC090520, assembly GCF_044769205.1. Lineage (NCBI taxonomy): Bacteria > Bacillati > Actinomycetota > Actinomycetes > Micrococcales > Micrococcaceae > Paenarthrobacter > Paenarthrobacter sp. NPDC090520. The sequence goes on from NZ_JBIVXM010000004.1 coordinate 302,526, forward strand.
GTTCCACGGACCACCCCCGGCTCTTCGGCGTAAGAAGGCACCAGAACGGTAATGCCCTCCGAATAGTCGGTGAAATGATTATCCAATTCACCCCGCGGTACCCGGCGGTGCTCCTTGAATCGGTAAAGTGCCCCTTGGCGCGCCAGGAGGTACATGAGGGCAGAAAAGGTCAAGAAAGTAACTACAACAAGGTAAGAAACCGATTCCAGACCAAAACGGAATCCGGAGTTCGGGTTATCCACGAACTGCCGGATGATGGTGGAAACCACGTAATAAATCCACGAGGCGATCGTAACCAAAATAGCCAAACGGCCCAGGACGATCTTCCGTGACGACGGCGTCGGGTGCACGATAGCGAGCGGCTCCGACCTGCGTTCGGATCCCCACTGCCTCTTGCGTCCCTTGCCTTCCGCTGCTTCTTCCGGCGTTTCCGCCGAATTTCGCGCAAGATCAGGTGAATCAACCAGCTGGTCTGTCATGTTTCCCCATCAGACTGCATTACGGGACGTTGGGCCCGTTGTCCGGTTCGACGTGCGCCTTCTATGCCCCAAGTCACGTCGATTGCCCTTATAGTAATCGACGTTGGGCATCTGTTATTTCCTGTCTCTAAGGGTTGACAGTGCCGGTCTTATTCGGCAGCTCCGCACCACGTTTGTACCTGCTCCACCTCAAAATTCCCCTCAACGTTTGGGTGTTCCATGTCGAAATATTTCCCGGGGCGGAAGCTCTCCATTGTGAGGCTTTCCGTTCTGTTGCTCCTCCTGGGAGGACTCGTAACTGCTGGAGTTGTTTCATGGCGCAGTTACACGGACACCCGGGCAGCGGCAGCCTCACCCTCTGTATTCGCCGGATACGTGGACGTCACGGCCACCCCGCGGTACGCGTTTGAACAGCCTGTCAATGCCAACGCCAAATCCGTGGTCCTGTCCTTCATCGTGGCCGACGCCAAGGACGGTTGCACCCCGTCGTGGGGCACCTTCTACAGCCTGGACGCGGCAGCTTCACAGTTGGACCTGGACCGCCGCATCGCCAGGCTGCGCCAGTCCGGCGGCAACGTCAGCGTCTCTTTCGGCGGCTTGACCAATAAGGAACTTTCCACTGCCTGCACCGACGAGATCAAGCTCAAAGCTGCCTACGCCAGCGTGGTGGACCGGTACGAACTGACCTCGATCGACCTGGACATCGAGGGTGCCGCCCTGTCAGACAAGGCGGCGTTGGCGCGGCTGGCCAAGTCCGTGGGGGAGCTGCAGAAGGAGAAGGCCTCGGACAAGGGCCTGGCCGTGTGGCTCACCCTTCCCGTGGCACCCAGCGGACTGACCGCCGAAGGAACGGCCGCAGTGAAGCAGATGCTGGATGCCGGCGTTGACCTGGCCGGCGTGAACATCATGACCATGGACTACGGAGACAGCCGCGTTCCCGGCCAGTCGATGCTCCAGGCTTCCATTGCCGCGGCCGAGGCAACGCACGCCCAGTTGAGCGACGTGTTCAAGGCCGCCAACCAGGACCTCGGCGCCCAGACCCTGTGGCGGAAGATCGGCCTGACCCCCATGATCGGCCAGAACGATGTTGTAGCCGACGTCTTCACCCTGGCCGATGCCCAGGGCCTGCACGACTTCGCCGAGAACAAGGGCGTGGGCCGCATGTCCATGTGGTCCCTGAACCGCGACGCCGAGTGCGGCCCCAACTACCCCACCATCTCCGTGGTCTCCGATGCGTGCAGCGGTGTCTCCCAAGGTGGCGCCCTCTTCTCCGCCGTCCTTGGTGCCGACATTTCGGAGAAGGGTGCCCCGGCCTCCGCAGCGGTTCATACGGACACCGGCACGGCGAGCGCAGTGGTTGACGATCCCGCCACGAGCCCGTACCCGATCTGGTCGCCCATCGCCACGTACTCCAAATCGGACCGCATCGTCTGGCAAGGCAATGTCTACGAGGCCAAGTGGTGGACCAAGAACGATGTGCCCAACAACCCCGTGGCCAACGGGGCAGCTGCACCATGGACGTTGATCGGCCCGGTCCTTCCCGGAGACAAGCCCCAACCGGAAGTAACTGCCCCGGCTGGGACCTATCCGGAATGGTCGTCCGCCACGGTTTACCGGAAGGGCGACCGGGTCATGTTCGACCAGAAGGTCTTCGAGGCCAAGTGGTGGGTCCAGGCCCAGAGCCCGGAGGCCGCCCTGCAGGGCTCCTCGGACACGGCCTGGACGAAGCTCTCCAACGAGGAACTGGCGAAACTTCTCGCCACCGCTTCACCTAAATAGTGTTGAGCACCTATCGGCATGACGACTGATGCCGATAGGTGCTGATACTCAGGTTGGTTTCACGTATGCTCGCATCAGCGCGAGGGCAAGAGGCGCTGTTCGCTTTTGGTGGGGCCACGGTTGAAGGCAGGGGTTCAGTGGCAGAAGTGAAGCTTGGGGTTGGTCCGGCACGCCCAACCGGTTGGCATGGTTTGCCGCTGTTCCTGATGGCTGCGGGCGTCTGCGCCGTGTTGCTCGCCGTCGGTCTGGGAAGCGGAATTGGAAGCACGACGGCGCAACTCGCCGGCGATCTGGCCATCCTTTTGGCTGTGCTCACCGCACTCGCCACGCACGCGCGGGCCGCCTTCAAGCGGCGGGGCAACGCAGTGGGCCGCTGGTTCGTGGTGGCCGGGCTTGCTGTGTGGAGCGCGGGACAAGCCGTATGGACGGTCAATGGGATCACCCTCGACCACCAGTACCCTTTCCCCTCCTTCGCGGACATCGGGTTCGTCTGGTACGCCGTGCCAACGGCCATCGGGCTGGTCCTGCTGCTCCGGGGGCAAGGACTGAGGCTGTCCTTGCGGCGGACCGTCCTGGACGCGGGCGTGGTTGCCAGCGCCACGTTCTTCATTGCGTGGAGTTCGGTGCTGGGCCCCCTTGCACAGGAATCGAACCAGGACGCCTTTGCCCACATGACGCAGATGGCGTACCCGATGGCTGACGTGTTGATGGTGTCGGTGGTCATTGTCCTGACCATGCGCGCCGCCCGGGGCCGCCGCCTGCCGTGGTTGTGCCTGGGTATCGGCTTCTGGATCCTTGCCATCACCGACCTGACCTACGTCCGCTTCACCCTTGAAGGCATTACGGGGGTCACCGGTTCTCCTTTGGCGTTTGGCTGGGTGATTGCGTTCCTCTTGGTAGCACTGAGCCCGCTGGTCCCGGAAGCAGACCGGCAGCGCAAGGACGGCCGGGCCTATGCTGCGATGCTGGAACTCCTCCCCTACCTCCCCGTCTTCAGCGCTGTGTTCTTCTCGCGCAGCCGCCCCATCGGCACCGACCCGATCCTGCTGGTGACAGGCTTGGTGGTGGTCGCGTTCGTCATCGTGCGGCAGGTGCTGATCGTCGTCGAAAATGTCACGCTGACCCGCGAGCTGGAGACGAAAGTCGCCGAACGCACGGCCGAACTCGAGGGCCTGGGTGCGATCGTCAATTCCTCGGGCGATGCGATTGTTGGCAAGACCACCGATGGGATCATCACCAGCTGGAATCCGGGCGCCGAACGGATCTACGGCTACCCGTCGTCGGAGGCCATCGGCCGGAACAGCACCTTCTTCATCCCCGGAGAACTGCTGGTGGAGGAACGCGACGCCATCGCCCTCACCGCAGCCTCCGGCACCATCCAGAATTACGAAACCAAGCGCACTCGCCGGGACGGTAAAACCATCCCCGTCTCCATCACCATGTCCCCCGTCCGCGGCCCAGATGGGATCCGCGGTGTAGCAACCATTTCCAGGGACATCACCGAGCGCAGGGCGGCAGAGGCCGAACTCCTGGACGCCCGCGAAGCCGCGCTCGAGGCCAGCCGGCTCAAGTCGGAGTTCCTGGCCACCATGAGCCACGAGATCCGTACTCCGCTCAACGCCGTGATCGGCCTGACCTCCCTCATGATGGACACGGAGCTCAGCGAGGCCCAGCGCCAATACGCCCAGGGCGTGAAGGGCGCCGGCGAAGTGCTCCTGACCCTGATCAACGACATCCTGGACTTCTCCAAGCTGGAGGCCGGGAAAGTGGACCTGGACATCGCCTCCTTCGATCCGCGTGCCTTGGTGGACGAAGTCGCCGGACTGGTGGCCGAGGCAGCGCAGAGCAAGGACCTCGAACTCATTTCCTATTGCCACCCTGACGTTCCAGCGCGGCTCATGGGCGACTCCGGACGCATTCGCCAGATCCTGCTGAACCTGTCCTCCAACGCGGTCAAGTTCACCTCCAGCGGAGAGGTGGAAATCCAGGTGGCGGTCCTTGAACAGGATGGTGAAGACGCCAAACTGCGCTTCGAGGTGCGTGATACGGGGATCGGCATCCGGCCGGAAGACCACCGGCGTCTCTTCGACTCCTTCGCCCAGGCAGACGCGTCCACCACGCGGCGCTACGGCGGGACCGGACTGGGCCTCGCCATTTCCCGAAAGCTCACCGAAGCCATGGGCGGCGACATCGGGCTCGACAGCCGCGTCGGCGTGGGAAGCAGGTTCTGGTTTGTGCTGGACCTGCCCGTCGGTCCGGTTTCCCCGGACACCGTAGCCCTCCCTGCATCGCTCTCCGGCCGGAAGGTCCTGGTAGTGGACGACAACGCCACCAACCGGCTGGTCCTGGAGAACCAGCTCGCCAGTTGGGGCATGGTGCCGGTCGCCTTCCCCGATGCCCGGAGCGCGCTGGACGAATACCACGCAGCCGCCACCGCGCACACCCCCTATGACCTCGCCGTGGTGGACATGTGCATGCCGGACACCGATGGCCTGGAGCTCGCCCGCCGGATCAAGGCCGAAAGCAACGGAACACCGTCGCCGGGGATCATCCTCCTCACCTCCACCATGGCCGTTGACAAGGCAGACCTCACTTCCGCCGGGATCCGGGAGTACCTCACCAAGCCTGTGCGCAGCTCCGAGTTCTACAACCGGTTGTTGAGGCTCATGGCCACTAAGACGAGTCCACGCACGGCTGCCGAACCAGTCGCACCCCAAATCCCCGTGCCAGCCCTCCCACGGCTCGGCACGCTCCTGGTAGCCGAGGACAACGAAGTGAACCAGTTGGTGGCCCGGGGCATGGCGAACCGTCTGGGCTATGACGTGGAAATCGTGGACGACGGCTCGCAAGCTGTCGCTGCCACCCTCACCGGAAAATACGCTGCGGTGTTGATGGACTGCCACATGCCCGTGATGGACGGCTTCGAAGCAACCCGCACCATCCGGGCCCGCGACGCAGGCGCTTACAGGATCCCGATCATCGCCATGACCGCTGGGGCCTTGGACGAAGACCGCGAGCGCTGCTTCGCCGCCGGCATGGACGATTACGTCAGCAAGCCGGTGGATGTGGACAAGCTGGGCGCGGTCCTGGCGAAGTGGGTCCCGGCCGCGCCTGCCAGCGCCGCTTCAGGAGAACGTACGACGCCGGATGGTCGGGACCCCGTGCAACCGGCCGTGCGTGCCGGACACCTTCCGGATGCCGCGCCGCAGCAATCGGCGGGCGAACCACCCTCGACTGCGGCAGCACCGACGTCGGACGTTTCCGCGCTACTGGACGGTCCCGCGCCCTTGGACGCCGAGCGGCTGCAACTGCTGCGCGAACTCGGCCCCAGCCTGCTGCCGGCAGCCGTCACGGCCTTCCGCGACGAAGCCGAACGCTCCCTTGCCCACCTCAGCAATGCACTGTCCACTGGCGACGGCAAGGCCCTGCAACTGGCGGCGCACAAGCTGTCGGGAGCGGCGGGCAACATTGGAGCTGTTGGCGCCGCCGGTCTGGCCAAGGACCTGGAGCGGCTGGGCCGGGAGGACCGCCCGGGGTTGAAAGCCGATGCCACGCCGCTGATTGAACAGTTGAAAGACGAACTCGCCCGGGTTGACCACGCACTCGAGCGGACCTTGTTGGGAGCCCCATGAAAGTCCTGATCGCCGATGACGACCAGATTTCCCGCCTCATCACCAAAGCCGCGGTGGAGCAATCCGGCCATGAGTGCATCGTGGCGCTGGACGGGGACCAAGCCTGGGAGCTGTACCAACTGCACCGTCCCGAAGCGGTGGTCACGGACCTCATGATGCCGGGCATGAACGGACTGGACCTGTGCAGGACCATCCGTTCCTCCGAAGGCGACTCGTACACGTACCTGATTCTGGTCACTTCCCATGGTTCCCGGGACGATGTGCTGGCAGGCATGGAAGCGGGCGCGGACGATTACGTCACCAAACCGCTGGACCCGTTCAACCTGCGCATCCGCCTGCTCGCTGCGCAACGGATCACTACCCTGCACGCCGATCTGGCCCGGTACCGCTCCGCGTTGACCGAGCAGGCCCGCACCGATCCGCTCACCAAGCTTCACAACAGGCTGAAGCTCACTGAGGACCTGGCAGAGCTTCACAGCCTCAGCGACCGCTACGGGCAGGAGTACTGCCTGGCCATGGTGGACGTGGACAACTTCAAGAGCTACAACGACATTTACGGTCACCAGGCTGGAGACGCCGCACTGGTGGCCATCGCGGCCACGCTTGCCGCGGAGGTGCGGGAGAGCGATGGCGTGTACCGGTTCGGCGGGGAAGAGTTCCTGCTGGTCCTGCGCCGGCAGAGCGCTTCCGGTGCCGAAGGTGTCATGGAGCGTGTCCGCTCGGCCGTGCACGCGCTGGACATCGAACACTCGGGTGATCCGGACGGCGTGCTGACCATCAGCGCGGGGGTCGCCGCGCACAGCCATGAACACCCTGCCGGAACGGAACAACTCCTCAAGGAAGCGGACCTGGCGCTGTATGCGGCGAAAGCCTCGGGCAGGAACCGGGTAACCCTGGCCAGCCCCGGCTCCTCCCCCAACTGACTCGCATTTGTGGTTGTTCTGAGCCCTTCGAATCATGCGGTGATCGCAACACCTGATTATTGAAGGGTGTCGATTGCCGTGGTGAAGTTCTCGAATCGTTTGGTTGCTGAGGTTGTTCAG
>NZ_JBIVXM010000005.1:0-294483 GCF_044769205.1 Paenarthrobacter sp. NPDC090520
GAACACCAACCCAAGCGATCAGGGACCACGAAGTCTGGAGGTCAGAACCCCCACGGGACACCGCTACCAATCCACAGCCCCACCACTCCCCGGAACCGGCAACCCAGCCGCTGAACACGCTGACGGGTCACCTGTTCCGGGGGCCGTGGCACCAGGAGACCAGGGCTCGTCGCTGGTCAATGGGGCCGTGGCACCAGGAGACCAGGGCTCGTCGCTGGTCAACGGGTCCGTGGCGACAGGAGACCAGGGCTGGTCGCTGGTCAACAAGTCCGTTGCGGCGGGAGACCAGGGCTCGTCGCTGGTCAACGGGTCCGTTGTGGCGGGAGATCCCGATGGGCGGGTGATCAGCGGGAACCTCGCCGCGGGAAACCCGGACGAGCCGCCGGGGGACGGGAGTGCCGCGTCCCTCTTCATATCGGGGACACGAACCCGATCACGAACCACGGCGACTGTCCATGAGCCATATGCTGCCGTATAGCCCTTTGTCGCCGTAGAGCCCTATGCCGCGAGCCGCAGCACAGTTCAGCTACGGCTTCTGCGCTGCCCGACAACGCACAGACTCACGAGCTGCTGGGTTAAACGAGTTCCAGCTGGTCGGCCACTACCTTTCCTGCATGGATCACAGTGCGGTCCTTGCCGCGGTCCATGACGGTGGACGCCACGGTTTCGCCATCCACCAAGAGCAGTTCAGCGGGGTCGCCGATCTCGACTCCTGGACGGTGGGCAGTGTCCTTGAGCCGTATGGCCTCAGGATCCAGGATGCTGGCCCCGCCGATCGTGGCAATGGCCAGGCAGTGCTCAATGAGCTCGTCTTTCCGGAATCCGTGCGTGAAGGCGAGCTGCCAGGTCCGGTCCAGCATGTCCGTGTTTCCGTAGGGGGACCAGTAGTCACGCTGGCCGTCTTCGCCGAGGCCCAGGCGGACCCCTGCTTCCGTGAGCAGCGGAATGGGCAGTTGTCCCGAAGCGGCCGGAGCCACGGAAGCCAGCGAGACATCGAGCTCGGCGAACGAGTCGATGAGGCGACGCGTCGTGGCCTCATTCACACTACCCAGCTGGTAAGCGTGGGACATGGTGACTTTGCCCTGCATGCCCAGGGCTCGCGTGCGCTCGAGGACCAGGTCCGTGCTGAAGACCCCCAGCTCGCCGGGCTCGTGCAGGTGGATGTCGATGGGCACCTGGTACTTTTCCGCCAAGCCAAAGACGATATCCAGGTGCTTTGCGGGGTCCCGGTCCAGAGTGCACGGATCAATGCCGCCCATCACGTTGGCGCCGGCCTTCAAGGCTTCTTCCATGAGCTCAACGGTGCCCTCTTCCAGCAACAAACCCGCCTGCGGGAAGGCGATGATGTCCACGGAAGCGCGGTCCGCGAACGCCTCCTTCGCGGTCGCCACCGCCTCGAAGCGCTCCAGTCGGCAGTCCACGTCTACCTGGGCGTAGGAGCGGACGCGGGTGGTACCGCGGGCGATCATGCGGCCCAGCGTGTCATTGACCCGTTCCTGCAGCGGAACCTCGGCGTTGCGCCAGTTGAGGCGGTCGTTCATCATCATGGTCCACACGCCGGGACCCCCGGTGTGCTCCCGGAAGGGGAGGCCGATCCGGGTGGAGTCCAGATGCACGTGGACGTCCGAGAACGACGGCACCAGAAGGCGGTTGCGGCCCTCCACGACGGTGGTACCTGCCGGTACCGCCCTGGCGGGGTCATGGGGTTCGACGCCGGTGATCTCGCCGCCGCTGAGCACGACATCGCTCAACGCCTGCCCCCACGGACGGACGGCACGAATCAGGGTGTTCACTGTTTCTCCTTTGATTGTGGATCTATTGCACACCCGCCAATGCCTCGGCTGCCACCCCGGTGTGGTGGCAGGCCGGAGCGGCGGAGGTAGCTGTTGCGGGGACCTCGTTCATGCATCGCTGGCGCTGCTCTTCGGGCAAGGTAGCGATCAGCGGGCAACGGGTCCGGAAGACACAGCCGCTCGGCGGATTGGCGGGTGAGGGCAGGTCTCCGCGGAGCCTGATCTTGACCTGTTCGCGGGCAGCCCGGGGATCGGGGAGCGGAACGGCCGAGAGCAAGGCTTTGGTGTAGGGGTGGCGCGGATCGCTGAACAGGGAGTCCCGGGTGCCTTGCTCCACGATTTTTCCGAGATACATCACGGCGACTTCGTGCGAGATGTGCCTGACCACAGAGAGGTCGTGGGCGATGAAAATGTAGGACACGCCCGTGTCCCGTTGAATCTGCTGCAGGAGGTTCACCACTTGCGCCTGCACTGAGACGTCCAAGGCTGACACGGGCTCGTCGCACACAATCACCGAGGGGTTCAGGGAAATGGCCCGTGCAATGCCCACGCGTTGACGCTGGCCTCCGGAGAACTCGTGCGGGAACCGGTTGTAGTGTTCGGGCTTCAAGCCCACCTGGTCCAGGAGTTCCTTGACCCGGTTCTTGAGTCCGCCCGGCGGGTTGATCTTTTGCGCCACCATGGGAGCCGCGATGGCCGTGCCCACGGTCTGTCGCGGATTCAGGGACGCGAAGGGGTCCTGGAAGATCATTTGGACCTTGCGCCGGAAATTGTAGAGATCCCGACCACGCAGCTGGCTGATGTCCACACCGTCGATCATGATGCGGCCACCAGTGGGGTCCATGAGCCGTGAAACCATACGGCCGGTGGTCGATTTGCCGCACCCGGACTCACCCACGAGTCCCAAAGTCCGGCCCCGACCCACACTGAACGTCACGCCGTCGACCGCTTTGACCGAGCGCTTCGGGGCCCCCGGCAGGAGGCCGCCTTTGAGCGGGAAGTGTTTTTGCAGGTTCTCCACCTGGAGAATTGGCTGGTTATCCATGGCGGTCCTATCGCGCAGTACGGATGGTGAGGAGCTGCGGACCGCTGAGGTGGCAGCGTTTGCCGTGACCGTCTTCCACGGTGAGTTCGGGCCGCTGGCGGGCGCAGACGCCGTCGCCGGCAAGGTCGGCGTACTGGCACCGTGCGCTGAAGATGCAGCCCTTGGGCAGGTCGAGGAGCGACGGCGGCTGGCCGGGGATCGGGTTCAGCTGGCCCGAGGAACCGGCCAACGTGGGCATCGAATTGAGGAGGCCCAGCGTGTAGGGGTGGCGGGTGTCGTAAAAGATCTCATCCACCGGCCCGGATTCCACGCATTGGCCGCCGTACATCACCAGTACGTTATGGCACACCTCTGCTACAACCCCCAGGTCGTGCGTGATGAGGATGAGGGCTGAATTGGTTTCCTCCTGCAACTCCAACATGAGGTCCAGGATCTGCGCCTGCACGGTCACGTCCAAGGCGGTGGTGGGCTCGTCTGCGATCAGCAGTTCCGGCTCGCAGATCAGGGCCATGGCAATCATGGCGCGCTGCCGCATGCCTCCGGAGAAGTGATGCGGGTACTCATCGAAGCGCTGTTCGGGACTGGGGATGCCCACCCTTCCAAGCATCTCGACGGCGGCTGTCCGGGCCTGCTTCTTGGTCGCCTTGTTGTGGACCAGGTAAGCCTCGGCGATCTGGTGGCCCACCGTGTAGAAGGGGTGCAAGGCAGAAAGGGGATCCTGGAAGATCATTCCGATGTTGCGTCCGCGGAGTTGCCGCATGGTCGACTCCGGAAGGGCGACCAGGTCCTGCCCTTGGAACATCGCCTGGCCGGTGACCTGCGCCGATGTTCCCTTGAGCAGGCCCATCAAGGCTTGGCTGGTGACGGACTTGCCAGAGCCGGACTCACCGACGATGCCCAGGGTCTGGCCGCGCTCCAAGGTGAAGTCCATGCCGTTGACGGCGGAAACGAGGCCGTCGTCGGTAGGGAACTTCACGGACAGGTTCCGCACGTCCAGGAAGGCGTTGGTGCCCGCAGGAACAGCGCTGGTCTTCTGCGCGAGTGGCATGTGGGTCATTGGAGCCTCACTCGGGGATCGATGGCGGCGTACGCGAGGTCCACCACCACGTTGGCGACAATCACGAAGAACGCGGCCAGCATGGTGATGGCCATAGTGACAGGCAGGTCGCCGGAGATAGCTGCGTGCACTGCCGTGAAGCCGAGGCCTGGGACGGAGAAGATTTGCTCGGTCAGGACGGCGCCGCCCAGGAGCAGGCCGATGTCCATGCCGAGCATGGTGACTACTGGCGTGATGCCGGCCCGGACGCCGTGCTTGAACGTCACTGTCCTCGGGGCGAGTCCCTTGGCACGTGCTGTTCGGATGAAGTCCTCACCGAACGTCTCGATCATGTTGGTGCGGGTGACACGGATGTAGGAGGCACTGAACAGCACGGCCAGCGCTATCCACGGCAACAGGTAGTTGGTCACCCACGCGCCGGGGCCTTGGGGGCCGAACGGACTGCTGATCTCATTGGTGGTGAAGGGCAGCAGATGCAACTGGTTGACGAAGAGCAACAGCAGGAACAGGCCTGTAACCGGGATGGGGAGCGAAACGCCCACCGAAGCCGCCCCAACAATGAACTTGTCCATCGGTGAACCCTTGCGCAGGGCGGCCAGGAGGCCGAGGCCCACGCCGGTGATGGTCCAGAGCACCAGCGCCCCGATGGCCATGGAGAAGGTGTAGGGGAGCGACCGGGCAATGATGTCCGCAACGTTCTCATTGGTTTGGAACGACTTGCCCAGACACGGCCATTCGCACAGGGTCTGGGCGCCGGCGGCACCGATCATCCGGGGAGAGAACAGGCCACGCATGTAGTCGAGGTATTGCACGAAGAACGGTTGGTCCATGCCCAAAGCTACCCGGGCTTCCGCAACACGTTCGGGCGTGCACTCCTGTCCGCACGCTGCCGCGGCAGGATCAGAGGGGCCAAGCTGGAACAACGTGAAGGTAATGAAACTGACCGCGAAAAGGAGCAGGACCAACGATCCGGCACGGCGAAGAATGAAAGTGATCATGGTGGTTGGAGTTAGTGCTCGACGCCGACGATCGAAAGGTCGATTCCGCCGAAGAAGTAGCCAACCTGGGCGTTCCGCACCTTGGAGCCCACCACGGAGTTGGTGTGGGTGCGGATCAGCGGAACGATCGGGTAGGTCTTCAAAGCTGTGCCGAACGCCTCAGACCACTTCTTGCCCAGTTCCTCCGATGTGCCGTCTGTGTTGCGGAGCTCGTACATGGTCTTGGACACCACCGGGTCGAAGTACCGGGAAGTGTTGGAGAAGCCATAGCTGGTGCCGTCATTGTTCGGTCCCAGCAAGGGGTCTGCGGAGGTTCGGATTGAAGCCGGGTCGGCACCGCCGCACCAGCCGGATCGGCCCAGGTCCGGAAGCTGTTCGCTGGCCATGATCGAGTAGTAGTTCGGTGCAGGGATGGCCACGAGTTCGACGTCGATGCCCAAGGCCTTAAGGTTCTGCTGGATCACGGTACCGGTGTTCTTGAAGGCATCGCGGTTGTTGGCGTAGCCGTAGGTGAGCGTCTTGGGGTACTCCTTACCCTCGAGCAGCTTCTTGGCTTCCTCCAGCTTGGGCTTGCCCGCGGGATCCAATTCGAGTTCCGTTTCAACGTACCCGCGCATCTTGTCATTGAGCGGGCTCTGCGTCAGCTCACCGAAGCGGCGTCCGCCGTACTGGACCAGGATGGACTGGCGGTCCAGTGCCAGGGCGATTGCCTTCCGGACATCCGGGTCCTTGATCTTTTGGGTGTTCAGGCTCAGCACGTCGTTGCAGCCCAGGAGTCCCGAGGCCACACGGTCCTTCACCTTGGCGTCAGCCAGTTTCGCGGAGTCGGAGGTCTGCAGCGCACCGTTGGAATCGAGGGTGATGGCGTTGGGATCCGAATCGGCCAGCAACTGCTGGCTGATGGTTGCCTGCGACGTGGACAGGGAGAAACTGAACGTGTCAGGAAGGGCGGAACGGTTGGGGTCCGTGGCAGGATCCCAGTGCGGGTTGCGGACCAGCTTCAGCGACTTTCCGCGGTTGTAGGACTCCACCATGTACGGGCCGGAGGAGACCGGGTGGTTGGTGTAATCCAGCTTGCTGTCCTTGTTTGCGGGGACCGGGGCAGTGTTGGAACGGGAGGCCAAAGCGGGGAATTCGGCGAAAGGCTTCTTCAGGTGGAAGACGATCGTGCGATCGTCGGGCGTTTCAACGGCCTTGAGCACAGCGGAAGGGTCCTTGTACGGCCCCTTGTACCCGCCGGCGTCGAGCGCGGCATTCAGTTCCTGCGGCGCCTGGGTGAAGACGTCCTGCGCGAAGGTGCGCTCCACGCCGTACTTGATGTCTGCCGAAGTGATGGGCGTGCCGTCCTCGAACTTCACGCCGTCCTTGAGGGTGAACGTCCAGCTCAGGCCGTCATCGGAAACCTTGCCGGTGTCCGTGGCGAGGTCGGGCACCACCGTTGGAGGCTGGCCGGCGGTCTCCTTGGCCATGGTCAGTGTGCGGTAGTAGAGCTGGCCGACGTTGGCCGTCTGTACGTAGTTGCTGTTGCCCGGGTCCAGGGTCTGGAAGTCCGACGACATCAGGACGTTGATGTTGCCGCCCTTGGCGTTGAAGCCGGACTTCACCACCACCGGTGCCAGTTCGGTGACGGACTCCGGCTTGGAGTTGTTGGCCTGGTTTTGACCTGCACTGCAGCCGGCGGCCGACATCGCGATCAGCACGGAAAGCGCCAGTGCTCTCGTGGGGGTTTTCATGGTGCTCCTCTTGAAGGGTGGGTGAAACGGAGATTTAGTGGCGGGATGCTTTGGGGTCCAGGGCGTCGCGGACTGCGTCGCCCAGGAGGTTGAAGGCCAGGACGGTGACAATGAGCATCACGCCCGGGACGGCCAGGAACCAGGGATCGCTGAGGTACCAGTTGCCTGATTGTGCGGCGTTGAGCATCTGGCCCCACGACGGCGTGGGGTCCTTGACGCCTACGCCCAGGAACGACAGTGCTGCTTCAGCGGAGATGTTGGTGGGAATGAGCATGGTGGCGTACACCAGGACCACGCCCATGACGTTGGGGATGATCTGGCGGAACAGCACGCTCACGTGGGAAGCCCCGAAGGAACGGGCGGCTTCGACGAACTCGCGCTCGCGAAGACTGAGCACCTGGCCGCGGACGATGCGGGCCAAATAGGCCCAGCCGAAGAAGCCAAGGATGATCACCAAGGACGCCATGGGAAGGAAGCTGCCTTCACCCAACGGCGTGTCCCGGAGTCGCGATTGCAGGATCGGCGTCAGCGAGAGGACCAGCAACAGGTGCGGGAACGCGAGGAACAGGTCCATGATCCGGCTGATGATGGCGTCGGTCTTGCCGCCGAAGTAGCCCGCCGCCGCGCCGAGGACGGTCCCCAGCACCACGGAGACGGCGGTGGACAGCAGGGCGATGGTGAGCGATACCTGTCCGCCGAAGGCGAGCCTGGCAAAGAGGTCGCGGCCCAGCCCGGGTTCCACGCCCAGCCAGTGCTCAGCAGATGGGTACATGTAGCCGGGCAGGGGCAGGCCCGGTGTCTGGAAATCATCCAGGACCTCGGGGCTGGTGTTGGAGGTGAAGGGATCATTGCCGGACATTGCACTGAGTACCGGGGCAAGGATGGCGAACAGCATGATGGCCACCACGACGCAGAGGCTCAGCAGCGCAACCTTGCTGCGCCGGATCCTCAGCCATGCCGTGGCCAGCAGGGACCGCGCTTCAGCGGGGGCGGCAGCCGTGCTGTCCGGCGTCGTTGCCGCGGGTAGCGGTGGGCTGCCGGTGTTTGGTTCGACGGATTGTAACTGGGTCAACCGTTTGCTCGTTTCGTGAAGGGAGCTGACTCCGGAAAATCTTGTATACCAAAATAGATTAGAGCACCTTTGATGGGATGTAAATCACAATTAATGTACTGTTTGGAATACCAGAGACTTATCTGACCGAGCGAAGGAGCTCCTGTGCACCTCAAGACCACCGCCCGCTATGTACTGGGTTTCCTCGATGGACAGCATGTGCTGTTGGAGGATGCCTGCGTGGTCTACAAGGGCAGCACCATTGAGTACGTTGGCCATGACTACCAAGGACCAGTGGACGAAGAACGGCACCTCGGCGACGCGCTTTTGATGCCCGGGTTGATCGACCTTGACGCCCTCACGGACGTCGACCACCTCATCCTGGACAGCTGGGCAGGTCCGGAGCTCGCCAAGGGGCACCAGTGGTCCGACGACTACTTCAGGAATCGTCGCGAGGATGTTTTTACGCCCGAGGAACGCCAACAGATCCGCGAGTACGCACTCATCCAGCTGGTCCTGCACGGCATCACCACCTACATGCCCATCGCGTCAGAGGTTCACTCCGAATGGGCAGAGACGTTCGAGGAACTCGTCGGCATGGCCGAGACCAGCAGGCGGCTCGGATTGCGTGGGTACTTGGGGCCCGCCTACCGCTCGGGCGTGAACGTGGTGCTGGAGGACGGCGAACGCTCAGTGATGTTCGACGCCGATCGCGGCCGTGAGGGATTCGCGGACGCCTTGCGCTTCATTGACCACGTGACGGGATTGAACGATCCGTTGGTCCAAGGGGTCCTGTTGCCGTGCCGGATCGAGACCCTGGACATCGAAACACTCAAGGCGACTGCTGCGGCTTCCGGGGAACGGGACGTACTGGTTCGCTTGCACTCGCTGCAGGGACTCGTGGAGCGGGACCTCATCCTGGAGTGGCATGGCGTTACGCCCCTTGAGCTCTTGGACCAGGTGGGCCTGCTCACTGAAAGGCTTCTGATTCCACACGCCACCTACGTGGACCGCAATCCAGCCGTCCACGGCGAAGACAGGGGTGACCTGGCCAAGCTGGCGGCCAGCGGGGCAAGCATCATCCACTGTCCGCTCACGTCCATGCGTTATGGCAGCACCCTGGATTCCTTCAACGCGTACAAAGAAGCGGGCATCAACATCTCCCTGGGGACCGACTCGTTCCCGCCGGACCTCATCCGGGGGATCGACGCCGGGGTGCAGTTGTCGAAGATCCTCGCCGGTAGGAACGACGCCGGCGACCTCGCCGGATATGTCGATGCCGCCACACTCGGGGGAGCCCGCGCCCTGGGCCGCCCCGATCTTGGCCGGCTCGAAGCCGGTGCCCAGGCGGACATGGTGGCCTTTTCCCTGGACGACATCCGTGACGGTGTCCACGACGATCCCTTCCGCACCCTGGCCCTCAACGGGACGGCACGCCAAGCTGTCCTCTCCGTTGTGGCCGGACGGACCATCATGGCCGATGGCCAGATCGCGGGAGTGGACCTGGATTTCTGGCGTGGCAAGGCCCAGGTTCTCTTTACGAAAATGCGTGAAGCCTACACAAGCCGGGATGCTTTGAACCGTCCCGCAAATGAGCTGTTTCCTCCCGTGTATGCTCGGTTGGAGCAGTGAGCGGAACCGTCCGGCAAAGTCGCACGGGCGCACGCATGAAGGGGAGTTTGAGAGTGGCAGAGGCGATCCCGGAAGCCGGCAATGTCCGCGATGACGAAGCCCGTGCGGAGTACGTTTATCAGTTGGTCCTGGAGGGCATCGTCTCCGGTTCCTTCGCCCAGGGATCCCGCCTCCGGGAACGCGAACTGTCGGAGATGTACAGCGTTTCCCGGATACCTGTCCGCGAGGCCATCCAGAGGCTGGAGCAGGACGGCTTCGTGGCCACGTTCCCCCGGCGTGGAGCAGTGGTCCGCCAACTGACCCTGACCGACGTCAACGAACTCTTCGATGTGCGGCTTTGCCTCGAGACGTTTGCAGCGAAGATGGCGGCCACCCGTGTCGCCGAAAGCGGCGACGGAGGGCGCCTCGAGGAACTGATGGAAGCCTCGAAGGCGGCCATCGACGAAGACCGGACTGACGACGTCGTACTTATCAGCGCCGAACTGCACGCCGAAATCGTGCGCCTCTCCGGCAACCGCCTTCTGATCGAATCCGTCAAGCCGCTGTTCGGGCGGATGCGCTGGATCTTCGGGTTGGCGCACAACCGCAGCAACGAACTCCAGCGGGACGAGCACACTGAACTGTGCAACGCGATCCTGGCCGGGCGTCCCGAGTTGGCGTACTCCCTGGCGTACTCGCACATTGAACTGGGCCGCCAGCCCGTCCTGGCCGGGCTGGCGGAGACCCTGGAGCCGTAACCGGACCTTTGGGAAAGCCCGTCAGTCGTCGGCGTCGGGGTATTCCTCGTCGTCGTAGCGGCCCGACTCCTCAACCTCCACTTCCAGGATCTTCAGCATCTCCGTGTCCGGGTTCAGCATGATCGCTGCCTCGTCACGGCGGTGCTGCAGGACCGTGTCGATGTACGACTGGACGGTCTCGGCCAACGGAATGTAGCGGTCCTGCTTCTGGCTCATGTACCAGCGGTGCTCCAGGACCTCGTGGACCACTTCCGCCGGTTCCAACTTCCCGGCCAGGTGCCGCGGGATGGACCGCACAATAGGCTCGAAGATCTGGCTGACCCAGGCATGGGCGCTGATTTCCTCGTCCAGGTCCGGGTTGTTGTCCGCCCGGAACTGGTCCATGTCGTTGAGCAGCCTGCGGGCTTGGTTTTCCTGGGCGTCCAGGCCCGTGAGGCGCAGCAGCCGGCGCTGGTGGTGTCCGGCGTCCACCACTTTGGGCTGGAGTTGGATGGTGGAACCGTCGGCCGTGGTCTTGATGGCATATTCTTCGACGTCAAAGCCCAGCTCATTGAGCCGTCGGATACGTGCGCCCACGCGCCAGCGTTCGCCGAGTTCGAAGGATTCCTTCTCCGTGAGCTCCGCCCAGAGCCGCCGGTAGCTGTCCATGATCAGCTCGCTCGTGGCCACGGGGTCCACCTTTTCCTCGATGAGCCCGCCATCCAGGAGGTCCATGAGCTCGCCGGCGATGTTCACGCGGGCAATTTCGAGGTCGTACTCACGCTGGCCCTGGGACAGGTCCGGATACAGCTCGCCCGTCTCGGCGTCCACCAAGTAGGCGGCGAACGCGCCGGCGTCGCGGCGGAACAGCGTGTTGGAGAGCGAGACATCGCCCCAGTAGAAACCGATGAGGTGCAAACGGACCATGAGCAGGGCCTGTGCGTCGATCAGGCGGGTCAGGGTGTCCTTGCGCAGCATCTGGGAGAACAGTGCGCGGTAGGGCATGGAGAACTTCAAGTGTCGGGTGACCAGCACCGGGTTCAGCGGCTTGCCGTCGGCGGTGGTCCGTCCGGTAATGACCGCCACAGGCTCCACGCACGGGACATCCAGCCGGGCGAGCTTTCGCAGCATGTGGTACTCATGGCGGGCCACGTGCTCTGACGTTTCCTTGATGGCAATGACCGAACCGCCCAAGTGGGCGAAACGCACAATGTGCCGGGAGATACCGCGGGGGAGCGCGGCGAGGTACTCCGCCGGCCATTCTTCCAAGGCGATGTGCCATGGAAGGTCCAACAGTTCAGGATCAGCGGCAGCGGCCGTGATGTTCAGCGAGCCAATGACGCTGGCCGGAGGGGCCGAGTCCTGCGCGCTGGCCGCTTCCGTCCGGGGGAGCTTGCCGATCTGCCCGTAGTCGGTTGGTTCGTCGTGCCACTGGGCTCCGTTTTGCTCGCTCATGCCTCAATTGTTCCGTACTCAGGGGTGCTGTTCGGTTCTGTGAACGGATCCGCCGCTGTGGCGGACCATTCGACGTCGGACGCGGCCTGGAAGCCGACGCCCTGGTTGGCGAGCCGCTCACCAAAGGCGCCCAGCCGACGTCGGAAGTCACCGAGGTCCCGGTCCTCCTGCCGGGACCAACCCACCTCCGCCAGCGAGATGGCCCTGGGGTACATGAGCCAATAGGCCTGCTGGTTGCCACGCACGGTTTCGGTCCAGAGCGGACCTTCGACACCGAGCA
Source organism: Paenarthrobacter sp. NPDC090520 (assembly GCF_044769205.1). Classification (NCBI taxonomy): domain Bacteria; kingdom Bacillati; phylum Actinomycetota; class Actinomycetes; order Micrococcales; family Micrococcaceae; genus Paenarthrobacter; species Paenarthrobacter sp. NPDC090520. The sequence continues at coordinate 11,761 of NZ_JBIVXM010000005.1, forward strand.
AGTGCTGGTCCTCAAGGCCGCCCTGGGCCGGATTCCATTGGTAGTACTCAGACCACGTGAAGGGGCCGCCCTCCACCCAGGACAGGCCGATGGGGCTGCCGGAATCGTATTTCTGGTCCAGGTACGTGTTGGCTGCCGGTGACATGATGACCTTCGAACCACCATGTTCTGCCTGCCGGACTACGGGCGCGAGATCGCCCCACCAGTACTGCACCACGCTGCCGCGCGGGAGTTCCACCTCCGCGTACTCGTTCCAGCCCACGACAGTCTTGCCCGTTGCGCCGCCGATCCTGGCGAATTCCGTCACCATGGCCACGTAGTTGTCGTGCCCGGTGACGTGGGCTTCGTCCCCGCCGATGTGGATGTAGGGACCGTCCGTCATGGCAGCGACCTGGCCCAGGACTTCGCTGACGAACTCGTAGGTGGCCGGCAGGTCAGCTGTCAGCGTGGAGTAGCCCACGTCCCCCGTGGTGTTGGCGGGTTTGGCGATGCCGTCCGGGTTCAGCTGGGGGATCGCCGCCAGCGCCGCATTGACGTGTCCGGGAAGGTCGACTTCGGGTACCACCAGGATGTTCCGTGCAGCGGCGTAGGCCTGGATGTCCCGGAAATCCTGCTGCGTGTAAAAACCGGTGTGCCCGGGCGTGAGCCCGACGCCCGGATGGTTCACTGCGCCGCCAACAGCCGTGAGGTTGGCGTAGTCCAGCCCCGACGGGTTGTTCTCCGGCATGACGATTTCGATGCGCCAGGCCTGGTCATCGGTCAGGTGCAGGTGAAGGGCGTTCAGTTTGAACTGGGCCATGACGTCGATCTGTTCCTTGACTTCTTCCACCGTGAAGAAGCTGCGGGCGACGTCCAGCATGAGGCCGCGGTACGGGAAGCGCGGTGCGTCGTGAATTTCGACGGCGGGAATCGCCCAGGTGCGTTCCCCTGCGAGAGCGTCCGTGGAATCGGGCGATTCGATGAGAGAGCGTTCGATGGAAGGGGCGAATAGCTGACGGAGGGTTTGGATTCCGTTGAGAAGCCCTGCCGGTGTTGATGCCCTCAGCCGGGCACCGGCATCGGTGACGGTGAGCGCGTAAGCCTCGGGGCCGCCGTCGAACGCTTGGTCCAGCTCCAGGGCGATGTCCCCGGGGCGGAAGTCATTAGCCAGTGGAAGGTCGAAACCGGTGCCACGCCGGAGTAGCGTGGCGAGTTGTTCGGCGACTGGTTCCGCCCCCTCGGACGCGGCAATCCGGGTGGTGTTCGTGATCTCGAAGGCGTGACCTTCAAGGGGCACGACGTGTTGGGGCCGGGGGATCAGGTTGTCCGTGGAGTTCATACCGTTCTTTCCGACAGAGAAGGGGTTAACGAGAGAGCGGCCCGACCGGTGAGGGTCGGGCCGCTGTCTGCTGACGGCCGGTTAGGCGAGGGTGACTAGTCGCCCAGGCGCAGGCCGGTCTTGGTGTCGAACAGGTGCACGTGGCCGGACTGCGGACGGACGAAGATGGACTCGCCCTTCATCGGAGGACGGCGACCGTCGACGCGGGCAACGATGTCGTGGCTCTTGCCATCGAGGGTGGTGTGGCCGTAGACGTAAGCGTCGGCACCGAGTTCTTCAACCACGTCAACCTCAACCTGCAGGCCTTCGCCCTGGCCGACCGTTTCGAGGTCCTCGGGGCGGGTACCAACCGTGACGGTCTTGCCCGAAGCGTCATCCAGGACGTCGTGCTTGACCGGGTAGACGGTGCCACCGAACTGGACGCCGCCGTCAACAACCGGCAGTTCCAGCAGGTTCATGGCAGGGGAGCCGATGAAGCCTGCAACGAAGACGTTCTGCGGGCGGTCGTAGAGGTTACGAGGGGTGTCGACCTGCTGGAGGAGGCCGTCCTTGAGGACTGCCACGCGGTCACCCATGGTCATGGCCTCAACCTGGTCGTGCGTCACGTAAACCGTGGTGACGCCGAGGCGGCGGGTCAGGGATGCGATCTGCGTACGGGTCTGGACACGGAGCTTGGCGTCAAGGTTGGAGAGCGGCTCATCCATGAGGAAGACCTGCGGGTTACGGACGATTGCACGGCCCATGGCAACACGCTGGCGCTGACCACCGGAGAGTGCCTTCGGCTTGCGGTCCAGGTACTGCTCGAGGTCCAGGAGCTTGGCGGCTTCGCGGACACGCTCTGCGCGCTCTTCCTTGGAAACGCCGGCGATCTTGAGGGCGAAGCCCATGTTGTCCGCAACGGTCATGTGCGGGTAAAGAGCGTAGTTCTGGAAGACCATTGCGATGTCGCGGTCCTTAGGCGGAACATCCGTGACGTCGCGGTCACCGATCAGGATGCGGCCGGCGTTCACATCCTCAAGACCTGCGAGCATGCGCAGGGAGGTGGACTTACCGCAACCGGAAGGTCCAACGAGGACCAGGAATTCGCCATCGGCGATGTCGATGTTGAGCTTATCGACGGCGGGCTTATCTGTGCCCGGGTACAGACGCGTAGCGTTATCAAAAGTAACTGTAGCCACAGTTATCAATCCCTTCACCGGCAGGTACGTGCCGGACGATCCGTTGTGAATGGTTCATTTTCTTCAGTTGAAACTCCTCGGCCAAAGCCGAGGAGTTATGCGTGGCGTCGCACGATAATGTGCGTCACGTCACAAGCAAGAGTATTACAGACACTTCGACCCTCTGTCGAATTTGTTGCAAAGATCACATGTTGCGTTCATCACACGCTAGGCGTTGGTGGTGGCCCGACGGCGTTCACGGAGCAGCGCCTCCAAGAGCTCGGCCACGTGCATGGGAGCTTCCACGCGGAACGCGGCCTGGGTGAAGTCGAGTCCTACTTTGATGCCCACGTCATCGCCCAGGAGCCGGCCCAGCGCGTCCTCGTCCGTCACATCGTCGCCAGCGAACAGGATGGCCGTAGCTCCCGTCGCTTGGCGCAGGAACTCCACTGCCTCGCCCTTGGAAGCATGGACCACCGACGTCTCCAGCACGCGCTTCCCGGTCTTCAGGAACACGCCCGGGCGGTCCTGCAACTCGATCCGGGCGGCCTCGACGGCGTCCTCCGCCACGTCATCATCGGCAAGCCTCGTGTGCAGCACAACGCCCGCGGGCTTGTCTTCCAGAAGTGTTCCCGGAGCGACATTGACGATTCCGGCCAACACTTCGCGCACCGAAGCCAGCCGTTCACGCTGCTCGTCGTCCAACTCCAAACCCAACGAGCCTTCGCCCATCCAGACTTCAGCTCCGTGGCTGCCAATCAACAACGTGTTTGCCGGTGGTGAGGCGACCAGCCGCAAACTGTCCAATGCGCGGCCCGAGATGAGTGCCGTCGTCGTGCGCGGCAGCCCGGCGAGTTCTTCCAGGGCCGCAGCTGACCGCGGGAGGGGGCGGGCGTCCTCCGCGCGGTCGACGATCGGTGAGAGCGTGCCGTCGAAGTCCAGGGCCACCAGGAGGTGTTCCGTTCCCGCGATGCCTCGAATGGCGTCCAGCAATTCCGGCGACAGCGTTAGGGGCGTCTGTTCAGCTGTCATCGCGGACCACCTTTTCCTTAAGGGAGTCGAGGAACTCGGCCGACCAATGGTCAACGTCGTGGTCAAGGATTTGCTTGCGCATCAACTTCATGCGGCGTCGGGCTTCCTTCGGGTCCAGGTTGATCGCACGGAGAATGGACGATTTGAGGCCGTCGATGTCGTGCGGATTGATCAGGAGAGCCTGCTTCAACTGATCCGCGGCGCCGGCGAATTCGCTCAACACCAGGGCGCCGTCGTCTTCGGAACGGGCTGTCACGTACTCCTTGGCCACCAGGTTCATGCCGTCCCGCAGCGCGGTTACCAGCATGACGTCGGCCGCAAGGTACAGCGCCACCATTTCCTCCACCGGATAGCTGTGGTGCAGGTAGCGCACCGCAGTGTTCTGGATGGTGTCGTAAGTGCCATTAATGCGGCCCACAGTCCCTTCGATTTCCTCCCGCAGGAGCCGGTACTGCTCCACCCGCTCGCGGCTGGGGCTGGCAACCTGGATCAGCGTTGCATCCTCCACCTTGATGTGGCCATCCGCCAGGAGTTCCTCGAAGGCCTTCAAGCGGTGCCCGATGCCCTTGGTGTAGTCCAGCCGGTCGACGCCCAAAAGGATCGTCTTGGGGTTGCCCAGGTCCTTGCGGATCTGCTTGGACCGCTCGATGATGTCCGGGCGGCTGGCGAGTTCGCGGATCTGGTCCACGTCAATGGAAATGGGGAAAGCCTGGGCGCGGGCGATGTGGGTGACCTGGCCGTCCGCGCCCTTCACATGGATTTGCTGCTGCTTGACGCTTGCCCCCAGGAAGCGTCGTGCGGAACGCATGAAGTTGCCGGCATCGCTGGGCCGCTGGAAGCCCAGGAGGTCCGCGCCCAGCAGGCCGTCAATGATCTCGCGGCGCCACGGGAGCTGCGCGAAGATCTCCGGCGGCGGGAAGGGAATGTGGTTGAAGAATCCGACCTTCAGGTCCGGACGGGCCGTGCGGAGCATCCGGGGAACCAGCTGGAGTTGGTAGTCCTGGACCCACACGGTGGCGCCGTCCGAGGCATGGCGGATGACGGCATCAGCGAACTTCTTGTTGACCTGCCGGTAGGAGTCCCACCAGGTTCTGTGAAACTCGGGCGGCGCAATCACGTCATGGTAGAGCGGCCAAATTGTCGCATTGGAGAAGCCTTCGTAGTACAGCTCCACCTCGTGGCTGCTCAACTGGACCGGGACGAGGTCCATGGATTCATGGCTGAACGGGCGCACCGTCTCATCCGGGGCGCCATGCCAACCCACCCACGCGCCGTCGGACTTGGTCATCATCGGTGCGAGGGCAGTGACCAGGCCGCCGGGCGAGCGGCGCCAGCCGTCGTCGGACCTGTCGACGGGCAGGCGGTTGGACACCACCATGAAGTCGAACTTGCTCGCCGTCGGCTTCCTGGTTGGCGATGCCCGGACGCCTTCCTCGGTACTGAGTTTTTCGCTTGCCAAATCCTGCATTACTGCTCCCTGGGGTTGCTGTGACTCACATCCCAGCCTACCGGCGGAATCATCGCCGCCGGTTGATCGTTCAACAACCGGGTCATTGTGCTGGCGGCAAATCCTCAGGTTTGCTCCCGTAAACTGACCCCGTTGCACTACGACGCCGAGTAACCACGAGGAACTGATGAGCCCCGCAAACGAACCGCGCCTGTCCAAGGCCGAGAAGACCGCCCAGGCCCGGGAACAAGCGCGCAAAATCCGCGAAGAACAGCTGAAGAAGGACAAGCGCAACAAGATGCTGGTCCTCTGGGGCATCGTGGTTGCGGTAGTTGCCATCCTCGTGGTCATCGCCCTGGTGGTGGTCACCAACATCCAGAACAACGCCCCCATTGCCGACAGCGGCCCGACGCCCGCCAACGGCAACGTACACGGTGGCGTAACACTTCTGGCAAACAGCGAAGTCGTGAAGTCAGCAGCTGCAACAGTGAACGTCGCCGACGTACCGTCACCGGCAGCTTCGAAGCCCGCAACCGTGACGGCTCCCGGCGCCGAAGCCGAGGCCGGCAAGCCGGTGAAGGTAGTGGCCTACATCGACTTCATTTGCCCCGTCTGCAAGCGGTTCGAGACCACCTACGGTGAGTCCCTGACCAACCTGCGCAACGAAGGTAAAATCTCCCTCGAGTACCGCCCGCTCGGTTTCCTGGACCAGCAGTCCACCACCAACTACTCCTCGCGCGCAGCGAACGCCGCGGCCTGCGTGGTGAACTCCTCGCCTGAGAAGTACGCCGATTTCTTCAACCTCCTCTTCGAACGCCAGCCCGCCGAAGGCAGCGCCGGTATCTCGGACAAGGACCTCAAGGCCATGGCCACGGAAGTGGGTGCGGCCAACATCGACTCCTGCATCGACAGCAAGCAGTTCCGGCCTTATGTGAAGGTTGCCACGCAGGAAGCTGCGGCGATTGGCATCACCGGCACCCCGACTGTCTTCATCGACGGCAAGCAGTGGGATGGTTCAACCGACCTTAACGCAGAGATCCAGACCGCGATCACCGCAAAGGGCTGATTTCCCGGTAAGTACGACGGCGGCCGGTTGCCTTCTTCCCGAAGGCAACCGGCCGCTGTTGTTTCCCCGCCCGGCCATGGGCCTTTGAATTTCGTGGTGGGGGACGGTCTGGGCTAACCTTGACTAGCGTTCTTCGCACGCCTCCTTAGCTCAGTTGGCCAGAGCACCTGTCTTGTAAACAGGGGGTCGCCGGTTCGAATCCGGCAGGGGGCTCCATCTCACCCAGCTAGCATCAAGTCATGGACTACGACGATCTGGAACTCATCCTGTTCTGGGTGCTGGCAGTGGCTCCCTCTGTGCTGTTGATCATCGCCGGAGCAGTCATCCACGCCAAACTGCCAAGACGATGGATGGCCCGGTTCTTGGTTGCCGGACTTCTTGCCTGCATCGCTTATTGCGCCTTCGGCGGCATTGTCGCAATGCGCCTTTTCCCTCCACCGTACGATGAGCATTTCGCGGGAGGACGGGGCCTGGACCTTCGGGGCACCGCGCTGATCCTCGGGGGATTCGTCGGTGCCGCCGCGGGTGCGGCGGCCACATTAGGCACGTTCGGGGTTTCAGCTTTTCTGGCACGGTGGCGGGCCGTGCAGACCTCATGAACCGAGGACGGATCACCCTTTGACGAGCATGGGCGGCCGCTTGGCTCAAGCACCCACTGAAGGGTGCTCAGGGAAGCCCACAGGCTAGACTCAACCAAACATCACAAAGATATGGGGGATCTGGGATGGGTACATTCAAGGTTGGGGACAATTTGCCCACCGAGTTGTTGGGTATCAACGACGACGCTTGCCCGGCAGAGACAGACCACTTGGGCTTCACGGCATTTTGCAACCTGGACGCAGGCCATAAAGGCACGCACCTGGCCGGCAACTCCGATCTGGTAGTGGTTGCGGCCTGGGAATAGCGTGTAACTCTTAGCACTGCATGCAGCAGCTTGGTCCTACATACTGGCCATATGCGGGAAACGACGGTGTTGGTCGAAGGGGAGAGCGACAAGGTGGCTGTGGAAGTGCTGGCTGCACGCCTGGGGCATCATCTGGCTACCGAGCGGGTGACAGTGGTACCCATGGGTGGCGCCACCAGCATCATCCATTTCCTCGACCGCTACGGGCCCACGGGTGCAAACCACCGCTTGCTGGGTTTATGCGACGCCGGCGAGTCTCCCGGAATTGCCCGGGCACTCGGCCGGGTCGGCATCGGGCCAGGATCCTTGGATGAGCTGGGCTTCTATGTTTGCCACGAGGACCTCGAGGACGAGCTGATCCGTGCCCTGGGGACGGAGGGCGTGCTGGATGTCATTGACCAACAGGGCGAACTTGCCTCGTTCCGGCTTCTGCAACGCCAACCCTCGTTACGGGACCGACCGGTCGCGGCGCAGCTGAGGAGGTTCTTCGGCGGACGGAGCGGCAACAAGGTGAGGTACGCCCGGCTGCTGGTGGAGGCGTTGCCGGACGGTGAAGCGCCGCCTCCGCTTGGACTTCTTGTGGCGGCCTTCGCCGGCGCGGACTGAACGGCGGCACCCCAAGGAGGTGCCGCCGTCGAGCCTTCAACCAGAACGCCTACACGGCGGGCTGGTGCTGGGTGATGCAGTGGATTCCGCCGCCCCGCGCGAAAATGGGGCGGGCGTCCACCATGACCACCTCGCGGCCCGGATAGGCCTGCTCCAGGATCCGCTTGGCCTCGGAATCCGCGGGATCGTCGAAGCTGCAGGCGATGACGCCGCCGTTGACCACCAGGTGGTTGATGTAGCTGTAATCTACCCACCCTTCCTCGTCGCGCAGTATCTCCGGAGCGGGCACCTCGACGATGTCCCAGGAGCGCCCTTCGGCATCGTGCGTCGTGGCGAGCAGGGAAATGATGTCCGTCGTGACCTGGAAGTCGGGGTGGTCGGGATTGCGCTGCGAGTGGACCAGCAACACGCCAGGCGAGGGAATGGCTGCGACGATATCCACGTGGCCGCGGGTTCCCAAAGCCTCTGAATCACGGGTCAGGCCGCGCGGTAGCCAGATGACGTGCGTGGCGCCGATGGTGCGCCGCAGTTCCGCCTCGACATCGGCCTTGCTCAGCGCCGGGTTCCGGTACTTGTCCAACTGCACGGTCTCGGTGACCAAGACCGTGCCCAGTCCGTCAACCTGTATTCCGCCGCCTTCGTTCACCAAACTACTGTCCACCAGGCCCGCGCCGGCCAGCCGCACTACTTCGGCCCCGACGGCGGAATCCTTGCCCCACGTGGCCCAATCCTGCTGGCCCCACCCGTTGAAGACCCAATCCACGCCACCGAGCCGACCGCCGTCGTCAATCACGAAAGTCGGCCCGATGTCCCGCATCCACGCGTCATCAAGCGGCGCTGCCACCAGCTCGATATCGACCGACAAGTAGCGGCGCGCAGCTTCCATATCCGGCGGATCGACGACCATGGTGACTGGCTCGAACCGCAACACGGCGTGGGCTACCGCAGCCCACGCCGTCCGTGCCTCGTGGGTTTCCTGGTCCGTGTGCCCGATCGAGGAGCGTTCGGGCGGGAACGCCATCCAGACGCGCTCCTGTGGAGCCGTCTCGCTGGGCATGCGCCACGTCATGGCCGTGCCGCGTTCTGCACGCCGGTCTCGGCGCCGTACGGGCGTTCGACGTCCACCTCGCGCGTGAGTTCCGCGTAGGTGTCAGGCCTGCGCGTGGTCAGGAAGGGGAACAGGTCCAGCCAGTCCTTGCGCTGGTCGAGGTCCAGATCGGCAATGAGCACTGCCTCCTTGTCCCGCGGTGCCTGTACCAGGACTCGGCCGTAGGGATCTGAAATGAACGAGGACCCGTAGAACGTGATGTCCCCCTCGTCGCCTGTGCGGTTGGGGACCACCATGAAGGTGGCGTTGGTGATGCCGTGGCCGGTGATCACATGCTGCCACAGCGGTTGGTGGTCAAAGTCCGGGAACGTCGGCTCGGAACCGATGGCGGTGGGGTACACCAGGATCTCGGCGCCGGCCAGCGAGTAGAGCCGCGCTACTTCGGGGAACCATTCGTCCCAGCAGGTAGGAAGCCCGACGGCGGCATGGTCCAGTTCCGCTGGACGGTACACCGGGTAGGCGTCGTCGGCAGGTCCGGCCCGGAAATAGGTGTCCTCGTAATAGCCGGCGCTGATGGGGATGTGCGTCTTGCGTGTCCGCGCGAGCAGCTCACCGGAGGGGGAGACGAGGATGGCGGTGTTGAAGCCCAGCCCGTCGTCGCCGTCGGCCCGTTCGTAGAGGGAGGCGTGGACTGCGACGCCATGTTTGCTGGCCGCTGCGGCTGCGAAATCGAACGTTGGGCCCGTGAGGAGGTCCTCGGCGTCCTGCGCTGGGTTGGCTCCCGCGCGGACGTTGGCCGGGTACTTGGAGAGAGTCAGTTCCGGAAGGAAGACGGACGTGGCGCCCGCTGCGGCTGCTTTGCCGATGGCCTCGGTCAACACTGACCGGAGTGCGGCGGCGTCATTCCGCCAGCGGTGCTGGACAAGTGCCACGCGGAGGGGTTGGCGGCTGGATTCGCGGCTTCGGGCGAACGACTCGGGCGGCGTGGTGTTGCTGATGATGTCCATGGTTGGATCGTCCTGACTGGACCTAGGGGTCCTTGTCTCGTGGGGTTCTCGAGGAACCCGGTATGTGGTTGTGGTGCTTGTGGTTGTTCATGAGCCAAGGTCCTCTTCGGAAACCTTGCCCAGGGGAGCGGTCAGTGAGTCGATGGCGCCGGACACCAGGGAACGTGCGTGTTCCGTGGTGATGAAGCCGCTGAGCCAGCGTCCCGAGATGCCCTCCACCAGGCTGGTGAGGATTTCTGCCGTGACGGCTGCTTCCTGGTTGCTGGTGCCTGCGTGGACCGCCTGGATGGCCTCGGCGATTTCGCGGTTCCATTCGGACGTAGTGCGGGAAAGGGGCTCGGTCAGTTCCGGTTCGAAGATGGAACAGGCCCGGAGTTCGTTCCACGCCACCGAGTTCCGGCGGACGTCGGCCTCGTCCTTGATTTCGTCCAGGAGGAGATGCCGTAAGTGCTTGCCGCCGTCTTGGCTCACCTTCGCCGAAGGTGCGTCGTCCTTGCTGACCTGCTTGTTGATGTGCTCGAGGGTAGCGGCGAGCAGGCCGGCCCTGTCCGTGAAGTGGTAGTACAGCAGTCCGGAGGAGACGCCGGCTTCCTTCGCAACATCGTTGACCCGCAGTCCCCGCACGCCGCTCCTGGCAATGCAGGTGGTGGCGGCGGTCAGGATCTTGGCTAGTTTGTCAGTCATGGTTTGACAGTAATACGTGCTCACCCCGCTCCGTTGCCGTGCCATCCTGTACAGCCGGAGCCTCCGGCCAAAGCCGCAGGGCTGCCAGGTATCCGAGCGATCCGATCACCGTGGATCCCACGAAACTCAGGTCCACGCCACCGCCCAGGTGGGAGAGGGGGCCGGTATAGAGGGAGGTGTCCGTGGCGAGCACGCCAAACACGGAACCGAGTGCCCACGGAATGACTGCCCTCAGATTCCAACCCTTGGTGAACCAATAGCGTCCTGAAGGACCGTTTGCCCTGAACAGTTGGAGGTCTGCGGGACTGTACTTTCCCCGGCGGGCAACAAGGAAACCGAGCACGTTGATGGCCACCCAGGAACCGGCGAAGCCGTTGAGTACCAGCGTCATCGCTGTGATGGAGTCCACGGCGTTGAACACGAAGACGCCAAGGTAAAGAAGCCCGACGGCGGCTGCCGAGGTGATGAGCGTGGTGTGGATCCTGCGGAGCCGCGGAAAGAGGGCTTCAAGGTCGAGGCCACTCGCGTAGAGATTCAGGACCCCTTGGCCCAGGCCGCCCGCCAACGCGATGACCAGGATGGGCAGCAGGTACCAAACGGGCGAAGCATGCACCAGGTCAGCGACGTACGAGCCGCCCAGTTCTGGAATGGCGGAGGCGGTGAACGCGCCGAAGAGCGCTGTGCCGAACAGGCCCAGGAAAACACCAGAGCAGGTTGCGGCGAGGACGGCGCGATCCGAGTGGGCTTTGCGGGAGATACGCCGGCTGTAGTCACCCAGAGTGGGCGCATAGGACAGCGGGCCGCCAATGGAGATCACCACGGACAGAATCCACGTGGGCCAGAAGTCACCCAGGAGGTAGTCGCCGTGCACGGTTGTGGGGCTGAACGTGGGGGCGAAGGCCACGATCCCTGCGATGAGGAGAAGTCCGACCACCGGCGCCACGAACTTCTGCATGGCGACCACCGTGCCGTGGCCGAAGAGTGCTACCAGCACGATCTCGATGGAGATGATCGCGTAGCCGATGGCGAGCGTGGTGCTGTCCAGGGGTATGCCCAGGAGTCGTTGGGCAGCTGCCACGAGCGCGTCCCCGGAGGTCCATACGGCAATGGCTGCATAGGCCAGTGCGAAGAGGAGAGTCAGTCCGGATCCGATCAACCTTCCCCGGGTGCCGAAGTGTGCGGCGCTGGACACGGTGTTGTTGGTGCCGGTGCGGGGGCCAAGGAGTGCCATGGGTGCAATGAGGATGGTTCCGATGACGAGTCCGGTAAGACTGGCCGTTGCGGCACCTACGAAATTGAGCCCGAAGGTGATGGGAAGCCAGCCGAAAACGATGACCGAGAAAGCAAAGTTTCCGCCGAAGAAGACGGAGAAAAGGTTACGTGGGCGGGAAGTGCGTTGTTCGTCGGGGATGTACTCGATGCCGACTGATTCGATGCGGCCGAAGCTGTCCTTCGGAGAGGACTCGGCACCGACGGGATCCGCGTCTTTGCGGAAGCGCGTGCTGAACATGTCAGAGCCTTTCGTGAACTACATCACGTTGATGCAATGCATTCACTATAGATCCTGACTGAAATTTCAGTCAAGAGTGCTCGGGGGTCTCAATCCGGAGGGGAGTGGCGGCAGTCATGAATGCGTCGCACCCGCTGACGCCCTGCGCCACGCTTCTCGCGGGTGCGTGGGGCGGGAGTGGGTGCGCTGGGTGGGTTTTGGTGGTGCGTGGGGAGGGAGTGGGTGCGCTGGGTGGGTTTTGGTGGTGCGTGGGGAGGGAGTGGGTGCGCTGGGTGGGCTTTGGTGGTGCGTGGGGAGGGAGTGGGTGCGCTGGGTGGGCTTTAGTGGTGCGTGGGGCGGGAGTGGGTGCGCTGGGTGGGCTTTAGTGGGGCGGGAGTGGGCGCGTGGGGCGGGGGTGGGTGCGCTGGGTGGGCTTTGGTGGGGCGTGGGGCGGGAGTGGGTGCACCCGCGGGCCTCATGCTTGGGCGCGGGATTCCTTTGCCGGCTTGGCGGGGCGCTTTCGGATTTCGCGGAGAACGATTTGTTCCGGGCAGACCGTCGAGAGGAAGTCGCCGACCGAGAGTGCAAGGCGCTCGCCGACCAGCGAGTAAAGGATGCGGTTGGCTTCCCGGCGCTCGGTGATGAGCCCGGCCTGACGCAGCACGCTGAGGTGCCTGGAGATGGTGGGTCCGGTGGCATTAAAGCGGGAAGCGATCTCCCCGGCGGCCAGCTCGCCATCCTTGAGATCCTGCAGGATTTGCCGCCTGGTGGGGTGTGCCAAGGCGGCGAAGATCTCGGACGCTGCATCTGCCATGTTTGCAATATAGCACATTAGCTATATACAGTTTAGCTTCATTGCTAATAAGCGAAGGAGCAAGAACATGCGGGTAGCCATTACTGGTGGGACCGGATTCGTGGGGAGTCACTTGGCTGAACGGTTGGCCAGTCCCAACACGGTTGTCGTTTCACGCCGAACCGGCGTGGCCATCGATGACGTGGAGGCCTTGACCGCAGCATTCGAAGGGGTTGATGCCGTGGCGCACTGTGCGGGCATCAACCGGGAAATAGGCGGACAAACCTTTGAAAAGGTGCATGTGGAAGGCACCAAGGCAGTGCTCGAGGCAGCGCGGCGCGCCGGCGTGAAGCGGATTGTCATGCTCAGCTTCCTTCGGGCCAGGCCGGACTGCGGTTCCGGCTATCACGAAACGAAGTGGGCAGCCGAGGAGTTGGTCCGCGCGTCCGGACTGGACTACACGATCATCAAGGCGGGCATGATCTACGGGCAGGGAGATCACATGGTGGATCACGTCACCAAAGCGGTGCGGACCTGGCCAATCTTCGCGACCGTGGGTTTCCGTGAGCGGACGGTCAGCCCGGTGCCGGTACAGGAAGCGGTGTCCGTTCTGATCGCGGCCCTCCATGGTCGGCTGCCGGACGCCACAGTAGCCTTGCTGGGCGCCGAAGAACTCGAGTTGGGGACTGCCGTGCGCAGGATTGCCCGGGTTGCGGATCGCAAGCCATTGTTCGTGCCGGTGCCCGTGTGGACCATCCGGGCCTTGGCGCAGCTCACAGAATGGCTGATGGTTGTTCCCCTCGTGGCCAAGGCGCAAGCCCGGATGCTCGACGAGGGAGTGAGCGACCCAGCGCCCTACGCCTCCGCGCTTCCGCAGGACCTCAAACCGAAGCTCCCGTTTACGGAGGACCGCATCAGGGCTGCCCTGCCGGAGGGAAAGTTCGGACTCAAGGACTTGCGGGTCGTGAATTCGTGGCACGCGAAGGGGCGGAGAACTCAGGGGGCCAGCGGCCCATTGCCAACTCTTGACGACAGCAGCCGCGGTCCTAGATAGTTCTCGTTGGGGGCGCACAGGGTACTCCCTGTAATCTCCAAGGATCCTCGTATGAGCCTGCACATTCCCAGTCCCGGCGAACTGCCCGCGGCCAAGCCCGATTTCGATGCTGACAAGTACCTCAAGGGGCGGAGAAGCCTAGGGGTGGGGCTGATAGTCGTGGGTGCGATCAACGCCGTGTTCCTAACCATTGGCTACGTCAACAGCTGGCACCTCATGGCGATCTTGGACGAGACGGACAAGATTATTGAAATCGGCGCTTTGGCGCTCAATGTCCTTTTTCTTGCCGCGTTGCTCGCCTGCGGCATATGGAACATTGTGGCCCGACGCGGGACGTCGATCGCGCCGCTCATCATCGCGCTGGTTTTGTCCGCCCTCACGCTGACCTTCGCCGTGATCAACAGCGTCGATGCGCTGATGTCGACGGGAAGGATGCCCGCGGTGGCTGCCATCCTCATCAACGTTGCCCTCCTTATCCAATCTATCCGCCTGCTCCGGATGAAACCCGTGGTGACTACGCCGGGACCTGTCCGCGAAAGCGTCCACCCGTTCTATACGCCTTAGGGACGAACGCCTCACGCCGGTTCCTGGATCCGCGCGGCTTTCCGCCCACGCTGCCGCAGGGCCAGCATCGGAAACAGCAGCACTGAAAGCATCCCTGCGCCTACCAAGGCCGACGCTATGCCGTTGGGGATGATCCCCGTATCCTGCCCAATGCCGGTCACGGCCACGATGATGGGCAATCCGGTTGCGCCGAACAGGGCAACAGCCCGTTTCTCCGCAAATGTGGAGCCCTTGGGTGCGGCGAGCATGGACGGCAGGCCGCGGATAACCAGGAGCAGCAACAGGAACAGGGGAACCAGGGCCAGAGTCAGTGGGCTCGCAATAAGTGCGCCAAGGTCGAAATCGATGCCTGTGTCGATGAAGAAGATCGGGACCAGGAATCCGAAGGCGATGGCGTCAACTTTGGCCTCGATGACTGAGCGGTCCTGCTCCGGGGCGCGGGCGATCACTACCTTCCAGAGGATCCCGGCCGCGAACGCACCCAGCAGCATGTCCAGACCCAGGATCATGCTCAGCACTACCAGTACCGTCAGGATGAACATGATGGAGCGCACGGCGAATTGACTGCTGGTGTGCAGGGTCCGGGTCACCTGGGCGTGCAGGAACCGGTGCTTAGAGCGGGATGCGAGGAAGACGGCCAGACCGGTGAGGACCACGAAACCGAGGAGCACGCCAGTGGCCGGCCCCAGTTGCTTGCCGCTGAGGAAGAGTGAGATTGCCACCAGCGGACCGAATTCCCCGATTGCTCCGAGGGCGGTCACCGCGATGCCAACCGGCGTGCGGGACTCTCCGGCATCCCGAAGGATTGGCAGCAGCGTGCCAAGCGCGGTTGAGCAGAGCGCGACGCCGATAATCACTGCTGCTTCCACGCTTGGTCCCAGCAGCAGTCCGGCCCCTATGCCTGCGGCCAAGGAGATCAGCCAGCCGAGTCCGGCGCGCGACGCCGGCCGGCCGCGGATCAGGGCAAAGTCGATTTCGTTGCCCGCGACGAAGAACAGCATGGCCAGCCCAAAATCGGCCAGCGTGTCCGTGAATTGAACCGACTGGACCCAGCCGAGCACGCTGGGACCCAGAAGGATGCCCAGCACAATCTCGAACACCACCAGTGGAACCTTCACCACCCGGTCCAGTGAACGGACGGCCAGCGGCGCTGCGACAGCGAGTAAGGCGATGACCACCAGTGACGTTGATAAGCCTTGCATCAGCGGTACCTCCGCCGCATTGAAGGAAGAGTAATCCAAAGCTACAGCCACGGCTCGCGAGGAGCCATAAAAACCCGGGCGCCTCAAAGGACACCGCACGACGACGGGACTCACCGCTGGTGGTGAGTCCCGTCGTCGTACGTCTCGCTATGGCGTGGGGCTGCCGCCGTTCACATTCAGCGTTTCCCCAACCACATAGCTGGATTCCGGCGATGCGAGGAACACGTACGCCGGTGCCAGTTCGGCCGGCTGCCCGGCCCTGCCCAGGGGTGTGTCCTTACCAAACTCCGGCAATGCTTCCTTAGGCTGGCCGCTGCTGACCTGGAGTGGAGTCCAAATGGGCCCGGGAGCCACGGCGTTCACCCGGATTCCCTTCGGTGCGAGTTGCTGGGCCAGGCCCTTGGTGAAGTTGTTGATGCTGGCCTTGGTAGTGGCGTAATCCACCAACGTTGGCGAGGGGTTGTAGGCCTGGATGGACGTGGTGTTGATGATGGTGGAACCTTCGGGCAGGTGGGGGAGGGCGGCCTTGGTCAGCCAGAACATGGCGTAGACGTTGGTCTTGATGGTGTGGTCGAACTGCTCGTCAGTGATTTGTTCCAGCTCTTCCTGGGCCACTTGCTTGCCGGCGTTGTTGACCAGGATGTCGATCCCGCCCAGGGAATCCACTGCGGTGTCCACAACGTTGCGGCAGGCTTCGGCGTCCTTGAGGTCGCCGGGAACCTTGACGGCCTTGCGGCCTGCGGCTTCGATGATGCGGGCAATGCGGCTGGCATCTTCTTCTTCCTGGGGCAGGTAGGAAAGGACGACGTCGGCACCCTCACGGGCGAACGCGATGGCAGTTGCTGCCCCGATGCCTGAGTCTGCTCCCGTGATGATGGCCTTGCGGCCCTCCAAGCGCCCGGTTCCGCGGTACGTGTCCTCGCCAAGGTCCGCTTTCGGGGTCAGCTCCGCATCCAGGCCCGGCTCTGGCTGGTGCTGCTTGGGTGGCGAAATGTGCTCGTAGGCAGTGACCGGGTTTCGGAACGTGTACTGATCGGTCATGGTGATCCTCCTGGAGAGTAGGCGTGGAACACTGGCGGTTTCGCATGCCCATTAGTAAGTAGGCTTACTGTTTTAGCCTAGGCATGATGGTTTGGAGTCGCAAGTGAGGCTTGGTCTGGGCGGTGCCTGCAGTCGGATAAGATAGCCGCGGACAGGTGGTTGTACCGGTAGGCATCCCTCGCTTCCAGCGTCGCCTACGGACACCTTCGGACCCTGTCTTCGCATCTTTATTGGGGGACTCTTGAGCTCTGTACTCCGCCGTAGCCGGCGCCGCGTTTCTGCTGCCATTCTTGCCGCCGGAGTGGGCGCGTCGCTCCTCTTCGCAGCTCCCGCGCAGGCTTACGACTCTCCTGTCTTCGACGTACCGGATGCCTCGCAGGAGCCCTTGCCTTACATTGGCCGGGCTGCTGATGCGGCCGATGTCCTGGAACTCTGGACCAGCGGCGGGCCGGCCACGCGGAAGGCTGCAGGCGTGGCGCTGACGGGTGGCACCGGTGCCGTGCAGGCCTTCATCGACGGCGGACAGGACGCGGCGCTGGCAACTGACCGGAAGCAACTGGTGACCGAATTGTCGCAGAGCGGCACGGAACACGTGCGTTCGTCCGCCTCGAAGATGCTGGCCACGGGCGATCCCGCAAAGATTGACGCTTTCCTGGCCACAGGGTGGGAGCGCGCCTGGCAGGTTGACTTGCGGATAGCGGCCACCAACTTCCTCCACTACGGAGTGGCGAGCGTGCAGAAGGCTGCCTCCACCAGCCTGGATACGTCCGAGGACGCTGTGGAGGAATTCGTGCTCAACGGCTGGAAGAAGGCCGCGGCCACCAACGACCGCGTGGAAGTGACGTGGTTGACGGATTCCTCTTCGCCCAGCGTCACCCTCGGCGCGCAGGCTGCCCTCGATACCTACGAGCCGGCTGTGCTGGCAGACTTCCTGCGCTACGGCCAGCATGTGGCCGCCGGCCGCGATGCTGAAGCAGCCTCTGTCACGAAGGTTCTGGAGCAGGTCAAGGCCGACGTCGCAGGCAACCCAACTGGAACCGCAGCTGTGGCTGACAGGGCGGAAGCCGCCGTC
This sequence comes from Paenarthrobacter sp. NPDC090520, assembly GCF_044769205.1. NCBI lineage: Bacteria > Bacillati > Actinomycetota > Actinomycetes > Micrococcales > Micrococcaceae > Paenarthrobacter > Paenarthrobacter sp. NPDC090520. The sequence continues at coordinate 29,245 of NZ_JBIVXM010000005.1, forward strand.
GGGCAGGCCAAAGACATCGCCGCCGCAGCGAGGACCGAAGACCAGACGAGGCTGGGGGCGGACAGGACGGTTCTCGTCTCCCAGGCCAACAAAAGGGCCGTTCTGGAGGGCGTTGTCCTCGCCCGGCAAAAGCCGGCGCGTGAGGCGTTTGCCAATGCTGCGAAAGAGCTCCCTGGGCTGTTGAAGGCGCTGGACGGAGCGGACCTGGACCAGGTCATCGCCAAGGCCCGTCAAGCGACGTTGTACGTCTCGCTGGTTGAAACTCCGACGGTACAGAAGGCTGCGAAGGACGCCCTGGAGGGCGGTGACCAAGCGGTTAAGACGTTCATTACTACCGGGCTGGATGAAGCCAGGGCGGCCGGCGGCTCGGAGTTCGAGTCCGACCGCCAGCGCACCTATAACGCCATCGGCACCGGCGGTCCCACGGTCCAAAAGGCTGCGAAGGTGGCGCTGGAAACGGGCAGCCACCCGGATGTCCGCTACTTCCTGGAGTACGGATGGGGCCAGGCCGCGGAGCTGGACAACTCCATTTTCGCGTACAGGAGCATTGCGAACGGTGGCTTGGAAGAGCGCACTGCCGCGGACGTGGCCTTGAGTGGCAACCGGGAGGATCAGCAGGCCTTCGCAACTGCGGGGCAATCCACCGCTTCCAATCGTGATGCGGCCACTGCCGCGCACATTGGGCGCATCGACTCCATGATTGCGGAGCTGACGGCCCTCGCCAACAAGGCAAGGCTCGACGCCGGTGCTGCGGCTGAAGCGGCCAAGGCGGCTGAAGCTGCTGAGGCAGCCCGTGCAGCAGAGGCTGCGCGCGCGGCTGAAGCCGCCAAGGCCGCTGAAGCCGCTCGCCAGTCGGCCGGTACGTCAGCGAATGCGCCGTTCTTCGACGCTGCGCGTGGCTCCGCCCCGATCGTCATGGCGTGGCCCCAGGCCCAGGCGCCCGTCCTTCCTCTGGCAGATGCCGGAGCTTCGCCGGCCGCCGCTGATGCTGCCGGGCTCCTGCCGACCATCACTGTTCCGTCCCCCGAAGCAGGATCGGGAGACGCATCCAACGAAGTAGCTTCGGCAGAACCCGCAGCGCAGACCAGCACTACAGCCCTGAGCGGCTGGACCATCGGACTCATTGTGGGCTTGGTACTCGCTGCTGCGGCGGCCATCACCCTACTGCTGCGACGTAAAGCTCCGGCAGCGGCAGCCAGCGCCCCCGCGAAGAAGTCCTAGCAAACGCACGACGGCGACCTGCCGCCGTCGTGCGTTGCCGTCGGTTCGCTGCGGCAAAGGTGGCAAGGCGTCAAGGCCTGTTGCCGCCGCGCGTGGTGAAGTAAGTTGCTGGAATGGACGACACATACCAAGTCATTGTGGTTGGTGGCGGATTTGCTGGCGTTGCAGCAGCCAAGGAGCTGGGGCGCAAGGGCGTCAGGGTCCTGCTGATCGACTCAAACAACTACCATCAGTTCCAGCCTTTGCTTTACCAAGTGGCCACCTCGCAGATCGGCGTCTCGGCCATTGCGCGGCCGCTGCGGTCCGTGTTCCGTCGCTTCAAGAGCGTCAAGGTCCTGACAGCCAAAGTCGCGTCCGTTGATACCGCCGGGAAGAGCGTGACCATCGAGGATGGCCGGACGTTTAATGGGCGGATCCTGATTCTCGCCGTGGGTGCTGTCCCCAATTTCTTCAACACCCCCGGGGCCGAGCAGTACGCCTACCCGCTCTACTCCGTCACTGATGCCACGAAACTTGGCACCGGGCTCACCCGTCTCCTGGACAAGGCCGACCGTGGCTCCGAGGGCATGGTGGACGTGGTGGTTGTGGGCGGAGGGCCCACCGGCGTGGAAACAGCCGGGGCGATGGCCGAGAACGTCAAGTACGTCGTCCGCAAGTATTTCTCGCCTGAACTGGCAGCCCGCTGCCGGGTGCACCTTGTGGACATGGTTCCGGTGGTCCTGAACGCATTCTCGAAAAAATCACAGGACTACGCGGCCGACCATCTGGGGAAGGTGGGAGTTCAACTGCACATGGGTGTGGGTGTGACGGAGGTCCGGGCAGATGGCGTCTCGCTGGCCGATGGCACGTTCATTCCGGCGCAGATCGTGGTGTGGGCCGGCGGTTTGAAGGCCGGCGATCTCATCTCCGGCTCGGGCCTTGCGCAGGGGAGGGGCGGGCGGATTGACGTCCGTCCGGACCTGACCGCGCCGGATGTTGACGGTGTGTACGTGCTCGGGGACGCCGCGAACATCACCGACGCCTCCGGCACCAAGCTGCCCCAACTGGGTTCGGTGGCTCAACAAGCGGGCAAGTGGGCAGCCGGAAACGTGCTTGCGGACCTGAACGGTGGCACCCGCAAGCCCTTCCATTACGTAGACAAGGGCTACATGGCAATGGTGGGACGCGGCGCGGCGGTGGCCGAGCTGGGCCGTAAGCGACTTCAGTTGCAGGGCACCTTCGCCTTCCTGTCCTGGCTGTTGGTGCACCTGGCGCTGTTGTCCGGCCTGCAGCAGAAGGCCCGCGCATTGTTCTCCTGGCTCAACGGGTATGTCCTTCACAGTCCCGCGCAGGTGGTGGTCAGTGGTCCGGTGGATAGGGAACCTGATGCTTCTGGTTCGTCCGGGGCCTCTGGTACGTCCGGTGCCGCAGGTCCGCAAGGGGCGGGGTCCCCCGGGTAATAGGCTGGGGGGAGAACCCCTAGCGAGGAGCACCATGTCACTGAAGGATCGTCTCAAAGCAGACGTCGTTGAACACATGAAAGCCGGCAACAAGACCGCGCTGACTACTGTCCGCAATGTGCTGGGCGAGATCACCACGCGTGAGAAGTCCGGTAAGACCCCAGTGGACCTGGACGATACGCAGGTAACGGCACTGCTTCAGAAGGAAGCCGCCAAGCGCCGCGACACGGCCAGGATCTACACGGAAGCCGGAGAATCGGACCGTGCCGCCGCCGAGGTTGCCGAGGCAGAAATCATCGAGGCTTACTTGCCCAAGCCGCTCACGCGCGACGAAGTCGAGGCGATTGTTGATGAGGAGATCGCGGCACTGAAAGCGGGCGGACAGGAACTTTCCATGCGGTCCCTCGGGGCTGTCATGAAGCCCGTGACGGCCAAGGTCGCGGGTCGTTTCGACGGCAAGACCGTCAGCGAAATCGTGCGTTCCCGACTGTCCTGATGCCGTACGCGGGGCTGCTTCGCGTCAACCGGCGCCAAGCAGCCCCCGCAGCGTGTCAGCATTCCGCACGGCGTTCCCACCGCCGTCGTTATTGAAGTACGCGTACACATCCCTGCCGGTGCCGGCCCACTCACGGATCCGGTCTGCCCACCAGCGCATGTCATCGTCCGAATAGGAGCCGCCATAGAGGTGCTGATGGTCCGGTCCGTGCAGGCGGATGTAGACGAAAGGTGCCGTGGCTTGGAGGATGCACGGCAGGTTTGCGCCGCTCATGATGCAGTAGGCGGCCTGATGGCGCTCCAGGAGTGCATAAACGTCAGGATGGTCCCAGGACTCGTGCCTGAGCTCCACGGATACCCGGATCCAGTGCGGCACGGCTGTGAGGAAGTAGTCGAGCCGCGCGTCGTCGCGGGCGAAGTCCGGCGGGAGCTGAACCAAAAGGACGGCCCTCTTGTCTCCCAGTTCGTGCCAGCACCGGGCGATCCGTTCCAGCCAGACCTCCGGTGCATAGAGCTTCTTGCCGTGGGTGAGGCCCCTGGGTGCCTTCACGGACATGGCGAAGCCGGGTGGAAGCCGGTCGCGCCAACCTGCAAACGTGGTGTCCCTCGGCCAGCGATAGAAGCTGGCATTGAGCTCCACCGTGCTGAACCGCTCCACGTAGGCTTGCAGCCTCTTGGCTGTGGGCAGGCCCGGCGGGTAGAGCACGTTGGCCCAATGGTCGTAGCTCCAGCCGGAAGTGCCGATGTGGATGGCCATGGTTTGGATGGTAGTTGCTCTTCGTGGTTTATCCACAGCTCGTCTCTGCCCGTTTGGTCCTGGTGCTGGCCGTCATACTGTACGTGCTCTTGCAAAGGTGGGCGAGACGTACCAAGGGCTACATCGGATTGGCTTTGGTCCTGTTTCTTGTAACCCTGGGCATTTCAGCGTTGACGACGAGTGGCGGCATGGATCCACTCTTCCCACTCTTGACGCAAGTGCTTGGTCCGCTGGTGGCCATTTCCTCCGCCTGGTGCTTCAGGCAGCACGCTCCGAGAGTCGTGGCAGTGGCTCAACCTGGGGGTTCCGCAGTAGTGAGTGAAAACTCCATTGCGGCCGTGGGCCAGGTAGGTGAAGTGCTCGCGGGGCTCTTCCCCATGCTGCCGCCTCAGTGGTCTGCCGCGTGGTTGGAGTTCAGGGAGATCGGTACCCACCAGGAAGGCCTCTTTGTTTTCGAGATGGACGGTGGGCGCTACACCAACGACGTTCCCGCGCAGTTGATGGACCAGCTATCGGAAGTCCGGCAATTGACGCGTGGTCCCGGCGGCAGCACGTGGTTCGAATGCAAAGCCGAGCTCAACCCTGCGAAACCGGGTCACTACGAAACGGAGTTTATTTACCGGGAACCCGCGTGGGCGAAGCAGCCCGAAGCCGGGGACTACTTGGCGGAAACCGAACGCATGGAGCTTCCCGTGTGGTTCCTGCACAAGATGGCCACGGCCAGCTAGCTGCGACCCCATACTCGGCTCGCGCAAACTTGCACTCCCTGCTGCACCCAGGTGGCCGCGTGTTGCTTACCTGAGCTGGGCTTCACCCCTCAGGACCGGGTGCCGAAGAGTTTCTTGCTGATCCGTGACAAGGTGCCGGGTTCAAGGGACGGATCGATGATTGTTGGTTCGACGGAGAAGTCGGTGCCGCGGTCAGTGACGGGGCGGCGCCGGTTCTTCCAATCAACGGACTTGAATTCCGGGTTGTAGATCGGGGGAGTCACGCCTTCTTCACGGAAAATGTCCCACATCCACGGAGGGATGTTGTCTACGGTTCGCGGGTAGGCGAGGAGTTGCTGTGCCCACGTGGACGCGTCCGCCGGCCTCGCTCCCGGATGCCAGCTTCCATCACTCATTCGTCTGAGGTGCTCGTCGTCTGAGACATGGAGGGTGCCCGGCTTGTGCGGAAAAATACGAACTTCCGCTGTAGTCCAGGTACCGAGGCCCGGCTCGTAGGCTGTTTTCCGATACTCGTCGAGCCATTCATCGTAGGCCTCATAGGTGAATTCGTCGTCCGGCTCGGTCATGCCCCGCGTTCGAGTTTGGTCGTTTACTACCGCATACCTAAATCCGATAATGTTCGAGCCCCGATGTATCAGCACGTAGTACAGTTCGTCGACGCCATGAGCAAAACCTGACTCACCGAATGCTTGGTCACGCAGCCTCTCAAGGCCCGCGCTGACGTAGGAATTCTCTTGCAATCCCGAATCCGTCACTTCTGCAGTTACCCAGCTTTCTAAAGGTTATTGTTTCTATGCGTCAGGTCTCGCCATCAGGAGCGGCTGCCGAAGAGCTTCTTGCCGATCCGTGACAAGACACCGGGATCCAGGGCGGGATCGATGACTGTTGGTTCGACGGAGAAGTCAGTGCCGCGGTCCGTGACGGGGCGTCGCCGGTTCTTCCAATCCACGGATTTGAATTCCGGGTTGTAGATCGGGGGAGTCATGCCTTCTTCCCGGAAAATGTCCCACATCCAGAGAGGTATGTGGTCTTCCGTGCGCGGGAAAACCAACAATTGTTGCGAACAGGCCGTGCTATCAGATGGCCATCCGCCTGGATACCACTCACCGTTTGAGGCACGCTCCAGGTGTTCTTCATCAAAGAGGTTAAGTTCGCCGGGCCGGTCGGGGTATATGTGGACCTCCGCAGTTACCCAAGTGCCCAGACCGGGCTTGTACGCGCGAGTGTGACACTCATCCAGCCACTCGGCCAAGGCCTCTTCGGAAAACTGAAGTTCTGAGCCTCTACGAACCCGCTTGCCGTCTTGGTACATTTGGCCACGCCAGAAAGTGCTTGTGGTTCTATGAACCAGCACGTCGACCAGTTCACTTGCTCCGTGAGCGAAGCCTTTGGAACCGAAGGCTTCCTCGCGCAAGCGATCCAATCCATCCGTGGTCCAGCCGTTGTCACACACGAAGTTTGTTGTCACGCCCTAAACTTTCCAGCCGCTAAGAGATTGTCATATCTGGCGACTACCGGATCTTCCGCTCCAAAAGAGTGTTCAAGCCTGACTGATGATGGAACGGACGCATCGTCGGATCGCTTTAACTCCATGCTCCAGCTTAGGTCAACGGGTTTCCCGTTCGATAAGTCGTCCTTGAACCTGTTAATAATATTCATATCGCTGTCGTGGAAATTGTTCCTTACATCGACCTCGTTGAGTGTGCCTTTGCCCCGGTTTTGCCACTCGTGGTGGGAACAGCCCGGCTTTCTTGCCAATGAAGCCGAGGACAGAGTGGCTGGCTTGGCTGCCGTCGTAGCCTGGTCCACCTCGGAGACCTGCCTTGATCCGGCCTTCGCCTTTGCGAGATGGGCGTTTTGATCCATGACGAGTGGGAAGGTGTTTTGTACGCCGTTGTCGACTTCGGCAACAACGTTGTAAGTCATGTGCGGCATGGGCTTCATAAGTTCCGGTCACCACGCGCGTTTCACGCCCGCGAAGTTGTCGATCTTGGTCACTTCGCCTGTACTAAGAAACCTGGCTCCGGGCAGCATCCGCACTCACTAGAGATTACCTACACGGGAAAAGACTTGCATGTGCGGGGTTATCTCCGGCTGCCGAACAGTTTCTTGCCGATCCGTGACAAGATGCCGGGTTCAAGGGACGGGTCGATGATTGTTGGTTCGACGGAGAAGTCCGTGCCGCGGTCAGTGACAGGACGGCGCCGGTTCTTCCAATCCACGGACTTGAATTCCGGGTTGTAGATCGGGGGACTCACGCCGTCAGCGCGGAAGATGTCCCACATCCACGGAGGGATGTAGTCTACGGTTCGCGGGTAGGCGAGGAGTTGTTGGGCCCACGTGGCGGCATCTGCCGGTTCACCACCCGGATACCAGCGTCCGTTGGTCATCCTTTCAAGGTGTTCCTCATCGAAGATGTGCAGTTGTCCGGGTTGACTCGGGAACACATGAACTTCTGCTGTTGTCCAGGTTCCAACACCGGGCGAGTAGGCCCTCGTCCGACACTCATCCAGCCAATCGTCGAGTGCTTGAGCCGAAAAATCCTCGTCGAAGTTGTTGTTTTTGTACGTCGTCTTACCTTCAGTAACCACATGACCGTAACCAAACGTGTATGTCCGGTAATGAACCAAGACGCGGACTACCTCATCCGTCCCGAGGGCAAAACCTGAGGAACCGTAAGCTTCATCTGCCAAGCGCTCAAGGCCCGCAATAACAAATGGATCGGAATTAAGTCTCAAGGAATCCACCAATTCAGCCTACTTTGGCCTCACGTATGGCGTTGAATCTACCGGAAATAGATCGCTGTGCTGCGACGGTGTGGCTCGACCGTGCGTGTCCGGGTACGCGGCTTCTAGGGGCCGGCAATAGCTTCAATTCGCAGGTGAGGTCAGTTGGCTCGCCGGACATCAGGTCGCTTCTCACTTTCGTGATGACCTTCATTTAGGTCCATGAAAGTTGTTGCTCTCGTTGATCTAATTAGGTGTGCCCTTGCGGCGGTATAGCCACTCACGCTGGGGGATAGTCTACGTGGACTGGCATCCGCCAAAGGTGCCGACACGGGTCTCGCACTCAGGAGTGGGCGCCGAAGAGTTTCTTGCGGATTCGTGAGAAGACACTGAGTTCCAGAGATGGGTCGATGACAGTTGGTTCGACGGAGAAGTCGGTGCCGTGGTCAGTCACAGGACGGCGCCGGTTCTTCCAGTCAACAGACTTGAATTTTGGGTTGTAGATCGGGGGAGTCACGCCTTCAGCCTGGAAGATGTCCCACATCCAGGACGGGATATTGTCTGCAGTACGAGGGTAGGCAAGGAGTTGTTGGGACCATGCCTGCGCTCCTGCTGGCCCACCACCCGGTGGCCAGTTTCCCTGGGCATCCCTTTCAACTCGTTCTTCATCGTACAGATCCAGAATCCCCGGCTTGTCGGGATATACATGAACTTCAGCCGTGGTCCAGGTTCCTGCGCCCATCGAATAAGCTCTTATGCGGCATTCATCAAGCCATACATTGAGGGCGGCGTCCGAGAAACTATCCGAGTCCGTCCTGCCTGTGAAAATCACTTCGTCACCCGAAATCATATGCCCATAGCCGAGTGTGTCGGATCCTCGATGAATTAGAACATGGAAAACTTCTTCCATTCCGTTTGCAAAGCCATTCGGACCAAATGCTTCATTGCTTAGTTGCTGTAGGCCAGACTGGACGAAAGGATCATTGGTCATGTTGGTCGGGGTCATTGATTCCTACTTTCACTAGAAACATTGCAGAGAATTTGCTCATGCGGTCTTTCGCCGCCGAAGTAGAATTTCAGGTTGACTCTTTTAGGCGGACCGGTCCTATCGGGCTCGTGCAAGTCTAAGGACCAGTGTAAATCTACCGGGCTTCCGGCCTCTAATGTCGACTTAACTCGGCGGATTACGCACATCTCACTCGCATGGAATTCGCCTTAACCCCGGTTCTGCCACTCATGCTGAGGAAAGAGCCGGGCTTTTTTCCGATGAAACCGAGGCTGAGGGGCTTGCTGGCCGCCGTCTACTTCAGCAACAACGTTGTAGGTCGCAGTCGGCATGGGTTTCATCAGTTCCGGTGACCATGCGCGTATCGCGCCCGCGTAGGTGTCGATCCTGGTCACTGTTGTTGCACTAAGCCCGTAGTCCATGCGGACTCGCATCCGCCAAGGATGCCGACAAGTGCAGAGCTTGTACGTGTCGGGTTTCGCGTCTCAGGAGCGGCTGCCGAAGAGTTTCTTGCCGATCCGTGACAAGACACCGGGCTCCAGGGAGGGACCAATGACTGTTGGTTCGACGGAGAAGTCCGTGCCGCGGTCAGTGACAGGCCGTCGCCGGTTCTTCCAGTCAACGGACTTGAATTCCGGGTTGTAGATCGGCGGCGTCACGCCTTCTTCCCGGAAAATGTCCCACATCCACGAAGGGATGTTGTCTACGGTTCGCGGGTAGGCAAGATATTGCTGAGCCCACGCGGTTGCGTTGGCCGGCTCACCGCCCGGGAACCAACTCCCGTCGCTCATCCGTGGTAGTTGCTCTTCGTTGGAAAAACGAATGTACCCAGGCCGGTCGGGAAGTACATGCACCTCTGCTGAGGTCCAAGTTCCTCGTCCGGGGGTATACGCGAGCACCCTGACTTCCTTCAGCCATTTGTCGATAGCGTCACGCGAAAAGTCGTCCTCGAAGGTTCGTCCCTTGTAAATCACTTTGTCGCCGGAGAGTTTGTGCCCGTACCCAAATGACCCGGATGCCATGGTTACAAAGACGTGAACGACCTCATCCATGCCGTGTGCAAATCCTGTGGGATTGAAAGCTTCCTTGGCTAGTTTCTCCAAGCCGGCAAGCACGAAGGGGTTTTCATTCAGTTCGAGAGCACTCACTGTGTCATCCGATCTGTCGGTTCGGAGAGATTATTAAATTCCCTTCGCACAGAGAGCTCGTCGCCGAACGTGTAGGCCAAATCCAGCGAATCAGGTGTAGCGCGATCTCCAGAGGCGAGCCTCATCTCCAACGTCAGATCTACAGGCTTGCCAGCTTTCAAGTCGCGCTTCACGAGACCAATGACCTCCATTTTGGCCATGTGAAAGTTGTTGTGCTCGTCGATTTCATTGGGTGTGCCTTCAATCCGGTTCTGCCACTCATGCTGGGGGAAGCAGCCCGGCTTTCTCGCCAATGACTTCGGCGACGACGTTGCAGGCGCTTCACGCCAGCGTAGGTGTCGATCTTGGTCACTTTCCTGCACTAACCCTGAGTCCAAAAGGACTCGCGTGCGCCCGGGGTGCCGAAACGTGCAGAGTTTGTATGTGACGGGTTTCGTCCCTCAGGAGCGGCCGCCGAAGAGCTTCTTGCCGATCCGTGACAAGACACCGGGCTCCAGGGAAGGATCGATGACGGTTGGTTCGACGGAGAAGTCAGTGCCGCGGTCAGTGACGGGGCGGCGCCTGTTCTTCCAATCAACGGACTTGAATTCCGGGTTGTAGATCGGGGGTGTCACGCCCTCCGTGCGGAAGATGTCCCACATCCACGAAGGGATATTGTCCGCAGTGCGAGGGTAGGCAAGGAGTTGCTGCGCCCACGCGGTTGCGTTGGCCGGCGTACCGCCCGGGAACCAACTCCCGTCGCTCATCCGTGGTAATTGCTCTTCGTCAGAAACACGAATGTACCCAGGCCGGTCGGGCAGTACATGCACCTCTGCTGAGGTCCAAGTTCCTCGTCCGGGACGATATGCGAGCACCCTGACTTCCTTCAGCCATTTGTCCAGAGCGTCGCGCGAAAAGTCGTCCTCGAAGGTTCGTCCCTTGTAGATCACCTTGTCGCCGGAGAGTTTGTGCCCGTACCCAAATGACCCGGATGCCATGGTTACAAGCACGTGAACGACCTCATCCATGCCGTGTGCAAATCCTGTGGGATTGAAAGCTTCCTTGGCTAGTTTCTCCAAGCCGGCAAGCACGAAGGGGTCTTCATTCAGTTCGAGGGCACTCACTGTGTCAGCCTATCTGTCGGTTCGGAGAGATTGTTAAATTCTCTTCGCACAGGAAGCTCGTCTCCGAACGTGTAGGCCAAATCCAGCGAATCAGGTGTAGCGCGATCTCCAGATGCCAGCCTCATCTCCCACCCCAGATCTACAGGCTTGCCAGCTTTCAAGTCGCGCTTCACGCGACCAATGACATCCATTTCGACCTTATGGAAGTTGTTGCTCTCGTTGACCTCATTGGGTGTGCCTTTGCCGCGGTTCTGCCACTCATGCTGGGGGAACAGCCCGGCTTTCTCGCCGATGAAGCCGAGGGCCGAGGGGCTGGCGTGGCCACCGTCGTAGCCTGGGCCGCCCAGCCGACCAGCCTTGAGTTGCTGGTAGCCGTTGCGGTTGGAGTTTCCGGCGAGGGTGGAGACGATGTGGCCCTTTGCCGATGCAAGATGGGCGTTTTGATCCATAACGAGTGTGAAGGTGTTTTGTAAGCCGCCGTCGACTTCGGCAACAACGTTGTAGGTCACGTTCGGCATAGGCTTCATCAGTTCCGGTGACCACGCGCGTTTCACGCCCGCGTAGGTGTCCACCCTGGTCACTTTGCCTGTTTCGTCGGTGTAGTACTTCTCGATGGTTGCGGCGTTGACTCCGCCGGTGTTGTCCTTCATCAAACGCCGGTTTTCAATGACGTACTCGGTGTTCGGCTTGAGGTTGGTGCGAGCGGCGAAGTTTTCCTTGCGGTGGATCGGGAATTCGATATCGCCGTGTCGCAGAGTCACGGTGTCGGTGATGTGCTCTGGTTTGGGGAACTTCGTCTCCATGGTGGAGGTGAATGTACTTGCGGGTGCGTGGCTCCCGGATGTCCTTGGCGGGGTGAACGCGGGCTGGTTGTTCTCCTTGATTGAACCCGCGATGCTATCCAGCTTGTCGGCCATTGCGGTGTGGCCTCCGGTGCGCATCAGGACGCCGTCGGGATTGGGAATCACGGCTCGGGAGAAGGCCTCGTCCATTCTCCGGAAACCGTGGGCAGCGCCAGAAAGGCTGTTGGCGGCCGTGTTCTTCACCCCGGAGACCAATCCGTCCTGCGCCTTGGTGACAAGGTTCCAGCTACCCACGCTGGCCTTGGTAAGCGCTCCCTGGACCTTCGCAGTGGTGTTGGGGGCAAGGATGTCGGAGACTTTCAGAGCCAGGGAGCCCGGCTTGTCAAGGAATTGGCCGGTCTTGAGGAGCACACTGGACGTGGCACTCAGCCTGGCAGAAAAGGCTGCTAAGCGTGCACTGTCCATCGTTGCGATGCTCAGGTGCTCGGCAGCGAGCCCTGCCTTGCTGGCCAAAGTTCCGCCCTTCACCGCTGCGCCGGCCCCGACGCCGATAACCGTGCTGCCGATGTTGAAAGTGGCACCGCCGATGGCCCAACCGACGTTGGTTTCACCATCCTTGAGATGGATGAACGCGGAAGGAAGGGAACCAAAAAGGTCTTGTGCTTCCCGGATCTTTTGACCCTCGCGCTTCTGGTATTCCTTATCGTCCAAGTGCCAGAGCGAGGCGATCAGGGTCCCCGCTGCCCCAGCCATGGCATTGATGCCGCCGTAGGTAGCATCACGTTTGTCTTCGTTGGTCCATGGATTGAACGACCAGACGCCGTCGACGAGTTCGACGGCGCCTGCGCCGATGCCCTGCATCAGTCCCAGGACATCGTGAGGCCGGTACACAACGGTTTTATTTCCCCAGGGACGTTGCTCGTCATGCTGGATTCCAAAAAACGAACCGGCGTCGTAGAGGATTTCATCCACCACGCTTCCGGACCGAAGGTCGGACTCCTCGGGGAGGTCCACCCGGTGAACCTGTCCGCCCGAGACTTCAGCCAAGGACGCTGCGCAAGTGTTCTGGGCGGCGAAGTACTCAGAGCGGATGGCCTCAACGTCGGAAGACAACCGATTTCGTATGGCCGTCAGGTCTGAGTCACCAGTCCAGTGTCGCTGCTCGTGAGTGGTAATTTGCTGACCACCCTGGGTGATGGTCGTTTTTTCAACCGACGTTGGGAACGCGTCGATGTCGGCGTCCAGAGCGTGTACGGCCCGGCCGTAGGCCTCCAAACGCAGCTTCAAATCCCTGCAGACACCGGAGAAGGTCTCGAGTGCTGCGGCTGTGGAGCTCGCCGTGCTTTGTACCCGCTGCGCGGTCGGCGTCAGGTGGTCAAAAGCGGACAGCACAGTGGCGGATTCGTCGGCGGTGTAGTGGGCCGAGAGGCCCCGCCACGCTCCCGTGGTGTTGGTGAAACTGACAAGGTAGTCCTCTGCGTGCTGGCGCAGTGACTTGGACGCGGTGTCGAGAGTATCAACATCCGGGAGACGAAAGCCTCCGGAAGGGTCCAGCCCGGACGAGCCCGTCTGGACGCACACTTCAGGGGTTAGAGCCATCTGTCCTATTCCTTCAACGCTTGCGCCGGACCGCCGTGCACGGGAGCGGGTGCGGCGGTCTCGGCCAAGGCGGCGTTGCGTTGTGCAGCGCTGGCCATGGCCAGGTCCCCTTGCTGGTAGAAGGCCAGGGCCTTGGCGGTGGACGTAAGGATGGTTTCGGACCGGCCGGCCACTTCTCCGGCGGACGGTGTAAGCCCGAGGACCACTACGTCGTTGAGTGCATTGAGGACCACTGCAGCGTCACCGGGGATCGACGCAGCGGCCTGCTCGAGTGCTTTGCCCATCCCCTCCAGCGAGGGTTGCGAAGCTTCGACGTGGGAGGCGGCTGCCTTCAGTGTTGAGGCGGCGCCGGCCATGTCGATGTTCCAGACAGCCATCAGAAATCCGGTGGGTTAGCCGATGCCTTGCACGGCGTTCCGTGCGGCGGTCGCAGCGGTGGTGGCGGTCTCGTCGGTTTGGGCGAGGGTGGAGCGGACCAGCGCGACGATGGCCCGGACTTCGGAGGCGGCGGAGGTCCACCGGGCCTCGACCGCCTGGTATTCGGCGTCGACCCCGTCGGCGCGGAAGTCGGCCATGGCGTGGCTCACGTCCTGCTGCCGGGCGGTGATGAGGTTCTCCAACTGCGCAGCCAGGGCTTGGATGTCGGATTGGACCTGGGCGGAGACGTTCGTGTCGTAGGCAATGCGGCTCATGATGGGTTAGGCCCTTCCCTGGAAGCGTGCGGCGTCGAAGTTCGCGGACCCCTCTGAGCGGCGGGCCGTGTCGGAGGCGGCCTGGTCGCCTTGGGTGAAGGCGGTGTCCATCCCGGACTGGCCCTGCACGATCGCGCCCAGTGCGGTGTTCAACTCCGAGGCGACCAGGTCGGAGCGGTTCTTGAAGGAGTCGAACGCGGCCTTGCCTGCGCCGCTGAACTTTCCTTCCAGCGGGGTGACGGCGTCCACGAAGCGGCGCACCAACGCACCGAGGTCCTGATGCGAAGCATCCGTTTGCTTACCCAGGGTGGCGAGCGTCTGCGCACCCATATCGAAAATAGCCATGAGGTCCCCCAATTGAAGACAGTTCTGTTCCGCTGAACCAGCGGACGACCTTATCCAGCATGGTGACAAGCGTTGGTTATGTCCAGTCGATGAAGTAAACATGATCCATAAACATGATGACTTAATAGTCATACGGCTGGATTTCCACAGGGCGGGTTGCCATGACTTGCGCTGGCGGATCAATGGCGGGATAGGTTTAAGGGCTGTGGCACCCCAGCTGAGCGGTAGCCACGACGATGCCCGAATGGGGGAGTGTACTTGGCTGAAGACTACGATTCCCGTCTGCTGGAGTCCGCACGCGTGCGTAAGCACAGGCTCGATGATGCGCTGTTGTTCGGGCAGAATCCGCAGGAACGCACCTACAAGTCCGCTACCGCCAGGCTGATGCAGTCGCTCCTGATTGCCGCGCTGGTCGCGGCCGTTTGCGTCGGCTTCAGCTTCGTCCAGCACCTCCTCAGCGAGCAAGCAGCCAAGCAGCCCCCGGCGTCCTCAGCTACAGCCGTGACCATGACCGAAGGAACCGTATGAGCACCGCCCTCAGCAGGGTGACGGTGATGGCCGCGCACCGTCACCTGGACCTGCGACTTCCGTCGGATGAACCCATTGCAACCCTGCTGCCGCAGATCATCACCATGATGGCGGACCCCGGTGACGCCGAAAGCCAGCATTCGCCCGGAAGCCTGCAGGTGGTGACCACGTCCGTCCTCACTACCAGCCTCGGCTCCACGTTGGAAAGCTCCGGCTCTCTTCGCGAGGCTGGAATCCAGGACGGCTCGGTGCTCTACCTTCGCGATGAGCGTGACGTGCCGGCCGCCCCCGACGTGTACGACGTTCCTTCGTTTGCCGCGGAATCGCTGGAACGCATGCAGGCGTTGTGGAAGGGGCGGCTGAGGACCGTCGGCTTGTCGGCGGTCTCCGCCCTGCTCTTGGCGGCGGCGGCCAGTTCGTTTGTACTGCTGCTTCGTTCCATCGGAAATAGCACGGCAGCACTGACCGGCATCGCCATTGCCGCCGCACTCATGGTGGCCGGCGCTGTGCTTGGGCGGACACGCTCCACCCCGGGAGGCCTGTCCCTGCTGACGGCCGGTTTGGCCACCGCAGCCGCCACGAGCTCAATCGTGGTTCCGTTCGCGACCGGTTCGCTGCTCTTCGCAGCGGCCTTGGTGCTTGCCATGGCAACAGGGGCGTTGGCGACAGGAAACTATACTCCGCTCCTCTCCAGCGCGGGATTGCTCCTTGGCCTGGGTGGCTTGTGGGCCGTCCTGGGCCTCGTGACGCGGGACCAACCCCTTTCCGCAGGGATCGTGGGGGTCCTGGCAATCTTCGCGCTGGGCATTGCGCCCCGGCTCGCTACTGTGCTCACGGGACTCGGCGCCCTGGACGACGACCAGCGCCAAGGCAAGCGAATCACCCGGAACACCACCCTCGATGCCATCCACGCTGCCCACGCCACGCTGACCGGCTGGACGCTGACGGCGGCGGTGGTCGCAGGAACTGCCGCACTGGTTGTGGCGACGGCGCGGGACAGGTCCGTGTGGGCCGTCCTCCTCTCGGTGTCGCTGCTCGGGGCTTTGACGCTCCGCGGCCTGGCGCTCCCGCTGTTTGCCCAGCGTGCCGGTGTTTACCTCGCGGCCGCAGGAGGCTGCTGGGGCACCACGTATGTTCTGGCTGTGGCTGCCAAACAACCCTTCATGCTGGCCGCTGCGGCGGCGGTGGCCCTCCTCGTGTTGCTTGCCTCGATGCTCACGGTCCGCGAACAGACTGCCGCCAGCCTTCGCGTCGTGGCGTCGCGTCTTGAACTGATCTCCATCCTCGCCGCCGTGCCGCTGGTCCTGGGCCTCTCAGGCGCCTACACACAGTTGGGACATACCTTTGGCTGAACAACCACGCACCGGCTTCCCGTTCCACGAACCGGGCGGCAAAAGAACACGCACGACGACGGCGGGCGGCTTTCCGGGTATGGCCGGCTCCCCTGGGAGCCGGCCTGCGGTAGACGACGTGCCTGGCCCTCCAACAACCGCCCTGGCTACGCCGCCGCAAGCGCCCGTGACGACAGCAGCCCCGTCATTGCCGCCGCTCGCACCGTCCGGTTCGCTGCCGCCGTCGGGCGTTGCTCCTTCCGAGCCGGCCACCATGGCGAAGGCGTCCAGGAAAGGCGGCGATACCTGGTGGGAACGCGTTCGTTTCGAGGTCACCGATGCCGTGACCTCCGGATCATTGTCCGAGCGGTTGATCCGGGCCAGTTCGGCCGTGGAAGCTCCCATCACCACGGGGCGCCGGGTGGTGGTCCTGGGAACGGCCGGGGGAGCTGCCACATCCACCGTGACGGCGTTGCTCGCAAAGCTCCTGGGAAGCATCCGCCAGGAACCGGTCATGGCTGTGGATGCCACGGACCTCCACGGCCGTCTCTTGAAATACCTCGGTGTGGAGGAAACGGCCCTGCTGTCTGACTTGATGCGGCAATACACGGCCCAACCCGTCAGGACATTGCCGGATGCCGTTGCTGCCGCCGGCACTAGTGGAAACAGGGTTTTCGCGGTGGGACGCGGCGACGTGCCAGCCGCAGCGGATGCGCCGATTGGCCTGCAGGAATGGACCGACGTCTCGGCCACGCTCTCGCGATTCATGGCCGTCACGATCGTCGACGGCGGTGCCTCACCTTTCTCACGGCACGCCGCGGCCCTGCTGGACAGCGCGCACGCAGTGGTCCTTGTCTCGCCGGTGGGCGCGGACCCGGCCAAGCTGCAGGAGATGAGGGAAGACCTGATGGGCTCCTATCCCGACGTGCAACAGGTGCACGTCACCGTGCACTCGCGGCAAGGCCACGGTGGTGCGCTCGCCGACGGCGTGCTGCCCTTTGACCGGCACCTCGCCTCAGCAGGAACCCTGCAGCTTGGCAAACTCGGAGCGCGGACCAGGATCGCAGCCACCGAACTCGCCGGCAAGGCACTCATGGCCGCGAACGGGGCGTGACCCCATGACCACCCGCCTGGTTCACCGCCCTGCCCGCACCACGCTCCCGGAACAGCCGCCCGAAGCCGCGGTCATTGATGCACCTCCCCAGCTGGCCAGCGGTGCCGGAGGAATGAACCTGCTGGCCCTGGTGCCCATGCTCGGCGCGGCTACGTCAGTGACAGTGATGATGTTGTTCCGTGGTTCGTCCTTGGCCGGGATCGGTGCGCTCATGATGGTTGCCACTGTGCTGGCTTCCGTGGTCCTCATGTTCTCGCAGCGCGGCAAGGCCACCCGGCAACGGGCCTCCAAGCGCAGGCTGTACATGGACTACCTTCGACGCCGCCGCAGCGACTTCGAGGCAGATGAACAAGCTGCCCGGACCAAGGCAAACGCGGCCCACCCACGGGCCGACGTGCTTGTCCAGGCCGTGGTGAACCACCCGCACCGGCTGTGGGAACGGCGACGGACAAGTCCGGATTTCCTCGTGACCCGCTTTGGAACGGGCAGCGTGCCCCGCCGCAGGATCACCGTCCAGGACAGCGGAGACGCCGTCGAACGGCCCGATGCCTTCATGCTGTCCGAAGCTGAGCAGCTCCGCGGGCGGTTCGCGGCCAATCCGGACATGCCCCTCACCTTGCCACTGGCCGCGGCCTCTGAAATATCGATCGTGGGGGACAGGGCAACGGCCCTCGACATCTGCCGCAGCCTGCTGTGCCACCTCGCGTCAGCGCAATCACCGGAGGACGTTGAGCTGGCCATCCTGGCCGGGAACCACGAGGCCGAGGATTGGGAGTGGGCCAAGTGGCTGCCCCATCTGCAGGACCGCGGATCGCTGCGCCGGGCGTCCACTCCAGCAGAATTGGCCCTTCTCCTGGAAGGTCCCTTGGCCGTCCGCTTGGCCGTCATGAACAGCGCAGCACGCAATTTCCAACAGGTGGCTCCCGACGCCCTTCCCCGCTTGATCGTTATCTCGGATCGTCCGGGGCACAACGCCGCCTCCCTTCCCGGAATGCCGTCGGACATGCCTGCGGCGAGGCTGGCCGTCACCCGGATCCATCTGTTGGCCGAACAACAGCAGGAGCCGGAACGGGTGGATCTGCGGCTCCGGGCCGCTCCGGACGAGGTCACCCTTGAATGGACGGCTACGGGCCAAACCATCCGTGGCACAGCGGACAAAGTCCCGGCGGTGGTGGCCGACTCCGTGGCCCGGGCGCTCGCTCCGCTCCGGCTGTCCGAACTGTCCCACGAATTCGGGGAGCACAGGTCTTCGCGGAGCTACGCCGAAGCCCTGGGCTTGGCCGATTACACCGTTGAGGAGATGCTGAACCTGTGGAAGACACCTCGGGGTGCTGACTTCCTCCGAGTGGCCATCGGCGAGGACGAGGACGGCACGCCCGTCCACCTCGACCTGAAGGAACCGGCCCGGCAGGGCATGGGACCGCATGGACTGTGCGTGGGTGCCACGGGCTCGGGAAAGTCGGAGTTGCTGCGGACCATAGTCCTCTCCTTGATCGCGACGCATCCGCCGGAAGACCTGACCATGGTCCTGGTGGACTACAAGGGCGGCGCTACTTTTGCGCCCTTCGAGCAGGCGCCGCATGTCTCTGGGCTTGTCACCAACCTGGTCAGCGACGCGGGCCTCATCGACAGGATCTACTCCAGCCTGGCCGGAGAAGTGAAGCGTCGGCAGGAGCTGCTGAAGAACGGCGGCGACTTCGCCCACATCAACGATTACCGCGAGGCCCGGAAACGGCGTCCGGGGGACCCTGCGCTCGCGGAGCCGATGCCCTACCTGTTCGTGTGCATCGATGAGTTTGGCGAGCTCCTCACCGCCCGGGCGGACTTCATCGACCTCCTGCTGTCCATCGGCAGGATCGGGCGGTCCATCGGCATCCACCTGCTCCTGGCGTCGCAGAAAGTGGAACAGGGCATGCTGCGCGGCCTGGACACCTACCTGGCCTACCGGATCGCCCTGCACACCAACTCGGAGATGGAAAGCCGCACCATCATCGACGTCCCGGACGCCTACCACCTGCCCAGCACCCCCGGCCATGGCATCCTCAAGGTGGATACCTCGGTGTTCAAGCGGTTCCGTGCAGCTTATGTTTCGGGTCCCTTGCCTTCTGCTGACAACGACGCCGGCAGCTTGGTTCCAGAGGCTGTCCCCGTCCGTACCTTCCGCCTGTCGGACGACGCCAATGCCCCGCCGTCCGTGCCGGCGGCGGCGACTACCCCTGCGCCGGCTAGCCCTGCGCCGTCGTCGCCTGGCCACTCCGAGCCCCGTGACGCCGACAGCGCGACCATCCTTTCCGCCGTCGTTGGTTTCGCGGCGGGGCAGCCACGCTTGACCCAGCCTGTATGGCTGCCGCCGTTGCCCTTTGCTGTCTCCTTCTCCGAAACCGGTGCTTCCTTGGACCTCACGTCCACGGGACCACGGCTGGCCCAGCCCCGGTACCTGAGCCCCGCCGTTGGGATCCTGGACGACCCCGCCCGCCAGTGGCAGGGGCCGTGGCACTTGGACCTGGCCGGCCGCGGCGGCAACCTGGCCGTCCTCGGCGCCCTGCAAAGCGGGAAGTCGACGGCGCTGCGTACCATCGCGGCGTCGTTGGCGCTGAGCCACAGCGTGGCTGAGGTCAACCTTTACGCGGTGGACTTGCTCGGTAACTCCCTGGCGGGGCTGGCGGAGTTGCCGCACTGCAGCGGTGTTGCAGGCAGAGGGAACCGGGAACTGCTGCGGCGGACCGTGGAAGAAGTCCAAAGCCTGCTCAACGCCCGGCAAACGGTTTTCGACCGGTACAAACTCGACTCGCTCCACGCCATGCGGACCATGCGGAACAGGGGAGCATTGCCGGAACTGAGCTGCACCGACGCTTTCCTCTTCATCGACGGGTTCGGCAGCCTGGGTTCGGAGTTTCCCGAGCTTGAAGAAGCCGTGGACGACGTCATGATGCGCGGCAGCACCTTGGGCGTCCACGTGGTTGTCAGCGCCCGGAACTGGTCCGACATCAAGATGAACCGGCAGTCGCTGCTCGGAAACAGGATTGAACTGCACCTGACCGATCCGGCCGACTCGATGGACCGCCGGCTTGCGGGCAGTATCGGTGCGGATCGCCCCGGCCGGGCACTGACCAGGGAAAAGAAGATCGGCCACTTCGCACTGCCGTCGTTGGAGACCGAACCTGACCGCGACAATGCCGGGCAGGAACTGGCTGCCCTCGCTGGCACGCTTCGGAAGTACGCCTCCACGAGCGCTGCGCCTGTGCGGGTCCTGCCCCGCCTGGTGGGTCTGCCCGGGAACCACGACGCTGCGCCAGGCACCATCGCGCTGGGGCTCAGGGAGCACGACGGCGGTACGGAGAACCTTGAGCTGTTCGGCACGGACAGGGGAGCCATTGTGGTGGGTGATCCGGAGACCGGCCGCACCAACCTCCTGCGGAGTGCCGCAGCCCAATTGATGGCCACCCACGAGCCCAGTGACTTGGTGTTTGCCGTCTTCGACCCGCGCCAGCAGTCGCAGGGGTTCATCCCGGACGACTACCTGGGCGAATACGCGGCCAACAGCCACCGGGCCTCTGAACTGGCCGTGTACCTCTCGGACCAGGCAAAGGAACGGTTGGGCGACGGCTCCAAGGAACCCCTGCGCAAACCCAGGATCGTGCTGCTGGTGGACGACTACGACATCCTCGTAGCCACCGGCAACCAACCGCTCCACGCGTTGGCCAGCTACTTGCCGTCCGGAGCGGATATCGGTTACCACGCCATGGTCACCACCAGGACCAGCGGGAGCAGCCTGCTGATCCATGACACCTTCATCGCAGGAACCAGGGCGTCCGGTGCTCCCGTGATCATGTTCTCCGGGGACCGCAGCGAAGGCGCGGTGGCCAGCGGCATCCGGCCCGTGCCCCTGCCAACCGGCCGGGCAAGGGTTGTCCGGACTGGTCGCCCACCAACCACCATCCAGTCCTTCCACCACAACGAGGTGCAAACCCATGAGCTATGACTTCCACCTGATCTGCGAAGAAGATCCGCGGAAAGAGCGCTTCGCTTATGCCGCGGGGGAGTTCGAGAACAAGTTCACCTATGAGAAAGCCAAGGATTCCCAAGACTTGATCCTGAGCCTCGCTGGCGAAGCCTTGGGCCTCATCACCGAGCCCATCCCGGTTCCGCAGAGCGAGCTCCGTCGGCTCTTCGGCGACGACGTAGCCACGCAGTTGGGTGGGCAGGGCTGGGTTTCCGACGTCAACATTCCTCTTGACAAGGAAGATGCCGAGTCGGTCCGGGCCTTTCTGATGATCGCCGTGATCGGTACCAAGGGCGTGCTGATCGATCCCCAATCCCAGCAGGTGATCAACGCGGACTGGGGATCGTGAAACCGGCGCCGCTGCTTACAGTCGCAGTACACGGCCCACGGCCTTCAGTGGGGACCGGGCTGCGGAGGCAATTGGCCGAAGCCGTGGCCAACGCCCCGGATCGCTACGCCCTGGCCCTTCAGACATCTTCCGAGGCGTGCCTGAGCTATCCGCTGGTGTCTTTCCTTAGAGCGAGCGCAATCCTGTGGCTGGTGGAAGGGCCTCACGGAAAAATCAGGAATGGGCTGCTGGACCCCGTCGTCGGCTGGGACCAGGCTCCAGCGGCGAGTACCGCCGTCGTGCTTTTCGGCAGTGTGCTCCACGCCGAAGGAGGTGACCTTCCCGTGGGCGCCTTTACGACGCGGATGCTTGGGGCGTGCTCCCTGAGTCCGGAGTACATGGGACTCACGGAGCCACTGCACCAAGCGTGGGACATGGATGCCTTGACCGCTGAGCTGAAGAGGCAGGCACCGAAAGGGGTCGCCTTGGTGTCCGGCGACGGGTTTTCCGGCACCGTGAGCGCGTACCGCACTGAGGCCGGCGTGGTGGAAAACTTCGATGTCCTGCTGCCTGCCGGGCTACCGGAAGCAGATTCGGCACCGGCATTGGCAGACGCGGCCGTGGAAGCGAACGCCCAGGAAATCGGCATCGACGGTCATCGCGGGCTGGTGGACGGGTTTGTACGAGTCGGGGGAGAACGGTTCAGGGTACCCCGGCTCAGGGTATTGGGTCCCTCACTGCACCGTGGCTTACCGGAAAAGCTGGACGCGGACGTCGAGCTGCGCGGCCGGGCCCCGTTCCAGCACTTGGTTGCTGCCTTCCCTGGAGCCGTTGCTCAGACGTAGCCATCCACGATTGCCGCTGCGATCTCCTTGTAGGCCCGCCGGGTTCCCGCAGCGATCTTATCCAGGGAGATGCGGTCGCCATCGGCTACCCCGCGATCGTGCGGCACCGTAATGAGCTGCCGGCAGAACCCCGCGAGGTGTTCCTCAATGGCGCGCTTGTTGACGCGGCTGGAAACCTGGTCCTTGTCCGTCACGACGACGATTGCGTTGCGGGCCAGGTTTTCATAGCCGTGGTCCGCAAGCCACTGCAAGGTGTTCCGTGCCCTCTTGGCGCCGCTCACGGCGTACCCGGAAGCGATGACCAAGTTGGTTGCCTCGGGCAGGACGCCTGCCATGGCCGGGTGTGAGACGCCGGTGCCACAGTCGGTGAGCGTCACCGAGTAATACTGCGAAACGAGCTGTTTGATCCGGAGGTATTCCCCGGCAGTCAGCGCATCCGACAAGGCCGGGTCCTGCTCGCCGGCCACCAGGTGGAGCCTGTTGGCGTGGTGCATGTAGTCGGTGAGCATGGTCAGGGAGTTGATGTGGTCGATGTCGCGGACAATATCCGTGACGGTGCGCGGTTTGACCTTCTGGTAGAGCATTTCCCCGAGTGCGCGTTCGGCCAGATCTCCGCTGTCAGGATTCGCATCAATGGCGCAGGGATGGTCTCCCCGGTACTCGGCCAGGATCATGCCGACGCCTACGGTGGTGGAGGTCTTTCCGATGCCGCCCTTCAAACTCAGGATCGCTGTGTTGAAGCTCCCTGACAGCGGGCGGGCAATCCGGCGTTCCAGTTCGGCCTCGTCCTGGTCCTTCGCGCTGGGGCCAAGGTTCACGAAGCCGCCCGTTGCCGAGTACAGGACGCTGCGGAACCCGGTGCTGGGACGCGGCTTGTCAGGCCGGACGAACTGGGTCTCCAAGTGGGCCGAAGGGGCTGCCACGGGGACGGACGGCGCCTGGATGGTCTTTTCGGCGACGGGGAAACTTCCCAGAGCCTCCGCCCGGCCATCCGGGTGGACGTGAAAGCGGCCTTCCTGTCCCTTGACGTGGTCGATGGCCTCAGCGAGGACCGGAGCGCCGGACGCCTGGGCATAGCCCGCAAGGACGGTGATGGCCGCCGAATACGGATCCGTTCCCTCGGTGGTTGAAATGGATTCTCCACCGACTGTTACCCGGCCGTCGGCGAACACTTCAACGCGTGTGGCCCCCAGTTCCATCGCTGCACCCTTCGATATTCCATACGGCGCCAAGGCGACGCCCCAACCAGAGATCCTAGCGGGGCCGGCAGACACTGGTCTTGTCACATGGCTTTCATTCACTGGCCTACTTCCCGCCACCCAAGGATGCATGGAGGTTGGCCACGCGGTTCGCCTCGTCGAAATCGATGGTGACTTTGCCGTCGTCGAACGTCAGTTCAACGACGCCCGGCGAGACGTCCGTAACCGGCCTCCCCAACCGGAACCTGGCGTAACTCTCGACGGCGCGCCGATGGTCCTCGATCATCAAGCCGGAGATGCCCTCCATCAGGCGCATCTGGAACGTCAAGGCAGACGCGGGACCCAACTGCAGGCTGTCATGGTTGTAGGTGACTACGGCCATGGAGCCGCGGCCGATGTCCGCCGTGAAATGGTTTGGCCTGCCGGTAATCAGAAGCGCGGCGGCAGCGATCTTGAACGCCACCAAGGTGGCCCCGCCCTTCGCTCCGTTGTGGCGGACCTCGTCATCGGCATACGCCGGCACGATCGCAGTGAACGGGACTTCGCCCGTGGTCAGCTCCGGAATCCTGTGGTGCTTGCCGAAATCGAGGATCTGGTCCAAGACGGCCTGCTGGGCGGGTGATGCCTCAACGTGCGGATTGGCCCACGCCCAGAGGAAGCTTTGCGGTCCGGGAGCCGCGGTTCCCAGGAAGGCGGTGTCCGAATGCTTGGAGCTGTGCCCCGCGAAATGGAACTCGAGGCTTGCGAATTGGTCCGCAGTATCCCAGCGCTGGTACTCCCACTCCTCGAAGCGGTTGTCCTGCATCTGGTGGGTTTCGAGGAACAGGACGGCGGCGTCATCGACGACGTTTTGGAAGCTGGGCACAGTCATGCGGCCACCCTAGGCATGGCTCGCTGCGGGCAGGCAAATTGCGGCTGGCGGAACTGTGGATAACCTCGTTGCCTGAGGTCAGTGCCGGTCTGCGGTGCGCGCGATGAGGGCCTGAAGGTCTTCGGCAACCTTGTCCTGGCGGGCGCTGCGCGTCAGGACGCCTGAACCGTGCTTGGGTTTCGAGGCCTGGCGCGGTTGGGAAGTCCTCGGCTGCGTGTTGCGGCGGAACGCGGCGTCGCGTGCCGTCCTCGGTTCACGCAGGGGCGCGTCGACGGTGACGGAGCCCTGCAGGGGATCGTGGAAGAGAGGGAGATTCATGGGTCCATTCCGGAAAGTGCGGGCCGCACGGGTGCAGCCTTGGAAACGCTTAAAGGGATATGAACTCTGATCCTTGCATAACTGAAAACCCGGTGATATGGACGGATGCATATCGGACTGGCATTTGCTTGTGCACTTGTCTACGGGTTTCGGGGGAGGCTAACCGATTGGCGGTGCGGTGGTCTTCCGGACGATAAGCCGCGGAGGAACGAGTATATGCTCCGACTCGCCGCGGCCCTCAATGCGGGAAAGCAGCAATTCTGCCGCCTGACGGCCCATTTGCACGCCGGATTGGTCCACCGTAGTGAGCCCAATCGGCGGGAGCGAGGCAGCGGGAACATTGTCGTATCCCACCACGGAAATGTCTCCCGGGATGTTGACGCCGGCATCGAAAAGGCCGGTAAAGGCGCCCAGGGCCGCGATGTCGGCGCCGCCGTGCAGGGCAGTTGGGCGGTGTGACCTTGCGGCAATGGAGCGCCCGGCTTCGAGACCGCTTGCGTAGCCCCAACGGCCGGGGACGTGATCGATCCACTCCGAGAGTCCGTACTTTTCCATGGCCAGGTCATAACCCCGGCGACGGACGGTCTGCGGCATGCCCGGCTCACTGTCCGGTTGGGTGTTGGCGAGCATGGAGATCCGCTCGTGTCCCAGTGAGACGAGGTGGTCGATGATGAGGGCGCTGCCCGCAATGTCGTCGCTGGCAACGGTGTCGAAGTGTTTCGCCGGACCGTGCCGCCCGAGGACTACTACCGGAATGGTGCTGCCCAGGCGTTCCAGTTCCTCATTTGGTCCGAACGGTGCGATGAGCAGGAGGCCATCCATGCGGCGGTCGACCATGGCCTCGATGAGTTTTTTCTGGGCGTCGAGCCCGTGGCGCGCTTGGCCGATGAGGACTTGGTAACCAAGTTCTTCGGCAACGTCGCGCACGCCTTCAACCAGGACGGAGAAGAACGTGTTGGAGAGGTCCACCAGGAAAACGCCCAGCGTATAGCTGTTCCCCCGCATGCCCCGGGCCAACGCCAAGGGGCGGTAGTTGAGGGCAGCCATGGATTCCTCCACCTTGGTCCTCATGGCAGGGCTGACGCCGTAGGCGTTGCGCAGGACCTTGGACACTGCCGCCCGGGACACGCCGGCATGCTCCGCGACGTCGCTGATGGTGGCGCGCTTGAGCTGCTCCGTCATTGGAAATCCCCTTCTCCACAGTGTCCCTGCACGTAATTGTAGATTGATCTACAAAAAACTCTTGGCAAGCACTGTGACATGACTTACAGTAGACAAACGTAGACCGATCTACACGATCAAACATATGGCCCAATCAGTGTGCGCAGGGTCCTTTTGAAACGTTCCACAGGCTCGCTGAGGCTGTGGCTTTACGAGGAGGTAAAGATGGCTGCTACGAGGAAACACCGCTTGGCTGCCTTGGCTGGCGGAGTGACCGTCCTGGCCTTGGCTCTGAGCGGTTGCAGCGGGGGAAGCAGTAACGCCGGTGGGGGAGAGCAGAAGACCATCACGTGGCTGGTGGACAATGCTGAAAACACCGTAAGCTCCGCCGAGAAGGTGGCTGAGGAGTTCACCGCCGCAAATCCCGGCATCAAAGTGGAAATTGAAACCCGCCCCCAGGGCGGCGACGGTGACAACATCGTCAAGACACGCCTCTCCACTGGTGACATGGCGGACGTCTTCAACTACAACACCGGGTCCCTGCTGCAGCAGATCAACCCGGAGCACAATCTCCAGCCCATCACCAGCGAGTCCTACCTCGGAAACGTTGCGGATTCCTTCAAGCCGGTGGTGACGTCCGGGAAAGAGGTTTACGGTGTCCCCTTCAGCACAGGCATGGCGGGGGCGGTGCTGTACAACAAGAAGGTCTACGAGAAGCTCGGACTCTCCATCCCCAAGACCTGGGATGAGTTCATGGCCAACAGCCGCAAGATCAAGGACGCCGGCATCGCGCCGATCATTCAGTCCTACCAAACCACCTGGACATCACAGCTCTTCGTCCTGGGGGACTTCGCGAACGTTGTGACGGCCGATCCGGACTTCCCGTCAGACTACACAGCCAACAAAGCCAAATACTCCACCAACGCCGCAGCGATCAAGGGCTTTGAGCACCTGGAGGAGGCGGGTAAGGCCGGACTCTTCAACGATGACTACGCCTCCACCACCTACCAGCAAGCCCAGGAGAAGCTGGTCAACGGTGAGGGCGCTCAGTACCCGATCCTTAGCTTCGCCATCAACAACATCAAGGTGACATACCCAGACCAGCTCAATGACCTGGGACTCTTCCCGCTCCCGGGCGACGACGCCTCCAAGAACAAACTGACGGTGTGGATGCCCGGTGGCACCTACATCCCCAAATCCACCAAGAATCTCGAAGAAGCCAAGAAACTCCAGGCCTTCATCGCCAGCAAAGCTGGCTGCGATGCGCAGACTGCCGCCGTTGGCGCTGCAGGACCATACCTGGTGAAGGACTGCGAGCTGCCGTCCGACGTTCCGAACGCAGTCAAGGACATGCTCCCGTTCTTCGAGGACGCGTCCAAGAACAGTCCGGCCCTGGAATTCCTGTCCCCTGTGAAGGGCCCGGCCCTGGAGCAGATCACCGTCGAAGTGGGATCGGGAATCCGTTCCGCTAAGGATGGCGCCGCCCTCTACGACGAGGACGTCAAGAAGCAAGCCAAGCAGCTCAACCTGCCCGGCTGGAACTGACTCCTCAACCACCAGCCGCCCGGGCGAACGGCCTGGGCGGCCCTTGGAGAACTCTCATGACACTGAACACCGCAACACCAACGACGGCGGTACGCACCGGTGCGGTGGCCGCTCCGGCCAAGCGCCGCAAGGGCAAGTCGTCCTACCCCTACTGGTTCTACCTTCCCGCAGCGGTCATCTACACGGCCCTGTTCCTGGTCCCGACAGTTGTCTCTTTCTTCTTCAGCCTGACGCGCTGGAACCTCAACGAGTTCACGTTCATCGGGCTCGACAACTTCGTGCAGTTCTTCCAGGAGCCGGCACTGATCAAGGGCCTCACCAACACCTTCATCTACGGCGTGGTGACCTCCACGCTGAAAGTGGTCCTGGGCATGCTGCTGGCAGTCCTCCTGACCTCGCAGATCATCGCCCGTGGATATCTCCGCTCGGTGATCTTCTTTCCGGTCCTGCTCAGCAGCATTGGCGTTGGCATCGTCTTCACCACTCTGATGGACCCCAACAACGGCATGATCAACCAGGGACTGGCCGCTCTTGGCATCGACGGCCCCGGCTGGCTCACGGACCCGGCCTGGGCACTGGTCTCGGTGGCCCTGGTGGATGTCTGGAAGGGTGTTGGCCTGGCCACGGTTATCTACATCGCAGGTATCGTCTCCATCCCGCAGGAGTACTTCGAGGCGGCCAAGATGGACGGCGCGAGTTCCTTCAAGAGCTTCTTCAACATCACCTTGCCCCTGGCCCGTCCCGCGACGGCCACGGTAATCATCCTTTCCCTGATCGGCGGCCTCCGTTCCTTCGACCTGATCTGGGCGATGACCAAAGGCGGCCCGGGATTTACCTCCGACGTCATCGCGTCTGTGATCTACAAGCAGTACCAAGCCGGTTTCTACGGCCTCTCCACGGCCGGAAACGTGGTCCTGTTCCTGATCGTCACGGCCATCATCCTGCCGTTGTCCATGTTCCTGAACCGCAAGGAGGTTGAACAGTGACCGCCACCCTCAAACGCTATGGCTTGGGCATTTTGGCCATCGCCCTCAGCGTCATCGTTTTTATCATCCCGCTGCTCTTCATGGTGCTGACGGCAGTGAAGGACAGGAAGCAGGCTGCAAAACTGGATTTTGCCTGGCCCACCAATTTCCAGTTCGTGGAGAACTTCACCCAGGTCCTGTCCGCCCGCAAGTTCATGCTGGTCACTGCATTCATCAACAGCACCATCCTCACCGTCGTCAGCGTGGCCATCCTGGTGGTGTTGGCGGCCATGGTGGCCTGGGTCCTGCAGCGTCGTAAGACGCGCTGGAACGGTGTTGCCAACTTCCTGATCCTCGCAGGCCTGATCATCCCGCCGGCCATCGTCCCCACCATTTGGGTCCTCCAAGGCATGGGCCTTTTCAAGACGCTTCCGGGCTTGATCCTGATCGAGGTGGCCTTTGGGCTTTCTTTCTGTGTCATGTTGTTCCGGGCCTTCATCGCTTCCATCCCCAAGGAACTGGACGAGGCCGCGGTGATCGATGGCTGCGGACCCATCAGGCTGTTCTTCCGGGTCATTTTCCCGTTGCTGCGCTCCGTGATTGTCACAGTGATCGTGGTCCAATCCGTCCACATCTTCAACGACTTCCAAAACCCGCTGTACTTCCTGCCCGGAGACGGAAACGCGACGGTGCAGCTGACGCTGTTCAACTTCCAGAGCCAGTTCACCACCAACTACAACCTGCTTTTCATGAACATCCTGCTCATCACCATCCCGCCGTTCATCATGTACCTGTTCTTCAATCGCCAGATCGTGGCAGGCATGACCGCCGGAGCAGTTAAGGGCTAAGGCGCCCACACACCGAAACCACCGACTCACCCTGCAAGGAGACTCACCCATGCCTGCCCTCGTGCAACCGGCAACCTTCGAACACCTTCCGCAAGCCATGGGGATCGGTGTCGACAAGCCACGAATTTCCTGGAAGACCTCCGCTGAACCGGGCTGGGTCCAGGAGGCCTACCAGTTGTCCGTTGCCGTCAATGGTGGAACGTGGACCAGCGCGCGGATCGAGTCCGCCGAGTCGGTCCTCGTTCCTTGGCCGGCTGAGGCACTGGGGTCGGCCCAGCGCGCGGAGATCAGCGTCCGTGTGTGGGGGACTGACGAGTCCGAACCCAGCAACTGGAGCCAGCCATCCGCCGTCGAAACCGGTCTCTTGAACCCCTCGGACTGGACGGCAACCGCGATCACGCCCGCCTGGGACGAGGATCCGGACGCGGACCGGCGCCCACCCTTGCTGCGGCACACATTCACGTTGGACCGTCCCGTCACCTCAGCGCGGCTTTACGTGACCGCCCATGGGCTCTACGAGATGGAGATCAACGGCCAAAGGGTGGGCGACGATGCTCTTTCGCCCGGATGGACGGTCTACGGCAAGAGGCTGCGGTACTACACCTACGACGTCACGGAACACCTGGCAGCAGGGGACAACGCCATGGGAGCCCTGCTCGCTGATGGTTGGTACCGGGGACGTATCGGCTTCCGGGGCGGACATGCCAACCTCTACGGAGACAAGGTTGCGCTCCTGGCCCAGCTTCAGGTGACTCACGATGACGGCAGCGTCACCGTGGTGGGTACGGACGGGACGTGGAAGGCTTCGCATGGCCCTGTCCTGTTGGCGAGCCTGTATAAGGGCGAAAAGTACGACGCCCGGGAGTGGCCGGAGGGCTGGAGCAGCCCCGGTTTCGACGACGCCGGCTGGGAGCCGGTGACCGGCGTCGAACGCGATCCCCGCACGCTGGTTGCTCCGGAAGGACCCCCGGTACGTTGCACGGACGAAGTCCGGCCGGTCAGTGTCTGGGCGTCGCCATCGGGCAAGACACTGATCGACTTCGGCCAGAACCTGGTGGGTAGGCTCCGCATCACCGTAGCCGGCCGGGCCGGGGATACCGTGACCTTGCGGCATGCAGAGGTCCTGCAGGACGGCGAGCTGTACACCAGGCCGCTGCGCGAGGCAGATGCCACGGACACGTTCACCTTGGCCGGCGGCGGAGTTGAAACGTGGGAACCGCGGTTTACCATCCACGGGTTCCGCTACGCCGAAATCACGGGGTGGTCCGGCGGTGACATCGCTGAAAACGTTGTAGCACGGGTGTACCACACAGACATGGAGCGGACCGGCTGGTTCGAGAGCTCCAATCCCGAGCTGAACCGTTTGCATGACAACGTGCTGTGGAGCATGAAGGGCAACTTCGTTGACATCCCGACGGACTGCCCGCAGCGTGACGAACGGTTGGGATGGACCGGCGACATCCAGGTTTTCGCACCCACGGCCAGCTTCCTCTACGACTGCTCGGGAATGCTGTCCTCGTGGCTCAAGGACGTGGCCGCAGAACAGCTTCCGGACGGCACGGTGCCTTGGTATGCGCCCGTGATTCCTGGCGGGAACTACTGGACGCCCATCCGGCCGGGGGCAGTCTGGGGAGACGTCGCCGTCCTGACGCCTTGGACCTTGCACGAGCGTTTCAACGACCCTGGAATCCTGGCCGCGCAGTACGAAAGCGCCAAGGGCTGGGTTGACTTGCTGGAACGGCTTGCAGGCGAAAGCCGTCTCTGGAATGGCAGCTTCCAGCTGGGTGACTGGCTCGACCCCACGGCACCCCCTGAAGACCCAACCCAGGCCATGACCGATCCACACCTCGTGGCGACGGCCTACTTCGCCTGGTCGGCGCGCCACCTTGCCAGGTCCGCCGCCGTCCTCGGGAAATCCGACGATGAACTCCGGTACCTTTCGCTGGCACGCGAGGTGGCCGCTGCGTTCGCCGCCGAGTACATCCTTGCCGATGGCACCATGACCAGCGACGCCCAGACGGCATACGCGCTCGCGATTGTCTTCGACCTCTTCCCTGATGTGGATACCGCCCAACACGCGGGCACCCGCCTGGCCCAACTGGTCAGGGCCAACCGTAACCGGATCGGAACGGGCTTCGCTGGAACTCCGGTGGTGTCCGACGCCCTTACCACGTCCGGCGAAATCGACGCGGCCTATGATCTGCTCCTTGAGAAGGAGTGTCCATCGTGGCTCTACGCTGTGGGACAGGGCGGCACTACCATCTGGGAACGCTGGGATTCCATGCTCCCGGACGGTTCGATCAACCCGGGAGAGATGACATCCTTCAACCACTACGCCTTGGGAGCGGTGGCCGACTGGATGCACCGTACCGTGGCGGGTCTCGCGCCCCTGGAGCCGGGATACCGGAAAATCCTCGTGAAGCCACAGCCCGGTGGGGGGCTCACGTGGGCATCAGCGCGGCATGACACTCCTTACGGAACCGCCTCGGTCCTGTGGCGAGAGGACGACGGCGGCCTCACCGCCGTCGTCGATATTCCCACCGGTACCACGGCGCGGGTTGAGTTGCCCGGACAGGAGGCACTCGAGGTGGGATCCGGGCGTCAC
This sequence comes from Paenarthrobacter sp. NPDC090520, assembly GCF_044769205.1. Taxonomy (NCBI): domain Bacteria; kingdom Bacillati; phylum Actinomycetota; class Actinomycetes; order Micrococcales; family Micrococcaceae; genus Paenarthrobacter; species Paenarthrobacter sp. NPDC090520. The sequence goes on from NZ_JBIVXM010000005.1 coordinate 60,968, forward strand.
GAGTTCGCGGTGGAGCGGGTCTCTTAGCCTGATGTGCTGGGCCGGGCGGGGTGACCTGCCCGGTCTTGCGGCTGCTGTGAGGGAGAGCGTTCTCCGGACGTCTACCAGATATGCGGGCGTGCATCCAAGAGCGGTGTGAACAATTCAACTTCGGCTGCAGGAATCCTGCAGCTAACCGCTGCTTCCCGCCACTGGGTGACGGACCGGAGAATGGCCGACAGAATGGCATCCCGTTTGTCGGCACTGACGAAGTATTCCGAAACGCCCATCAATGCCCGGAGTCCGGACTCCCGTTTCGTAGCGCCATCGATTGAAGTGGCGTGTTCGGAATTGACGTCCGGGTTGGGGTTGACGTCGAAGGCCGGGGATAGGCGCCACCCATTGCTTCCTCGGATGAAGCCGTGGTTTTTAAGGTGATCATCTGTGTTGTTGACGGCGTAATTGAAAGCTATTCGCCGGAATAGTTCTTCGCGATCCTCGGAAGGAGCTTCCGAATGTTCGTCGATGACATCCAGAAGATCAAGATAGTCTCCGTGTGTGCCGTCTTCCTGCTGAAGCATGGTCATGGCCGATACGTAGTTGATCCGCTGACTCGTGAGCCTGTCAAAGCGATCCAGCACAAGAACCGGGTCGTTTGTGCCCACATGATGAAGGCTAAAGGCAGGAGTCTTGATCCCCGCGTCACGGGCCAACTTGAGGGTCGCCGCTTCCCATGCGATGACTTTCCATTGGTCTCCTTGATGCGCGAACTTGGCTATGGCAAGCTCGGAGCCGTCCTGGACTGATGCTTTTGGCCTCGCGCCTCCAAGGCTCGCCGTTCCGGAGTCCAGTAGCTTCTTTAGTGCAGCGAGGTTCCCGGTGTCCAATTCGGCTTCATGAGCGGCTGCCCGGAGTTCCGGGAGTTGGACGAGCTTGGGCACGTCGGTGCCATCGCTCAGATGCGGACCGTCCACGAGGCGGAACCGAAGAGCTCCTTGTCGCGTGACATCCGATACCCCTAGCAGGAAGTCCCGGTCGGTTAGCGTACCCGGATTTTTTCCAAGGCTCCTGGCTTCAGTTTGGACTCTCTTGGTGACTATGTGCCGGCCCCAACGATCAGGCGAGGCGTCGGCGAACGCTCCGGGCAGACCCTTGACCGTGTGGCTTCCACGGGTGACAGGGAGCGCCGGATCGATGGCGTACGAGTCAGGATGGGCCAGAAAGGTGGGGGAGTAGGTGAAGCTCGTAGTGGTGACACCCCGCCGAGCAACTAAGTAGGCCCTGCCGACGTTGATTGGGCCAGTGGCCAGCTCGAGGTCTACCTCGACGGGATTCGTCATCGTCGTACGCGCTCAGGGAGTATCTGGTCGGCGCGGGCACGGCCAAAATCCGTTTCGTAGGGGTCCAGGGCCTTATTTAGTTGCTCGTTTAGGCCGAGTACTCTGGCTACGTCGAGAAAGGCTTCCAAGCCCACGCCCAACTCCCCGTGTTCAATCTTTCGGAGTGTATTGCGGCTTATGCCGGCCCGATCTGCGACTTGCGCCGCGGTGAGCCCCAGGAGCCTCCGCCACGTGAGCAATTGTTCGCCGAGGGTGGCGGCCGTCCGTTGGGTTCTGCTGGAGGTCCGCGACATTGCCATGATGTCAGCATAGACCTTAATGGTCAGGATTACGACCATTAAGTGCTTTAGTGGTCAGTATTGTGAGCACTAAGTTCCGTCAGATACTTAGCCCCAAAGGGCTTTGCGGAGCAGGGTCTTCAGTTGCGTCACTTCGTCCTCGCTCAAGTGGGCGAGCTGCTGTTGTTCGCAAGCGTCCAGCTCCGAGCGGATCTTGTTGTGGATCCGGCGTCCCTCACCCGTGGAGACGATGGCCCTGGAGCGCCTGTTCCGTTGTCCGGGGGCGCGTTCCACCAGCCCGCGGTGTTCCAGATCATCCACCAGGCCCGCCACCTGGTTGAGGTCGAGGCTGAGGAATTCGGCAATCTCGCGTTGCGTGGCGTCCAAACCACTGCAGGCAAGTGTCAGTACCGAGAAGGTGCGCTCGCGGAGGCGGAAGTCGCCCAGGGTGTGCTTGTTGAGGGCGGAGCCGGCGTCGTGGAGCTTCCCCAGCAAGAGACCAACATCGTTGCCGATCTCCGCGGCCGCGAGGCGCGGTGTTTCAACATCGGCAAGCAGCGGACCCATGACAACTCCAAATAGTAGAAACGACCACGACCGCTACATTTTTGTCAGATGCGCAGGCCCCCATGACCGCTTCAAGCATCTCACGACGCCAAGAGTCGTGCGCGCCACGGGTCCTGTCAAGCGTGGGCTAAGGTGCTGGAAAGACTCACTTCCCAGGCTCACAAGGGGTTCCATCACACATGGGCGCGCTCGGATATCTCGCCGCTTCAGTTCCGCCACGCATGGCGAGTGCCGGTGCCGCAGTAGCCCTGCCCATCCTGGCCGTCCAGCAATTGGGGGACGTCGCCGTCGGGGGCTTGCTGGTCGCGGCGTCGCTGGGTCCCAGCGTGCTGGCCGCACCCTTGGTGGGCACTGCCCTGGACCGGACCCGCCGCCCCCGCTTGTTGGTGGCGGGATCCGGTATCCTGACGGCCATCGCGTTTGCCGCTGCAGCGTTCATCGGACAGGTTCCGCTGCCGGTAGTGTTCGTCCTCCTGGTTCTGGCCGGCGCCGTGTCACCCTTCTATATGGGAGGGCTCTCCAGTTTCGTGTCCGGTGCCATCCCGGATGGCCGCCGCGCCTTCGCCTATGACGCGCTGTCCTACAACGTGTCCGCCGTGGCCGGTCCTGCCTTGGTAGCGATCATTTCCGTATTACTCCCGGCGCAGGCTGCCCTGTGGGTGTTGGCTGTTGCGGCGGCCCTCGGTTCCTTGGCGATACGGGCCGTGCGGCTCCGGCCCCATGGCCGATCGGGTGGCTCGCCCTGGCAGGCCGTCAAAGGGGGACTGCGCATGATCTTCTCGCATCGTCCGCTGGCTGTGATGACGGCGTCGTCCACCCTGACCCAGTTGGGGCAAGGCGGTTTGGCCGTTGCGGCCATCGCGTTGTCCGTGGAACGCGTCGGATCGCCCAGCGAAGGCGCAGCAGTGGTGACGTCCTTTGCCGTGGGCAGTCTTCTCGGGGCGCTTTACGAGACGGCGCGGCCCACGCGACGCTCGCCGGAATTCGTGATGCTGGCGGGTTTCCTGGCCACCGGACTGTTGACTGCGGTGGCCGCGTTGAACTTCGGCACGCTCTGGACGGTCTTGGCCATCGGATTGTCCGGCGCGTTCACCGCACCCTCGACTGCCGCCATGCTGTTCCTGCGGAACCGGCTTAGCCCGCCGCACCTCAAGTCACAGATCTTCACTGTCAGCGCCGGATTCCGAGCCAGTGCATCAGCGGGTGGCGCGGCGGTGGCAGCCTCGGCCGCGGGGTTGGGCGGTGCCGTGATGGTGGTGGCCATGGGGGCGATCTGGATCATTTCGGCGGCGTTGATGGGCGCTTATCCGAAGAGCGGCGAGTAGGCCACCCCGGGCGCAATCGGCAGGATATTGCCGATTCGCTGCCTAGGCGCCACAATTGGCTCCTGAATCACGTATAACGGCAGGATCTTGCCGGAGGCGGTGAGTAATCCATGAATGATGCACTGGCAATCGGACGGACGGTCCGCGAGGCCCGCAGGGAAGCCTCGCTCAACCAGCGGGACTTGGCCGAACTTGCGGGAGTTGCCGAGCGAACTGTCCGGGCTGTGGAGACTGGAACCGGCAACCCAGGGCTGGGAGCGCTCGTTGCGATAGCCAACGTCTTGGGCCTCCACGTGAAGGTGGGCTGATGGCAGGGGGCTTGGTTGGCTGACACCGACGAAGCCGGAAACATTCCGTCAAAGGGATAAATCCCGGTTAATTTTGTCCGTTCAACTGCCTTTGCCAGCCCAAGAGCATTACGATGAGCAACGACTCATCAGAATGAGTACACGTCTGAGTTCGACTCACACCTAACCGGGGGATATACCAATGAGCTATCAGCAACAACCTCAGCAGACCCAGCCCTACGGCGCACAGGGCGGCGAACCGCCGCTGTGGGCTCCCTACTACGGCGCACCCATTGGCGCTGCTGTCCAGCGTTTCTTCAAGAAGTACACAGCGTTCACGGGCCGTGCGAGCCGCAGTGAGTACTGGTGGTGGGCACTGGTTGCCGCTGTCGTGGGCTTCGTTTTGAACCTTCTGACCACTATCCTGGGTGCCGCCGGTGCCACGGTTTCCAACGGAACCTCCGTTCCCGGACCGGGTGCCGTTGTTGGCTTCATCCTGATTGCCGTCTGGGGCCTCGCGACGATCGTTCCGTCCATCGCCCTGACCGTCCGCCGCCTGCACGACGGCAACTTCAGCGGCTGGCTTGTCCTGCTCGTCCTGGTTCCGTTCCTCGGAGCCCTGGCTGTCCTCGTCCTGACGCTGCTCCCGTCCAACCCGGCCGGCCAGCGTTTCGACGTGCCCACCGCATAAGGACCCCGCATTACCCGAAAAGGGGCGGCACACCATGTGCCGCCCCTTTTCGTATCCCATGGACCAAGCCGTGGCATGCTGAAGACCAGCCCCAACGACGAGGAGTGACATGACCAACCCTGCACAGGCCAGGAGCATCAGACGTTGCGCAGTGGTTGGGGGCGGCATCATTGGGGTGGCCGTGGCACGCGAACTCGCGAACAAGCTCGACGGCGCCCACGTCACCCTCTACGAGAAAGAGGACAAGCTCGCGGGGCACCAGACGGGCCACAACTCGGGGGTGGTACACGCTGGCCTCTACTACGAGCCTGGTGGACTGAAGGCAACCCTTTGCCGCAGGGGAGTGGGGCTGCTTCAGGAGTTCTGTGCCGAGAAGGACCTCCCCTATGAGGCCTGCGGCAAGCTCGTGATCGCCCAGACCCCCGAAGAAGCCAAGCGCCTGGACAACATTTTCGCCCGCGCCACGGCCAACGGGGTTCCGGGGGTGCGAATGCTCGACGCCCACCAGATCGGCGAGGTGGAGCCGAACGCCGTCGGGCTTTCCGCCCTCCACTCGCCGGAAACGGCGATCGTGGACTACGCGGCCATCACCAACGCGCTCGCCGACGACGTCCGCGTCGCGGGCGGCCAGATCCGCCTCGGCCAGGAGGTCACCTCCCTGGAACAGCAGGCCAGCGGAGTTGTTGTCCACACCAAGAAGGGAGGAGAGCACTACGACCTGGTGGTTGCCTGCGCAGGGCTCCAGTCGGACAGGCTCGCTGCGGCGACGGGGGAGCCGAAGACGCCGCGGATTGTTCCTTTCTTCGGACAGTACTTCCTGCTGGGAGCCGAAGCCCGCAACCAGGTCAAAGGACTCATCTACCCGGTTCCGGATCCCAAACATCCCTTCCTGGGCGTGCACCTCACCAAACGCATTGACGGCGAAATGATGCTCGGTCCCAACGCCTTCATTTCCTTCGGCCGGGAATCGTATTCCTGGAAGGATGTCAATGCCCGGGACGTGCTGAATTACGCGATGTTCCCAGGGTTTTGGAATTTCGCCCGCCAGAATGTCCCTTCGGCCATCCGTGAGTTCCAAACGGTAGTCAGCAAAAAGAAATTCATCAGGGAGGCCATGCGGTTTGTGCCCTCGTTGGAAGGTGCCACGGTGGTTCCCGGCACCCGCGGCGTGCGCGCCCAGGCCATGAATGGCGACGGTTCGCTGGTGGACGACTTTGTGATTGCCCGACGCCGGGACATGGTTTTGGTACGGAACGCACCGTCACCTGGGGCTACGTCGTCCATGGCCATTGCCGAGTACATTGTGGAACAGGCCTTGGCGGGCTAGGCATTACCGCAGCGAAACCAGCGTAAATCCAAGCGAAATGGCACCGTGGTGTCGTGTTGGACACAGTATTCGTGGAATGCGGGTTCTTTGCCCTAAACTGCTGCACTGAGGTGCCGGAATGGCACTTATGCAGCAACGAAAGCGAACCTTATGGCTACTGATTACGACGCCCCGCGCAAGACCGAAGAAGAGTCTCCCGCTGAATCGCTTGAAGCCCTTCAACAGTCCCGTGGGACCGGTGCCCAGACTGCTGTCATCGATGTCGATGAAAACGACACCGCCGAAGGCATCGACCTCCCGGGCGCCGATCTTTCAAATGAAGAATTGACCGTTGTGGTGGTTCCCGAGCAGTCGGATGAATTCACCTGTGCTTCCTGTTTCCTGGTCCGTCACCGGTCCCAGGTGGCGTTGGAAAAGAACGGCCTTAAATACTGCAAGGACTGCGAAGGCTGAGCCACTTCGCGGCGCAACGGACCCCATCTGACCAGGAATGGCCGGGTGGGGTTTTTACGTGCCCAATATCACGCCACGGTCACGTGATCTTGGGTTACGAACGGGGTGCCGGAACTACAAGGAATGGCGTTCCAGGGGAGCCAAAATGCCCACTGCATGACCTTTCCGTGACCACCGAAATATCCCCCTAACGGTTGGGCGCCGAAGCGGAAACGAGCGGTCCAAATGCGGGGTGACGCTCCTATTCTGGTGGTATCCAACCCGCCTTGAAGGGGGCAAAAAATGAGGAAAATCAGCGCCGGAATGGGAGCCGTGGTCGCGGTTGCCGGTCTCGGGCTGGTGGCGCCGGGCCCTGCCTCGGCATCACCGTATTGCGGGATCATGTGGGGATCGCTGGCAAAGGCCGATCCGGACATGAGCTCCGCGAATGTCACGAACGTCCGCACAGGCCAACAGGCCTGCTACGACCGTTTGGTGATCGACCTTTCCGGCAAAGTGGCCGGATACTCCGTGCAGTACGTTCCGGTGGTGGTCCAGGATGGCTCGGGCTTTGAGATCCCGTTGCTGGGCGACGCCGATCTCCAAGTGACTGTCACGGCTCCGTCCTACAACCAGGGCGGCCAAGCTACGTATGTTCCTGCGGCGAAGGCCGAGCTCTCCAACGTCTCGGGCTACCAGACATTCCGACAGGTAGCCTATGCGGGCAGCTTCGAAGGCTACACGAGCGTGGGGCTAGGTGTCCGTGCCCGGCTTCCGTTCCGGGTGTTCACCTTGGACGGGCCCGACGGCGGCTCGCGCCTGGTAGTGGACGTGGCGCACCACTGGTAGGCCTCACAAGACACGGCCGCACACGGGGAAAGCTGCCGGTTCGTACGGAAAATTCCGTGCGAACCGGCAGCTTTCCAGCGAACTGCGCGTGGTTGGGGCAGGTCGGGTCAGGGCAGGTCAGGCCTACTCGGGGACCACCAATGCAGGGGTGTCCTTGCGGATGGTCTCTCCGCGGAAGAACCCCGGCCGCACGCGGGACATGATCAGCATGACCACCGCACCCATCGCCAGGATCCCTACGCCGAGGACAAACACCAGGCCCACACCGAAGATCTCCGAGCCGCTGCCGAACTCCGGAGCCCAGCTGTCCACGGCCGTCTGCAGGAACACGACGAACAGTCCAACGCCACCCAGCAGCGGGCACAGGAGCCGCAGGAAGAAATTGCGGGCGCTCGTGAAGACGCTGTTCCGGAAATACCAAACGCAGGCAATGGCGGTGAGCCCGTAGTAGAAGCAGATCATCAGGCCCAGGGCCAGGATGGTGTCGTTCAGGACGTTTTCGCTGATCACGTGCATCACCGCGTAGAAGCCCGCGGACAGGACGCCGGCAGCGATGGTGGCGAAGCCCGGCGTCGAGAATTTCTTGCTCATGTGGCTGAAACGCTCGGGCAGGGCGCCGTAGTGCGCCATGGCCAGCAGGCTGCGGGACGGCGACGTGAACGTGGACTGGAGTGAGGCCGCTGAACTCGAGAGGACCGCGAGGGACATGAGGATCGCGAACGGTCCCATCACCGGTGACGCGAGGGCCGTGAACACGTTGGCGTGGTTCTCCTCGTTGTTCAGCCCGATTCCGGTGTCCCCAACGCCGGCGAACATCATGGTGGCGATGGTAACCAGCAGGTAGATGCCCAGCACGATCACTGCGGTCAGGGTTCCTGCTGCGCCCGCTGTCTTCTTGCCGTTGGCGGTCTCCTCGTTCACGGTGAGGCACACATCCCAGCCCCAGTACACGAAGATCGAGAGCGAGATGCCGGCCGCTACCTGCCCGAAGGTTTCAATCTTGGTGACGTCGAACCAGTCCCAGCTGAACGGCACGGCGGTCTCCGAAGTGGACCAGTTGGCGAAGGCCATGGCCACGAAGAGGCCCAAAACCAGCAGCTGGAACCCCACCAGGCCGTACTGCACGATCTTGGTGGTGTGCAGGCCCCGGTAGCTGACCCACACTGCCAGTGCCACGAAGACGAAGCAGGTGAGGACGTTGATGACCTTGTCACCGGCGAGGTCGGCGAGTTCCGGGTTGCCGGTTGCCTGGGCCAGGAACAGGTAGAAGAAGTCCACGGCCACGCCGGCCAGGTTGGACAGGACGATGATGTTGGCTGCCAGCAGGCCCCAACCGCCCATCCAGCCCACCCAGGGGCCGAACGCCTTGGTGACCCAGGTGAACGTGGTTCCGCTGTCCGGGGAGTCTGCGTTGAGTTCCCGGTAGGCAAGGGACACCAGGATCATCGGAATGAACCCGATCAGGAAGATCACGGGCAGCTGAAGCCCGGCTTCGTTGACCGTGGGTCCAAGCGCGCTGGTGAGCGTATACGCCGGGGCGATGGTTGAAATGCCAAGAACGACGACGGCGAGGAGCCCCAACTGCCCCGTCTTCAGTCCCTTGCCGCTGATGTCATGCGACGTTGCAGCGTCAGTGCTGCTGCGGATTGTCTGGCTCATGGAAGGCCCTTTCTAGATGGCCGTAGGCTGCTGCTGCGTGATGCAGTGGATGCCGCCACCCCGTGCGAAGAGCTCGCGCGCGTCAACACTGACCACGCGGCGGCCGGGGTAGGCATCGGCGAGAATGCGGAGGGCTTTCTCGTCCATGGGGTCGTTGAAGCTGCAGGCGATGACCCCGCCATTGACTACGAGGTGGTTGATGTAGCTGTAGTCCACAAACCCCTCGTCGTCGGTGAGTGTTTCCGGTGCGGGAACCTCGATGATGTTCCACTCCCGGCCTGCTGCGTCATGGGTGGTGCGCAGGAAGTCGATGATTTCCCGGGAGACTTTGTAATCCGGGTGTTCCGGGTTCTGCTGCGAATGGACCAGGAGCGTTCCCGGGCTGGGGATGGCTGCCACGATGTCCACGTGGCCTCGGGTTCCGAACTTCTCGGAATCACGGGTCAGGCCGCGGGGGAGCCACACGACGTGCGTCGCCCCGATGGTGCGGGCCAACTCTTCCTCGATATCGGCCTTGGTCAGGCCCGGGTTGCGGCCCTGGTCCAGCTGCACGGTTTCGGTCACCAGTACGGTGCCTTCACCGTCAACCTGGATTCCGCCGCCCTCGTTGACAATGCCGGACGGGAGGTGCTGGACCCCGGACCGGCCGGAGACGTATTCGGCGATGAGGGAGTCCTTGTCCCACGCGGCCCAGTCCTGGCCACCCCAGCCGTTGAAGATCCAGTCCACGGCGCCGAGCTTCTTGTTGGCATCGAGCACGAAGGACGGTCCGATGTCCCGCATCCAGGCGTCGTTCAGTTCCGCCGTCAGTACCTCGACGCGAGGGTCCAAGTAGCGCGCGGCCGTTTCGACGTCGTCGGGCGCTACCACCATGGTGACCGGCTCGAACTCAAGGATGGCGTTGGCGACGGCCGCCCACGTGGAGCGAGCGGCGTGTGCCTCTTCCTCGGTTTCGCCCAGGGTGTAGCCGCCGGTGGGGAAGGCCATCCAGACGCGGTCCTGCGGGGCCGTTTCCGACGGCATGCGCCAGGCGCTCACGCGGAGACCGCCTGGGGCTGGGAGCCGAGCGGCGCATCAGCGTTCACCGGTTCGGTGAGGCGGGCGTACGTTTCCGGGCGGCGGGTGGCGAGGAACGGGAAGAGCGTCAGCCAGTCCTTGCGCTGGTCGAGGTCCAGGTCAGCCACCAGGACTGCGGACTCATCGCGCGGTGCCTGGACGAGGATGCGGCCGTACGGATCGGAGATGAAGGAGGATCCGTAGAAGTTCAGGGTTCCTTCGCTGCCATGGCGGTTCGGGGCGATCATGAACAGTCCGTTGGCGATGCCGTTGCCCACGATCACCTGCTGCCACAGCGGCTGGGTATCGAAGTCCGGGTGGTCCGGTTCGGAACCGATGGCCGTGGGGTAGACCAGGATTTCGGCACCGCCCAGGGAGTACACGCGGGCCAGTTCCGGGAACCATTCGTCCCAGCACGTGGGCATGCCCAGGCGGGCTCCACCCAGCTCGGCGGGTGCGTGCACGGCGTAGGCATCATCGGAGTCCGGGCCCTGGCGGAAGAACTTGTCCTCGTAGTAGCCGGCCGTCACGGGGATGTGCAGCTTGTGGGTGCGGGCAACGAGCTCGCCGGCGGGCGAGACCAGGATGGCGGTGTTCAGGCCCAGCCCGTCATCGCTGCCGTCCGGGTTCTCGGCCCTTTGGTACAAGGACGCGTGGACGGAGACGCCGAACTTCCTGGCTGCTTCTGCGGCGAAGGTGAAGGTGGGGCCCGTGAGGAGGTCCTCGGTGATGTCCGAGGGGCGGATGCCTGCAGCAGGGTTGTTCTCCGGGCGGGTGTCCGCCGGGTAGCGGGAGAGCGTCAGCTCAGGGAGGAAGACGACGGTGGCACCCAGCTTGGCCGCACGCTCGATGCCCTCGTTGAGCTCGGCGCGCAGGACGGCTTCGTCGGCATGCCAGCGGTGCTGGACGACGCCGACCCGCAGCGGGGTGCGGGTGGACGGTTCGGTGCGTGCCAGGGAAGTCGGGGCTTCGAGGCGGGTAATTTCAATCATGATGGCATGTACTCCGGTGAGACGACTGTCACTAAATGAATAGCGTTCATTTAGTATGGCGGGAGTCACGCCGGAGCGCAAGGGTAGAAATGAACCTCGTTCTTTTATGACCGCCCGAGTGGCAGTGTTCAGTGGCAGGGTTCAGCGCTTGGGGCGGGCCCTCACATGCATGCGCTCGCCTTGCTGGCCGAAGAGTGTCAGGAGTTCCACCGGCTCCGAGGTTGCGCTCGCGAACCAATGCGGCGTTCGGGTGTCGAATTCCGCAGCTTCGCCGGCCTTGAGGATGAAGTCGTTCTCTCCCAGGATCAGCCTGAGCTTGCCGTTGAGGATGTACATCCAGTCGTAGCCCTCGTGGGACTGTGGGTTGGGTTCTTCCTTGCCAGTCCCTCCCGGCAGGATCATCTTGAAGGCCTGAATGCCGCCGGCTCTCTTGGTTAAAGGCAAAGCGGTTCCCCAGTGGTGGACATGGGGCTTGAGGTGGATGCGGGGATCGCCCGTTTCCGGCGCGTCGATGAGTTCCTCGAGGGGGACCTGGTGCAGTCGGGCAATGGGCAACAGGAGTTCCAAGGTGGGCTTGCGCTGGCCGGATTCGAGCCGGGAGAGCGTGCTGACCGAAATGCCCGTGGCCTCGGAGGCCTCCGCGAGCGTCACGTTTTTCCGGGTGCGCAGGTCCCGAAGCCTGGGGCCGACGGAATCGAGGAGTTTGCTGAAATCGGAATCCATGGTCCCAGTTTGCCATAGCAGCAAACTTTCTTGCTGTTCTTTGCGAGGCTGCGAAACGATGGAATCACGGTGTTGTGGGCCCGCTTTGCGCCTTGTGAGTGCGGATTAGAGCCGGAGGGCCCCGCAACGGATGAAGGGAAGAGTATGGAACAGCAGTACGACGTTGTAGTGATCGGTGGCGGAGCGGCCGGGCTGAGTGCGGCCGTCACGTTGGGCAGGGCATTGCGCTCGGTGCTGGTCATCGACGCAGGGGAGCCCAGGAATGCGCCGGCGGCAGGCGTCCACGGATTCCTGTCCCGGGACGGCATGAGCCCGCTGGACCTGCTCGCCGTGGGGCGGGAGGAGGTCCGAAAGTACGGCGGCAGCATCGTGGGAGGCGCCGCAACATCCGCGCGCTCGACGGCGGAACCCGGCCCGGGCGCGGAGCCCGCCTTTGCGGTGGAGCTGGCTGATGGGCGGTTGGTTGCGGCGCGGCGTTTGCTCGTTGCGACCGGCCTGAAGGACGTGCTCCCGGACATCGAGGGCATCCGCGAACGCTGGGGCAAGGACGTGCTGCATTGCCCGTACTGCCACGGCTGGGAGGTGCGGAACAAGGCGATCGGGATCCTGGGAAGCGGGCCGATGTCCATGCATCAGGCTCTGCTCTTCCGGCAATGGAGCCCGGACATCACCCTGTTCCTTAATGGCGTGGTGGAGCCAACTGAGGAAGAGTGGGAACAGCTGGCAGCCCGTTCCATCACGGTGGTTGACGGCAAGGTGGCGTCCCTCAAGGCCGAGCATGATGCTTTGTCCGGCGTCACCCTGGAATCGGGTCAGACCATCCCCGTGGAGGCCGCAGTAGTGGGGCCGCGGATGGAGGCGCGGTCAGGTGTCCTTGAGTCGCTCGGTATCCAACCGGCCGAGCATCCCATGGGAGTGGGACACCACGTGGAAACCACGGCCCTTGGCGGTGCGACATCGGTCCCCGGCGTGTGGGTGGCCGGTAATGTCACGGACCTGACGGGGCAGGTGGTGGCCGCAGCTGCCGCGGGCAACATGGCCGGAGCGGTGATCAACGCCGACCTCATGGTGGCCGAAACCCGGATGGCGGTGGAGGCAGCCCGGCAGGGGTCTCCCGCAACGGTTCGCTGACGGACTAGCGTGGTGCCCAGATCCTTCCGAGCCTTGAGATGGGACACCATGAGAATCGTTGTTATCGGCGGTAGTGGACACATCGGCAGCTTTCTGGTGCCGCGGCTGGTGCGGGGTGGCCACGAGGTCATCAACGTCAGCCGCGGGAACCGGGCACCCTATGTGGAAAGTCCGGAATGGAGCCAGGTCCATAGCGTGGCGGCCGATCGGGAGCAGGAGGACCGGGAGGGCACCTTCGGTCAGCGGATCGCGGAACTGCGTGCCGACGTCGTGATTGACCTGGTGTGCTTCACGCTCGAATCAGCCGCGGCGTTGGTTGAACGCTTGCGCGGCGAGGCCGGGCACCTGCTGCACTGCGGTTCCATTTGGCGTTATGGGCCAAGCCGGAAGGTTCCCATTCCCGAGGAAGCCGACCTCCCGCCGTACGGTGAATACGGGATCCAGAAGGACCGGATCGCCCGGATGCTCAAGGAGGAAACCGCGAACGGTGGGCTGGCCACCACGTCGCTGCATCCCGGCCACATCGTGGGTCCGGGCTGGCAGCCCATTGGCCCGCTGGGCAACCTGGACCCGGACGTCTGGCACACGCTGTCCGCGGGCGAACTACTGACAATCCCCGGCAGCGGGACGGAGCTCATGCACCACGTGCACGCCGATGACTTGGCGCAGGCCTTCGACAAGGCAGTGGAGCGCCGGCAGGAGGCGGCGGGGGAGGACTTTAACATCGTGGCTCCCACCGCCCTCAGCGTCCGCGGGTACGCCGAGATCGCGGCCGGGTGGTTCGGGCAGGCAGCCCGGCTCAACGCCGTCAGCTGGGACGAGTTCCGCGGCTCCACTCCGGAAGAGCATGCCGAGGCCAGCTGGGCGCACTTGCACCGCAGCCATTGCTTCTCCATCAGAAAGGCCGAACGGCTCCTCGGATACCAGCCGCGCTACGAGCCGGACGCGGCCGTGCTCGAATCCATCCAGTGGCTTGTCGCTAACGGGAAATTGCGCGTGGCGGGAGGGCTGCGGCCAAGCAATTAACGGTCGACTTGTGGCCTGAAGGCGAGGACGATTAAAGGGCAGCCATTGAAGGAGGTTGGTATGTGCTACGCGTACTATCAGGACTTCGAGCGGCGCACGAAGAAGGACTCCGCGCGCAAACCCGAAACCCGCAAGACTGAGGAAACCCCGGTTCAGCCCGTCGAGAAGCGACCACAGACAGAAGGCACGCTGTGGACGTTCCTGGCCCGCCGGCGTCGGGAATTCGAAGTCTCCGAACCGGAGACCGAACGCATTCGCGAGAAAGTCTGATTCAGGCAACGCGGGGTCACTTGCGGCCCATCCAGAGGGGGATTAGGGGCCGTAAGTGATCCTGCGTTGCTTTAAGCCGGGGCGGTGGTTGTGCTCCGGAGAACCAGCGCGGGTTCGATGAGGGTGCGCTCGGGTTGGAGGCTGTCGTCCTCAAGGCGTGCCAGCAGGCGACGTGCCGCGTCCATTCCCACGACGTCGCTTCGGTTGTCGATGGATGTCAGGTCCAGGTAACGCGACTTCGCCAGGGGCGAGTTGTCGTAGCCAATCACCGAGACATCCGATGGCACGGACAGCCCGCGTGCCTTGAGCGCGGCGAAGGCTCCCAGCGCCATGGTGTCGTTGGCGGCGAAGATCGCGGTGGTGTCCGGATGGTGGTCCAGGAGCCAGCATGCGGACGCATAGCCGTCCTCTTCCGATGTTCCGCCGGATTCGGCAACCACTGCGTCCGCACCCGCAGTCTCCATGGCGCGGCGGAAACCCGCCCGCCGGTGGGCGGAGGCGCCGTCATGCCCTGACAGGTGGCCAATGCGTGTGTGGCCCAGGTGCAGAAGGTGGTTCGTTGCCATGGCGCCGCCGAGGTCGTCATCGTTGGTGATCAGGTCGGCTCCTGCGGGGACACCCTGGCGCCAACCGGCGACGACGGTGGGCACCCAGGTGCGGGCCAGCATGGGCTCGCTGGGCTCGGCGGCGATGACCAGGGCGTCCACGTGCATGGCGAGGAGGCCGTCCGTGGCTTCCTTGATCCGGTTCTCGCCGGGCCGCGAATCGGCCAGGGTGACTTGGTAGCCGGGCTCGGAGAGGACAGATTCCATGCCGCGGAGCAGGTCCACGAACCAGAGGTTCCGGTAGTCGTCGATGACCAGCCCGATGCTCTTGGTGCGGTTGCTGGCCAGGGTGGTCGCAGCGCGGCTGGGCCGGTAGCCGAGTTCGTTGATGGCGTGGTGCACGGCGTCCCGGCGCTTGGCGCTGACCCTCTCGGGGTCCTTCAGGAAGAGCGAAACCAACGACGGCGAGACACCGGCCTGGGTGGCGACGTCGTAGAGGGTGGGGCGTCGGGGCTGGGGAGCGGGCCGCGCGTCGGGTGTTTTCACGGAGTTCAGCATGCCTTTCGGGTCTGCTTTCGAGGATAGTCGGCCAATGATTGACAGGACATATGGACATGGCTACGATCAATGCCTGTGCAAAAATTGTAGCGCTACAAAATGCCGTTCAGTGCCCCCTCTGACGGCGGAATTTCGAAGGAGAAATCATGGCTGAAAGCCTCGGCGTCGCCGTTATTGGTGCAGGCATGGCGGGTAAGGCCCACGCCGCCGCGTACCGCACGGCCTCTGCCCTCTACAGCCCGGTGCTGCCCCAGGTGCGGCTTGTTTCGATCGGTGACGTGAACGCCGAGTTCGGATCCCTGGCCGCCCGCCGTTTCGGGTACGAACGCAACGACACGTCGTGGCAGGCCATTGCCGAGGCCGACGATATTGACGTGGTCAGCGTGGTGATTGCCAACTCGCTGCACCGCGAAGTGGTGGAGGGATTGTTGGCGGCCGGCAAGCACGTGCTGTGTGAGAAGCCGCTGAGCGACACCCTGGAGGACGCCCGCGCCATGGCAGACGCCGCCCGCGCCGCCGAGGCTCGGGGCAACCTGGCCCGCATCGGGTTCACGTTCCGCCGCACCCCCGGCATCGCCTACATCCGTGAACTGATCCAGAACGGCGTACTGGGCAACGTGCTGCACTTCAGCGGCCGGTACTGGACCGACTACGGCTTCAGCCCCTCGGCCCCCATGAGTTGGCGTTACAAGGGCGGACCCGGCTCCGGCGCGCTGGCCGACGTCGGAAGCCACCTGACCTACGTCTCCGAGTTCCTGTGCGGCGATATCCAGTCCATCAGCGGCGGCCGGCTTGCTACCTCGATCGACAAGCGTCCGCTGCCGCTCAGCGCGGTCATGGGGCACGACCACGTGGCCGTCAGCGACACGTTTGAGGCGGTGGAAAACGACGACTACGCGGCCTTCAACGCCGAGTTCGCCAATGGTGCGGGCAGCTTCGAAGTGTCCCGGGTTGCTGCCGGGCACGCCAACAGCCTGCAGTTCGAGGTGTTCTGCGAAAACGGCGGCGCGAAGTTCGACCAGCGCCGCCCCAACGAAATCCAGCTCTTCCTCAACGACGACTCCGGTATCCAGAACGGGTACCGCCAGGTCATCCTCGGACCGGGCCACCCGTATATCGCCGGCGGTCTGGCGATGGATGCGCCCGAGGTCGGTTTCGGCCAGAACGACGCGTTCGGCTACCAGGCCCGCGCCTTCCTCGAAGAGATTGCCGGCTTGTCCGAAGTAGAGTCCCTGCCCCGCTGCGCCACGTTCGATGAGGGCGTCCGCAACATGGAACTCCTCGGTGCCGTCACCGAATCGGCCCTGAACAACGGAAAGAAGATCACGCTATGAAACTCGGCGTCTACAACGCGATCCTGCACGACCGCCCGCTTCCCGAGGCACTGAAGGTCATCGCCGATCTTGGCCTGACCGGCATCGAGATCAACACCGGCGGGTTCCTGCCCGCAACCCACGTACCCACCATGGACCAAATCCTGGAAAGCGATGCCGCCCGCGATGACTACCTGGGACTCTTTGAAGGCACCGGAGTGTCCATCGCCGGCCTGAACTGCAACGGAAACCCGCTGCACCCGCGCCGCGAAATCGGCGAGAAGCACGCCGAGGACATCCGCCGCTCCATCCGCCTGGCGCAGCGTCTTGGCCAGGACCGGGTAGTGACCATGTCCGGGCTGCCCGGCGGCGAACCCGGCGCCACCGTGGTGAACTGGGTGGTCAACGCCTGGAACTCCGCCGCGCTGGACGTCCTGGATTACCAGTGGGGCGTGGCCGCGGAGTTCTGGAAGGAAACCGACCGCCTGGCAGCAGACCACGGCGTTAAGGTCGCGTTGGAGCTGCACCCGCAGAACATCGTGTTCAACACCGCCGACGTGCACAAGCTCATTGAACTCACCGGAGCTACCCACGTGGGCGTTGAACTGGACGCCTCGCACTTGTTCTGGCAGCAAATGGACCCCGTGGCCGTGATCCGCGAACTCGGCCCGTTGGTGTTCCAGGCCGCCGCGAAGGACGTCCGCGTCAACACGGACAACGCCGCGCTCTACGGCGTCCTGGACAACAGCTTCCGCAGGCTCTCCCCGGAAGAGAACCGCACCAACCTGGGCGGGGACGAGTGGGCCAACGAATGGCCGAAGAACTCCGCCTGGGACTTCGTTGCCCTGGGCCGCGGACACGACACCGCCTACTGGACCGAATTCCTCCGCGCCCTCCACGAAGTAGACCCCAACATGCTGGTCAACATCGAACACGAGGACGTCTCCCTCGGCCGGATCGAAGGACTCGAAGTCGCCGCCAAAGTCCTCCGCGACGCCGACGCAGCCCTCGAGGTGTCGCTTCACGCGACACCGGCTTAGGGCACAACCCCGTCCAACGGACAATTCTCCGCGGAACGCCGGCCACATCACTGCCAAGCCACCAGTAATGTGGCCGGCCATCCTTGCCAGCCGCGCATAGAAGGTTCAACCCCCGGGCGCCTGCGTCGTAATCTCAGGCAAAGCTCTAAGGCTTCGGAGGCTGTCTCTTCATGAAGACACGAAAGTCACTCTTGCCTTCGGTCCTGTCCCAGTTATCCGAGCTGGCTGGCCCGTAATTCTCGACAAATAAGGCAAGGGCATGATGGGAGCCGGTCCGGGGGAGGGTAACGTGTCCTCCGTATTGAGTCAGCTTCCTGTACGGGGGGCCTATGAGCTCAAGGAATTCCATCACCATGGCAGTGCTCAGGGTCTCCAAGGCCGATTCCAGAACGTCGATGAATGCGAGCGGGTCAGTCTTCCCGGCCGCAAGGATCCGGAGTGACGCTTCATCGAGTTCTATCTGGTTTCTGTGAGCGTAGCTCGCTACCTCCGTGAGGGCAGATCGGCCTGCCCTCGGAGCAAATTCGGGTAGGCGGCGGATCACCGCCCTTTTCACGTTCTCAGGCACTGTCCCGCTTGCCATAAGCGGCCCAAGGTCCTTTGCGGGTAAGTGCGCGGGCATCATGTACTTGTGGAAGTTTCTTGAGTGACGGATTGCGAACTCTCGCGTGTCCCAGGCAAGGCCCACTGCTGCGTCAAACGATGCAGCCTCATCAACAACGATCCCGTCCCGTATCAGCACTCCAAGGAGTTGACCCTCGGCAACCTCGACATGTGCGATGGTGACGTAGTCTTCGAGCTCCAGGCCTTGGACCAGACGACTCTTGACTTCAGGTGCCAGGAGGGATTCATCAGCGCTCAAGATGGTGACGGCGAGCGCCTGCTTGTCATCTTCTGATTCGTCCTCGTAGTCCAGAATTTTGTCAGTGGTGTTGAGGAGCGCTGCTAGTGCGTCGTCGATGCTGCCGACGGTGTGGAGGTAGTTTTCAAGGTTGCTGAAAGCCGGCAGGAACCGGTTATTTCTCGCGAGTGCCGGCCACAGGTCGGTGCTCACATCCCCTAGGCTGACAACCGCGCAGTCCGGTGAGGCGCCAGGAATCAGGGCTTCGGCCGATGTGATATCCAGTGCGAGGGCTTCCTCAAGGATTTCGATGTACCGGTCCGCGGAGCTGATCGTGTGGGTGGGCGGGTGGGTGTTGGCTATGAGTTTTGCGTACTTGGTGGCGTTATTGAGGACGTGATTGTAGACGTTTACGTCTCTGTCTTTGATGGCATTCAGTGCCAAATTCGTGTGTCCATCCATTGCAACTTGCAAGTTGGTTTGATTTACCTCATAGAGGCTGTGTTCCACAGCGAGCTGCTTGAAGAACTGGTTCAAGGGTTCGATGGTGGGGAACGAGATTCCAAGGGAGACCATGATCTTCACTAGTGAACTGGGCAGATCAGCGGATTCGTCCTCCGTCGTGAAGACGCTCATTGAGGTGTAGTTTTCCTCGATGTACGGATGGAGTCCCTCAAGGTTGTAGTCGATGTTTTTCTCTGCCCCGGAGAGGGCCGCGTTGATCAAGGTTCTCTTCATGTTGTCTTGCACACGCAGTTTGAGTATCCGTTGGAAGATGTTGGGTGCACCGGCGGCCATCCGTCGGTAAAGGGCGACAGGATGCTTTCCACCTCTTAGGTAAACCTGTAAAAATCTACGCTCATCCTGGCCAGATGCCGCAGCAAGGTTGCGAACAATGGGATCGCATCGGGGGTCGTCCTTTTCCAGGAGGTAGTCCACGATGCCCAGGTTGTACATGCTTCGTTCGCGCAGGTTCGTGTCGGGGTCGTTGAGTACAGCGTCGATGTCTTCTGGTTTCGAAAGCTCGTAGAGGTTGCCCGTGGTATTGGGGTGTACATGGTGGATGATGAAGTTCATTGCCTGCAGGCTGATGTGAACGCCTTGGAAATGTGAAGTGTAGAGGGCGAAGTTCCTGTCGATGTATCCATGGGCCACCAAGTCAATTGCCAGACGTGATTTCAGGAGCTCTTTGCAAATCGCGTTGAAAGCCCACGTCTTGCTTTGGTGCTCAAGTGTGAACTCGGGGTGCTGGATGAGTTCGGCCATATCAGCACTCATCAGCACGTTGCGGTTAAGCTCGGCGGCTTTGAGGCGCATGTCCAGCTTGAAGCGGTTGTGCTTTTCCCACTGAACGGGGGACAGGTCCGCACCCAGGGCCTCGCTTACATCCTCGAAGGTGAAGAAGCCGTTAAACCTTCGTTGGGCGGTGATTGTGAGGGTTTCCCTTGTTTCGGTGTAGTTCCGCCAGAAATCAGGCGTGCGGATCATCGCGCTAATGGGAGCAGCGACTGACTTCCACGACACGGATGCGACCATGTCGTACGGTTCGCTCATGTTCTGGTTTTGATGCCGGAAGGTCCGCTCGAAATATCGCTCCAAGGCCTCGCCCAGAGATTCTGCCATCGATTCTGCGGCAGCTTGGCGGGAGAGCTTCGCCCGGATATCTTCGGCTTCCTCGTCCAGGGTGGCGACATTTTCCTCTACGAGGACCCGGCTGGCAGCATACAGTTCATCCAGCTGGCTGGTTCCGGCCTTGATCCGCTCAAAGTCGGAAAGGTGGATGTTCTTGTAAACGACCATGGCGAACAGAGAATCAGCATTCAAGCCCTCCAGCCGGTCTATGGGCAGCAGCAATTGCTCCTGGAAGACTGCGAACTCGTTATGGATGTTCTTGAGCAGACGCATGTCCACGATGTGCCGTGCAACCAGATTGATGAGGTCCCGGGAGATCTCGAAGCCGGACTTTTCCAGCATGTCGGTCAGGTGGTCGCGGGAACTGCGGTGCGTGATGAAGGGGACCACTGGTATGACGATGTCGAAGAATTTCGTCCGGTTAGCCCGCTCGGTTTCCGCTTTGGCGGCGTCAAAGGTCTGGGCTGCGCCCTGATCCTTTGAAGACCCGGCACCCTCGGTGCCTAGCTGCTCGAAGATGCTGTCTTTGATGGCGTAAATGAAGCGGATGTGCCGATCGAGCTGCGTTGAGTTGTTTAGGATGGTGTTCAGTTCCCGAAGGGTCTGAAAAATGTGCGGGTCCTCGAACCGGTCGATGTCTTCAAAGATCACGACGTCGTACTTCGTAGCTTCGAAAAAGTGGACAATCTCATCCAGGTACTCATCGAAGTAGCTGCCGGCTGCGTTCGATAGGGAAATGGTTGCCGGTCCCGCGACGAATTTATCGATCCATAGGCGGTTATGGAAAACCCGCCTCACCCCCAAGAACACCATGGCGGCGAACAAGAAAAGCAGCAGGTGCATGCCCAGCCGACCGGCAGGTAAGTCGGCGGCGAAGTTGACCCATCTATCAGTGAAACGGGTGATATAGCCCAGAACGATCAAGACCGCTGAGCCCATCAATGCCGCAACAAGCTCACGCCGCCACCGGAAGGACCCAAGTCGTCGGTACCTGGAACCGGGAACTTTCTCCTCACGATAGAGGAGCTGCTTCACCAGTTCCTTTTGGATCCGGTTGGTCGTTGAGACAGGTGGAGCATCCCCGGTTGAGGGTTCATCGCCCAACGTTGACAGTGCGAGGCTGATGATCTTGTTCTGCGGACTTTGTTTATTCCGCAGTTTCGAGGAAGCCTTTCGTGCAGGCTCGCCGCTGACTAAGGCTTCCAAGATACTGCTTTTCCCACTGCCGTAACCACCGGTCAAGGCAATGTTGCGGATCCGACCCGAGTCCCCGCCCTCAAGGGCATTTTTCAGGTGGCGGACGTAAGCGCCGTGCTGCGCCTCGTCATACCCAGGCGCCAAAAGAAGTAGCCCCGTCGAAGAATCTCCAATTGCCGTCTCTCCTGGACCATCATTGGGAGATTCAGCCACAGGCTCCAAACCCTCCGTTTCTTCACCCTCGGAAACGGTCTGAGCAGCAGAGGTATCCATCCAAGAATCCTATTTGGCAAATACGCATTCCTTGACGACGTCAGATGCCCTTGTATCCGGCTGGCCACCACGTGGTGCGGCGGCGAGAGTGGGAATGGGCGGTCCGCTTCCAAGGGCATCCCGCTCGGAGCCTTCCACTGGACGCTCGCTGTCCGTGCGCTGGCGTAAAGTCGTAGAGATACTTTCGCCGTTAACAAACACCCGGGGGACCTTTGAGCGCACAACAGCGTGGACAGCTCAGTTTGGACGCCCAGCTGCAAATCAAAGCCCTCGAATCCGCCTACAGGACCAACGCGGATCGGCCGGTTGCCTACCTCGACGAAACATCAATGCCGGCCGGCGTATACGAAGGCTCAGACCCGTTCTACGCGGTCACAGCTGTTGTTGTTCCCCCGAGTGATCACGAGGGGATCCGTAAGGACCTGTTGGCCACCGTCGGCGCTTCGTACTGGCATTCAACTAAGGCGAATGAGACCGAGGAAGGTAAAGAGAAACTCGATGAGCTCGCCCGCTACATCGGCGAAGGCGCGGAGCCGGTCATCATTTCTGCCCGGGGCCTAGTTGACCCCGCCGACAAGAACGCGGAGAAAGCACGTTTTGAATGTCTCACGCACCTGCTCAGTCAGCTGAACCAGGGTTCCGTATGCGACCCGGTGAATCTGTTTGTTCTGGAACGTAGGCAGGACCAGAAACGAAGGAACATCGACGACTTCACGTTCAAGTCCGCGAGAAAGTCCGGGGCGATCGCCCTGACGGCAGAGACTCTGCAGGTCTCTCCAACGCATGAACACCTGCTGTGGCTGCCGGACATCGTGTCGTACGCCTACTACAGGAAAATGGCCGTCAAACAGCCTTCACTTTTCGACCACATAGAACACATGGTCACTCACATCTCGCCCGCGTAGGGCCCGTTAAAGGGAGCAGCCCCGGGCGGCCGTAGCAATCAAACCCGGGGCCAGGCCAGACCTCGAACTCCCTTACGGGAGAACAAGTTCCAACACCTTGCTCCTGTACAGCGTAGCGCAAAAGGAAAGTTATGGAATACCGGGTGTGAGGAATGTAACTCTCATCGGATCGGCGAGGCCGGCCCGCTTGGTTGAAACCGTCTTCGAGGGTTCGTCCACCGGGTCAGTTCTTGTCGAGGATTTTTGAGGCGCTGAGTTCGTGGGCTTCATCGTTGTGCAAAACAAGTCCGCTCATGCCTTTGAAGAAGCCGGGATCCGGGTTGTATCCGGGGAAGTTGATGGGTTCTCTGGGCTGAATCCATTGAGTTGCCGGCTGTTTGATGAGCCCAGGGTTGTTGCTTCGTTGTTTCCAGAGGGCACTGCAGGGGCGAAAGTTCCGATCGGTGAATGCAAGACTGAGTTGCAGGGCATCCGGAGAGAATTAGGCCTGGCTTTGTGGCAGAAGCTGGACGGCCGCATCTAGGAGCAGACGGGGCCGCTTCCATCTACTTTGTCGATCGTGTCAGGAGGACCCCGGAAGAGGAGGACGAGGATCCGGACGAAGCCCGTCGACGGACCCAGGGGTAATTGGATGTCGGTGGCTGGTGAGATTATCTGAGCATGATGTTTGAAGATGACCGGACGGCTGTTCCGCGTGCTTATGTGGCACTTCCCCACGATCACCTCTATGAGGATCATGACCGGGACATGGCATCGGCTATCGCCTGGTGCCTGAGCCATGCCGACGGGGATCCGCGCGGAGTCGGGATCCAGACGGGCCGTCGTGATGATCTGGAGGATGCGCCCAGGCTCGCGGCTCTGGTGAAGGCGGGGGCGAAGGTCTATGCGGACTCCCGCGGGAAGCTTGATTTGCTTCCGTCCGGGCCGGTGTTCCTGTACCGGCCCCAACCCGCGCACTTGTGGCAGGTCGAGGGGAAACGGATGCCCTCGACCGTTCTGGCATTCGGCGTCACAGGGCCCGCCCATCACGACCGGCATTATGGAACTGAGGGGATGGTCGGGGCTCAGCCTTGGATCACGGCATTCAAGCCGGAACATCTTGGCGGCCCGGCCATTGAGGCCAAGGAACCAGTCATTGCTGACCGTGTTGTCGCTGCTGCCATGGATCACTTCACGAACAGCATCAACTCCAGCACCGGCCTATCGCACAGCAGTGACCGCTCTACCGTGACCGAAGGCCTGACTAAGCTCAAGGAGGCCGGACACCGGTTCGACCCCAACGACCTGCTTGCCGGGGCCTTGGCGCGGAACTGGAGAGGCGAGGCAGCCTTGGAACTCGTGACCTTGGCAGTTGAACTTAACGCCGGAAAGAGCAAGCGCTTCACTTCCAGGCTCCGGCCTGACATCGTTGGGCTTTGGTGCGAGAAGGCCAGATAGGGCGTTGGCGAGGCCGCTGTGCCCTATTGTCGGAGCTATGGTGCGCAAGAAGGCGATTGAACACATTTTGGACCACGCAACAATCGAAGCGTGGACCAGTACTCTTGAGAAGCTGTCGTTCAATCGATACGAAGGTCAGGCACTCCGTGGCTTTCTTGAGGAGATGGAGCACCTGATCGATCGCCGCGACGACATCGACAGGTTGCGTGCCGAATTCAGTACCAGTCCGGTAACCGGCCGTCTACAGCCGGATCTGAAGCAAAGACGCCGCCTGTACTCGCTAACGAAGGTGTACTTCGATACTTACTATGGCGCTCTCTCCCATCTCTCCTCAGTAGTGGGACGATTCTCAAAAGTCTTTGGCGGTGTGGCGCACACGGATAATAAATCGTTCTTGGTGTGGCTCCGGAAGTATCACGCAGGGCTTTCACCGGAACTGAATGCTGGCGGAGTTGCTTTCAACGAGCTGGAGGCTGCACGCCTGTTTAGGGCACTGCTCAATCACCCGCAGCAGTTTTCCCCTCCCGACTGGTCCACGGAAACGCGACCTACGTACGATGTGGTGCACATCGTGATGCACGGCGCCCAATCCAGATCAGGGAAGATTCCCCCCGGCAGCACCCGGAAAAACATACCTGCCATCATGAATGCCGATTGGAGGATGGACGCACCTGACGAGGTCAGCGTCACCAACTGTCTGGCCAATGCTTCTATACCGATCATCAGCCAAGTTCTAGCTCAGCGAGGACCCGGCGCGGCCTTTGTCCGTAGTGATACCCGCCAGGCCAAGGCTGTAAAGGTAGTGATGACCGGAGGTAGGCGTATCAGGCCCGGAGACAACATCACGGAAGCCTAAATTTCGTCGAACAACAAACGGCAGAAACTCGATGAAGCTAACCCATCTGCCACCCGGGCATGAAGGAAATCTACGTCGTGCTTCGGAAAGCGGCGACTGCGTCAGAAACCTCTGTCCGTAGGGCGGGGTTTTGCGTTTAAGAACCGAGCTCTGCCCGCAGCGGGTACGTGCCGCCGTCGAGGATCACCTGGATGCACGTGCCCGTGGACGGGTTGAGGACGATCGGCGCCATGAGGTTCACCGTGGTCTTATCTGCCGAGGGATTCACTACCACCAAAGTGGTCCCCTCCGTGGGGGCCAGTCCAACGGCCTCCAGCGCAAAGCCCGGAATGGCCGGGGCGTAGTCCGGCACGTACACCGAAGCGTCGGCGACGAACATCCGTACCTGCGGATTCGTGGCCTCCAAGGCGAACAAGCCATCGGCACCCGGGACACCACGCAGGGTGAAACCTTCCGCGGCCTCGAGTCCGGGCAGGGGAGCCGCGAAAACCAAGGACGTGCTCATCGCAGGAAATCCATCAACGTAGGCTGCAATACCTTGGCGGTCACCGCGAGGGCCACCTGGTAGTTGGTCTCCTGCACCTTCAAATCCATGACAGCCTTTCCCAAATCCAGGTCTTCCACCCGGGACCTCTGCGTTTCCAGCGTAGCCTTCATCCCTTCCAATGAGTCCTGGGCCTGGCCCAGGCGTGTTTGCCGCATGCCCACATCGGCGCGGCCATCGATGACTGACTGGATCCCTGCGCCAATGGCCGCAAGCCGACCGTTGGGGTTGACCCCGGCGCGGATGTCAGCCACAACATCACCCACCATGGCGAAAACCGAGCCGGCGCCGCTGCCGAAGATCGCACCGCCGTCGGAATCCACGCGCACGGTCCGCGACGCATCCACCCGACGCTCCACCGAGGCTCCGGCCCCACCGTTGAACACGGGGGGAGTGGCGTTGGTGAACGCGCCGTCCGTATCCGAGCTGCCTGCGAAAACGTTGCGGCCCAGGTACTGCGTGTTGGCCTGCGTCAGGAGGTCCTTGCCGAGGCCTTCGATTTCGACGGCGATGGCCTCCTTGGCGGAATCGTTCAGCGTGCCGTTGGCCACCTGGACCACGAGGTCCCGCACCCGGTTCAGGATGTTGGTGGACTGGCCCAACGCCGTGTCAGCCGCTGCGAGCCAGCCGTTTCCGTCGCTGATATTGCTGCCGTACTGGTTGGCCGCGTTGAGCTGGCCCCGCAGGGCAATGGCCTGTGCGGCGCCGGCGGGATCGTCCGAGGGACGGTTGATGTTCTTGAGCGTGAGTGCGCGGTCCTGCAGCTCGGCCAGCCGGGTTTGTGCCGATTGCAGGCTGCGCTGCGACGAGGCCGCCATCATGTGGGTGGTCACGCGGTTGATCATGGCTTACCTTCCCACCAGTCCGGTGCGGTTGATGAGGACGTCCAAGGCCTCGTCGATCGCGGTCATCACACGGGCCGCGGCCTGGTAGGCGTGCTGCCCGGCGAGGAGGTTGATGTTTTCCTCGTCCAGGCTGACTCCCGCGCCGGAGTTGCGCTGCCCGACGGCGGCAACTCCCGCTGCGTCGGCCAGTTGCGAATGCTGTTGAGCCGAGCGGGAGGCCATGCCGATCCCGGAAACGACTCCGCTCCAGAAAACATCCGGCGACGTGGAGGAGGAACCAATGAGGGAAAGGGAATCGGCGATGCTGCCATCCAAGGCACCCGCGCCCGCAGCCCCCGTGGCGATTCCGGCCGCAGTGCCCGGGACCACCCTGAGTGACAGGGCCGCAGGGACACCAGGTGTGGTGGCGAAGAAGTCCAGGTTGCCGGCACCGGTGGTGGACTGCCCGGTGCGGTGGATGGCGTTGACGTCGTTCATGAGCTGCGTTGCGAAGGCATCGTAGGATGCCGCGGCCTGGGCGAGGGCGCCGCCAATGCCGCTCCCGTTGGCCGGTGCCAGGAGGGACACCGCCCCGGCGAGTTCACCGCCGTCGAGGTTTACCGCCATGCCCGGGCGGTCCGCCCATTCCAGCTGCACCGGTGTTGTGCTGCCGAGGGTCGTGGGGCCGGAGAGGGCCAGTTGCCGCGCTGACGTCCCGGAGACCAAGGCGTTGCCGCCGATAAAGACGTCCGCTGTGCCGTCGGCGTTTTCGCGGACCGTACCGCCAGCCATGGCAGCGATGGACTCGGTCAGTTGGTTCCGGGCATCGATGAGCTCGTTCGCGGACCCGCCGGCAGCCACCGTGGACCGGATCCGTCCGTTGAGGTCCGCCACGCGCCCGGCGGCGGCGTTGAGCTCGGTGACGTTGGCCGCGGCTTCACCCCGGACCCGGCTCCACTGGGCGTCCAGGGCCTTGTAGCCCGCAGCAACGGTTTCAGTCACGGTGGCCGCTGACTCGAGCAGGACCGACGACGGAGCGGACTCGCCCGGGTGGTTCGCCACTCCCTGCCACGCCGCCCAAAAGGTTTGCAACGCCGTCGAGAGTCCATGGGGGCCGGGTTCCTGCAACGATTCCTCGAGCCGCTGCAATTCCGTGGACCGGATGGTCGCGTACCCGGATGCTGCGGCGGTGTTGCGGACACCCGCGTCGAGGAAGCTGCTGCCAAGCCTCGCGATTCCATCAACGGAGACTCCTTGTCCGGCCTGCCCGATGCCGGCGTTGAGCCCCACGGGGAGGGGTGCGCCAATGGCAGACTGTTCAATCCGTTGACGGGTATAACCGTCAGTGGAGGCGTTGGCGATGTTCTGGCCGGCCAGGTTGATGGCTTGTTGCGCTGCGGTGAGTCCGCGGTAGGCCGTGTTGAGTCCGCCGAAAGTGCTCATGTGTTCCCCTTCAGAACTTCCGGTCCACCAAATGGGCGGAGGACGAATCGCCGGTGCGTCCGTGGGCGTCGTAGGTACCGGCTGCTGGCTTCAGGTCGGCCAGCGTCTCCTGGGTGGACCGGACCGCTGCCCGGAGGAACTGCTCGTTGGCGTCGCGGAGTTCCTTGATGGTTGCTGTTTGCTGCCGCATGGCCGCCAGATGGGACGTCAGCACATCGGCCCAGGCGGGCTCCGGTGCGGCGGCGGCCAGCTCGGAGAGCGAGGAATCTGCGGAGATACCCCACTGTTCTGCCACGGCCGCAATCTCTACAGCCCTGGCAAGTCCGGCCTTGGAGACACGGTCCAGGACCTGTTCCACTTCCCGGGTGCCATGCGGCAACCAACGGGACTTGCCGGCCGTCAGCAGCAGTTGCTCTTCTTCGAGCTTGAACGTCAGGAGATCCAGGAGCTCGCGTTCGCGCCACAGCAGGGCTGACAGTTCATGGATGGCCACTGAGGTCAACTCCAGTTCTGGTTTGGGGATGTCCCCACTAGCTATCGGCCGGGCGACCCCAAGCGTTAGGCACGCCCGGGGCCAAAAGCCGTTCGAAGTTTTTGCTAACCGCTCGCGTGGGCACCGCCGATAGTGCGGTGTGACGGCCCACGGATGGGCTGCCACACAGTAAGTCCAGATCACGGAGGAAAAATCATGGGCATGCAGATCAACAACAACCTGATGGCAAACAACGCGTACCGCAGCTTGAATGCCACGCAGGACACCCTCGCCAAGTCGATGGAAAAGCTTTCCAGCGGCCTGCGCATCAACCGTGCCGCTGACGATGCGGCCGGTCTTGCCATCTCGGAGGGCCTCAAGTCCCAGGTGAGCGGCTCCTCGGTTGCCGCCCGTAACGCCCAGGACGGCATCAGCATCATCCAGACCACGGAAGGTGCCCTCACCGAAGTCCACTCCGTACTGCAGCGCATGCGCGACCTCGCAGTCCAGGGTGCCTCGGACTCCAACAACGCCGACGCCCGTACGGCCATCAAGACCGAAGCCGACTCGCTGGGCAAGGAACTGGACCGCATCACGCAGTCCACCAACTTCAACGGCATCGACCTCCTCAAGGGTGGCGCGGCGCTGAACATCCAGGTGGGTACTGCCGGTTCGGCCAACGACGTCATTGCCGTCAACCTCGGCGACGTAGCAACGGCAGCGGGCACGCTGTCCGGCGCAGCCGGTGCCACGGGCTTCGACGTCACCACCAACGCCAACGCCCAGACCACCATCACGGCGATCGACTCGGCCATCAAGGCAGTCTCCACCCAGCGTTCGGACCTCGGTGCAAGCCAGAACCGCTTGGACCACGCCATCAAGTCGCTGAACGTTGCCGGCGAAAACCTGCAGGCTGCACAGTCCCGCATCGCGGACACTGACATGGCTGCGGAAATGGTCAAGTACACCAAGGCCAACATCCTGTCCCAGGCAGGCACGGCCATGCTGGCACAGGCAAACCAGTCCGGCCAGGGCGTTCTTTCGCTCCTGCGCTAACCGCTCCTGCGCTCAGCCGTACGAGCCTGTTGCGGCGACCGGCCGGGCCCCCATCCCGGCCGGCCGCCGCTCGGCGCGGCTCGTGAACAAACCTGGAAGGAGAACCTGTGACAACCGCTATCGACGGGCTCGCCAGTGGCCTGAACACCACGGCGATCATCAACTCCCTGATGTCCGTCGAAGCCTTGCCGCAGACCCAGCTCAAGACCAAGCTGGCGTCCAACCAGACTGTCATTTCCACCCTGCAGTCCCTCAACTCCAAGCTCACCGCGCTGAAGGACCTTTCCGTTGCAGGTTCCGCCACCGGCGCGCTGAACCTGTTCACTGCCACCAGCAGCTCCCCTTCCGTCACGGCAAAGACCACGACGGCGGCCACCGCGGGATCGATCGACCTGACCGTGACGCAGCTGGCCCAGACGCAGGTAAACGTCACCGCGGCCATGGCCTCCTGGCCCACCGACGGTGGTGCGCCGGCACACCTGACGATCGTTGATTCCACGGGTAAGAAGACCGAGATTGCTCCCAACAGCACGTCCTTGGATGACGTGGTTTCGGCGATCAACGCAGCGTCCGGCGGCGCTCACGCGGTGAAGGTTCCGGCCGGCAACGGCACATACCGCCTGCAACTCACGGCGTCCACGTCCGGGGCAGCCGGAGCCTTTACCGCCTACCAAGGTACGGCCGCCCAAGTGGCGGGCGGCACGGCGGTGGACCTTATGGCGGACCCGACCGCCGCCGTCGTACGCTCCGCCCAGGACGCCAAAGCGACCCTGTACGCGGGCACTGCGGCGGAGCAGGTCCTGACCTCGGGAACCAACACGTTCACGGATGTGTTGCCGGGCGTGTCGGTGACGGCCACCGCGGTGAGCACCGGGCCGGTGACCGTGACCGTTGCCAGCGACGTTCCAGGCATCACCAAGAAGGCCGAAGACCTGGTGAAGTCCGTCAACGACGTCCTCAGCTTCGTGTCCATGTACAGCGCAGTCTCCAAGACAACGGACTCCAGCGGAGCCACCGTCCCCAAAGCCGGGATCCTGACCGGCAACACCAGTGTTCGCGCCGTCAATGACCAGGTGGTGGCGGCACTTTCCCGGCCGATCGGCGGGAAGTCGCCGGCCGAGTACGGCATCAACATCACCAAGGACGGGAATTTCACGTTCGATTCGGACAAGTTTGCCGTGGCTTTGTCGGCCGATCCAGCGGCGACCCAGGCGGCGGTGCAGGCTTTGGCAGGGCGGGTAGCCGACGCGGCCAAAGCCGCTTCAGATCCCTACAACGGCTCCATTTCCGGCCTCATCAAGGGCCGCGAATCCGATGTCCGGGACCTGGGCACCAGGATCGCCGACTGGGACCAGCGCCTGGCAACCCGCCGGGCCACGCTCCAGTCCGTCTACACCAACATGGAGGTGCTGCTCGGCGGCCTCCAATCGCAGTCCACTTGGTTGTCCGGGCAGATTTCCAGCCTCCCGAAGCAGTCCACAGGAGAATAGCCATGACATACAGTGCCCTTCGCGCCCAGCAGCTCTCGCGCTACAACGACGACGCCGTCCTGTCCGCACCGCCTGCCCGGCTGCTCACCATGTTGTACGACCGCCTCCTGCTGGATGTGAAGCGCGCCCGCCTGGCCCAGGAAAACGCCAATTGGGACTCTGCCCGTGAGAACCTGCTGCATGCCCAAGCGATTGTTGCCGAGCTGCAGTCCACACTCCGCGTGGATCTGTGGGACGGCGCCGCTTCGCTTGCGAGCATCTATGAGTACGCCATGCAGGCCCTCATTGGTGCCAACATCTACCGCGACGTGGAGCGGACCAAGGAGTGCATCGAGCTCCTGGAACCCCTGCGGCAGGGGTGGCACGAGGCGGCGGCGCAGTTGCCCGTGGAGTCTGCGTCCGGAGCTGCCTCGGGGCGGGCGCTCGGTGTCGCTTGACGCTTGGTCCGCTGTCCTGGACCGTTTGGAGGCGGACATCGCCCTGGCTGTTTCCGGTGGGTTCCCGCCGTCGTGGGAGCCGCCGCGTGATGCCGGACCGTTGCCCGTCGCGTTGGAGGCACGGGCACGGCGAGTCCTGGATGCACAGGCCGACGCGATGGACCTCCTGGCCCGCTTGAAGCACGACGCCGGCTCCCAACTAGGTGCGCTCGCCGCGGTCCCGTCCGGGCCGGGTTCCTCGCGGCCGCTCCTGCTGGACGTGCGCGGCTAACTTTCCCTTGCGCGCACCCAACTGGGTCGCATTTGTGCGCGTTTTGAGCCGTCAAAACGCGCTTAATTGCGACCCAGTTGGGTGCTACGAGGGGGTCAGGCCAGGAATTCCCGGGCTGCCGTGACCAAGGCGTCCGTGCCAATGCCCAGCGTCGGCTGGATCACCGGGGCGAAGTACGGGGAGTGGTTGGACGGCACATCCTCCGGGAGCCGTCCCTTCTCTGCGAACTCCTTGGCGTAATGCGGTTCGATCCCGCCCAGGAACCAGAACACCAGCGGTGCGCCGGCCGCCGTCGCCAGCATCCCGACGTCCTCGCTTCCGGAAACCGGGCCTGGATCGATCACTTGATGGGCGCCGAAAGTGGTCCTGAAAGCCGCATCCACCCTTTTCGCCGCTGAATCGTCGTTGACGGTCAGGGGGAAGCGCTCTTCGTAGTGGAAGTCAGGTTCCTGGGTGGCGCCCGAGGCGGTGGCCTCGCTCCGTACAATGCGTTCGACGGCGGCCAGCACCTTCTGGCGCGTCGGCTCGGCGAAGGACCGGATACTGAGACCGAGGGTCGCCGTTTCGGGGATGATGTTGTTCTTGGTTCCGGCGTGGAGTTGGCCGACTGTCACCACGGCCGAATCACTCGGGGCGATTTCGCGGGAAACCACGCCTTGGAGACGGACAGTTGCTGCCGCGGCCATGAGGACGGGGTCAACCGTGGTTTCGGGACGCGAACCGTGACCACCCCGGCCGTGCAGGGTGACGTTGAGCGAATCCGCCGAGGCCATGGCAACGCCGGACCGGAGTCCGAACCAGCCGGCAGGGAACGGGGCCACATGCTGGCCGAGCACCACATCCGGCTTCGGGATGCGATCGTAGAGGCCATCTTTGACCATGGCGTTGGCTCCGCCGCCCCATTCCTCGGCGGGCTGGAACACGGCGATGAGCGTGCCTTGCCACTCCTGCTTCTGGTTGACGAGTTTCTCCACCGCGCCCAGGAGGCAGGTGACATGGACGTCGTGACCGCACGCGTGCATCACAGGCACCTCGCGGCCTTCATGGTCTTCGCCCATGGCTGTGCTGGCGTAGTCCAGCCCGGTGGCTTCCTTGACGGGGAGCGCGTCCATGTCAGCCCGGAGCATCACCACCGGACCGTCGCCGTTGTTGAGGACGCCCACCACGCCGGTCTTGCCGATGTTGCGGTGCACTGCGAGGCCCAGCTCTTCGAGGTGGCCCGCGACGATGCCTGCGGTCCGGACTTCCTGGAAAGAAAGCTCTGGATTCGAGTGCAGGTCTTTGTACAGCTCTTCAAGGTCAATGCCCACGGACTTACCCCTTACCGTTCGACGCCGGGAATGGGGCCAGTGTATCGAGTGGGGCTGATGGAAGGCTGGGCATGGAAGGGAAGCCCGCACGTGGTTTACAAAATTCATTGGCGATTCGCCTAACGCCCTTTCGAACAGTGCCGATAGCTGTTGCTGAGCAGGGATCGCTCGATGCTTGGCCACGGATTGGCCTTTGAACACCACCAGGTGAGGACTTTGTGCTTGAATCCGTGACCTCCGTCGCCCTGGCCAGCGCCATGGACGCGCTTTCTTTGCGCCAACGGACTATCGCCAACAACATCGCGAACGTCAACACGCCCAATTACACGGCCAAACGCGTCTCCTTTGAAGACCAGTTGGCGGCATCCGTCCGCTCCGGTGACGGCACCGTCAACGCCACAATCTCACCTTCCGACGAGCCAACCCGCACGGACGGAAACAACGTCAACCTGGACACCGAGACGCTTTCCAACATCGATACCGTGCTGCGGTACCAGTTTGCCGCCCGGGCAGTCGCCGGAGAATTCACGTCCCTCCGCACGGCATTGAGGACCAACTGATGACCTTCGACGCAATCGGCATCGCAGGCTCGGCCCTCACCGTCCACCGCAAGTGGCTCGATGCCGTCTCGGACAACCTCGCCAACATGAACAACGCCTCGCGGACGGACGGGCAGGTGTTCCGTGCCCGCTACATCGAGGCCGCCGAGGGCAACGACGGCCAAGGCGTGTACGTCAAGAGCACCCCTCTGGGTGATGCGACCGGCAGGATCGTCTACCAGCCGGACCACCCCCTGGCCGACGCCAACGGGAACGTGAAGTACCCGGACATCGACCTGGCCGAACAGATGGGCACCCTGATCGTCGCCCAGCGCGGTTACCAAGCCAACGCGCAAGTGGTGGACCGCGCCCGTGAAACGTACCTGGCAGCACTTGAGATAGGAAAGTCCTGATGGCCCTGGGTCCTGTTGAGAGCGTCCAAGGCGTCAGCGGAACCGGTTATGTGGGCAGTGCCAAGCCAGCCAGTACCGGCGGTGACTTTGGCACTGCCCTGACTGGCGCCGTCGACGATTTGCAGTCCTTGCAGTCGGCCTCCAAGGAACTGGCCGTGTCTGCAGTGACAGGCAACCTGGATGACATCCACAAGGCAACGCTTGCTGCCACGCGCGCCCAAGTGACGTTCGAGTTGGTCGCAGCAGTGCGCAACAAGGGCGTTGACGCGTTCAACGAGATCATGAGGATGCAGGCCTGATGCCACCGGCGATTTCCCAGTTCTTCCGCAAGCTCGGCAGCGGCATGCAGGCGTTCAGCCCTGCCCAGCGGACGCTCGCCATCCTGGGTGTGGCGGTGTTGGTCCTGGGTGGCGTGGCGTTGACCGCCTGGCTGGGAAAGCCCGCCTACTCGCCGCTGTTTTCCGGGTTGAAGGACACGGACGCCAACAGCATCGTGGAGCAGCTCCGCAAGGACAACATTCCCTACGAACTGAGCAACGGCGGATCCACCATCCTGGTCCCCGAGGACAAGGTCTACGACGAACGCCTGAAGGCCGCAGCGGCCGGACTGCCCACCGCCGCAGCAACGGGCTACTCCTTGCTGGACAAACTGGGCGTCACGTCCTCGGAATTCCAGCAATCCGTGACGTACAAGCGCGCGTTGGAAGGGGAACTCAGCACCACCATCCAGGCCATGGACGGAGTGAAGTCCGCGGCCGTCCAGCTCGCCATTCCGGAAAAGTCGGTGTTCGTCTCCACCACCCCGGACGCCACGGCATCGGTGTTCGTGCAAACCCAGCCTGGTACAACGCTGTCCTCGGACAAGGTCCAGGCCATTGTGCATTTGACCTCCGCGGCGATCGAGAACCTCAAGCCCACCAACGTTTCCGTGGTCGATTCGCAAGGCAACGTGCTCTCCACCGTTGGCGCGGGAGCTACGGGGTCCTCGTCCAAGCAGGCAACGGACTACCAGCAGCGCACCTCGGATGCCGTCCGGTCCGTGCTGGACAGCGTTGTGGGTCCGGGGAACGCCACCGTGGCCGTGGCCGCGGACGTCACCGCGGAATCGGCCCAGCAACGCAGCGAGACCTTTACCCCCGCCACCAATACCCCCGCACTGAGCGAGTCCACCAAGACCGAGAAGTACACGGGCACCGGCGGTGGCGCGTCCGGGGTGCTCGGCCCGGACAACATCGCTGTTCCCGGTGGCACGGCGGCCAACGGTTCCTACGATTCCAGCGACACCACCAAGAACAACGCGGTCAACAAAGTCACCGAAGACCGGACCATCCCGCAGGGAGCCGTTAAGCGCCAGACCATCTCAGTGGCCATCAACCAATCCGCCGCCGGGGGAGTGAACGTTGACTCCGTGCGCGCGTTGGTGACGGCTGCTGCGGGCATTAACACGGCCCGCGGCGATGTGGTGACGGTGGAGGTCCTGCCGTTCAGCACGGCTGCGGCTGACAAAGCAGCGCAGGCACTCGGCAGCGCCCAGACGGACGCAGAGGCTGCCAAGGACGCAGCGCTCATGAACACCCTCATCATGGCCGGCAGCATCCTCCTCGCCGCGATTGCCCTGATCGTGACCGTGCTGATCATCCTCAAGCGCCGCCAGCGACGTGAACCAGTGGACCTCGGCGAACGCCTGGACTACGAGGCACTGCCCGAAGCCATCCCCACCCCGGCCATCGCCGGGCCGCCCACCACAGCCATCGAGCTCACCTCCATCCAGCCCGTAGCCCCGCTGGAGCCAACCCCGGCCCTGCCTTTGCCTGGCTCCGAAGCACTCGACGGCGAACTCAAGCGGGCCCAGATCGAGGCCATGGTGGCAGACAACCCGGCCCGCACCGCGGAGTATTTGCGGGGACTCATGGATGAAAGGCAGTCGGTGTGAGCCTCCCGGAAGCCTCAGCCCTGAACGGGGTGCAGAAGGTGGCGGTGGTGCTCATGCAGATGAGTCCATCGAGTGCGGCGGCGGTCATGGCCCAGTTTTCCGAATCCGAAGCTGAGGACATCGCCGCGGAGATCGTCCGTCTCCGCCGTGTCTCCTCCGTGGTGGCGGACCACGTCATCAACGAGTTCCACGGACTGGCCGTCAGCGGCCGCCGCACTGCCCGCGGCGGCCAGGAATTCGCCGTCGGGCTTCTTGAAGCGTCCTTCGGCGCGGACAAAGCTGCCGGCTTCATGGACCGCCTCGCCTCAACCATGGCCGGGAAGTCCTTCGAGTTCCTGGAAATGATGGACCCCGGGCAGATCCTTGCCCTGATCGACGGGGAGCTGCCCCAAACCATCGCACTGATCCTGGCCCACCTGCGTCCCGGGAAAGCCTCCGCCGTCATGTCCGGGTTGGGCGACACCCAGCGCATCGAGGTTGCCCGGTGCATCGCGACCATGGGCTCGGCCTCCCCGGAAGCGGTGGGCATCGTGGCCGAGACCCTCAAGGTGCGCGCCGGCGCGGTGATGTCGCAACGGAAAACCAACGAAATTGTGGGCGGCATCCAGCCGTTGGTGGACATCATCAACCGCTCGGACGTCAATACCGAACGCTCCGTGCTTGACGGCCTGGGCACCGTGGACCCGGACTTGGCGACCGAGGTACGTGCCCGGATGCTCACGTTCGTGGACATCGTGAAGCTGGAGCCGCGGGATATCCAGCAGATCCTCCGCGGCGTCAGCGCCGACGTCCTTGCCGTTGCCATGAAGGGCGCCCCGCCAGTGGTACTGGACACGGTCCGCGCCAACATGTCCGGCCGCAACCTGGAGATCCTCGAGTCCGAAATGGCTTCATCGGGACCGGTCAGGGCCTCGCAGGTAGAGGAAGCACGGGCGGACATCGTCCGGTCCATCCGCGAACTCGAAGCCGCGGGTGCCATTGTTGTCCGGCGCGGGGACGAGGACGACTTTGTCTACTGAGCCGTACACCCGCGTTACGTTCCCGGAACTCCGCACGGAGCAACCTTCCTCAGAGCGGGGATTCACCCAGGGCCACGCTGCCGGCTACGCGGCCGGGATGCAGGCCGCGGCCGCAGAACAGCGCCGCTTGCGTGAACAGTTGTTGGCTGAGCACGCAGAAAGGCTCGACGCCGGTCGCTCGGCTGTTGCGCGGGCCGTCGCCGTCCTGGAGGCGGCAGCTTCGGCCGCGCAACGCCGCCAGGAGGTTGCCGTCGCCGGGATCGAGCACGTGCTCGCTGCCGGTGCGTTGGAACTCGCGGAGGCGATCCTCGGCTACGAGCTCGCCCACGGAGAACGGACGGCGCGGGCAGCCCTTGACCGCGCGCTCGGACAGGGCGACGGAACCGTGACCGCCGTTCGCCTGCACCCTGGTGACGTGGCCGCTTTGGAAGCTGCCGGCGTCGTGCCTCCGGCAGGTGTTGAACTCAAGGCCGACCCCGCACTCAACCCGGGCGACGCCGTCGGCGACTATCCGCACGGGTGGATCGACGCGCGGCTGGGATCCGCGGTGGACCGGGCGCGCCAAGCACTGCTGGGCGGCCTGGCGTGAGGGGCCTCGCGGCCGCCGTTGCCGCAGCCGCGCCGCAACGCGTGGGAACCGTGACATCCGTGCTCGGGCTGGGGCTGGAAGTCGCCGGGCTGGAATGCGCGGTCGGGGAGCTGGTGAAGGTTGGTACTGGAGCCGACACGCTCGACGCCGAGGTTGTGGCCTCCGTTGCCGGCGGAGTGCGGTGCATGCCCCTTGGCCGGCTCACCGGCATTGCCGCAGGAGCTCCGGCACGGGCTGCCGGGAAGTCGGTGATGGTTCCTACCGGTGCCGGGTTGTTCGGGCGCGTGCTGGATGCGCTGGGCAGGCCGATTGACGGGAAAGGACCCCTGCTCTGTGCCGGCAAGGTGCCGATGGACCAGGAAGCGCCGAATGCCATGCGCCGGGCCCGCATCGACACCCCCCTCCAAACCGGAGTCCGTGTGCTGGACACCCTTTGTACCCTGGGTCGCGGGCAACGCCTTGGATTGTTCGCCGGCTCGGGCGTGGGCAAGTCCTCGCTGCTGTCCATGGTGGCCAGGGGTACTGACGCTGAGGTCTCCGTGATTGCCTTGGTGGGGGAGCGTGGGCGTGAAGTGCGCGAGTTCCTCGAGGACGACCTCGGCGCAGAGGGCCTGGCCCGGTCCGTGGTGGTGGTCGCTACCTCCGACGAACCCGCCCTCATGCGGCTCCGGGCGGCGGTCACGGCAACCCGGATCGCGGAGTCGTTCCGGGAAGCCGGGAAGGACGTGGTCCTGATGATGGACTCCCTGACGCGCGTCGCCATGGCCCAGCGAGAGATAGGGCTTTCCGCTGGTGAGCCGCCCGCGACGCGAGGGTACCCGCCGTCGACCTTTTCCGTGCTGGCGAGGCTCCTGGAACGTGGCGGAACCGCGGAAACCGGCTCCATTACAGGCATCTACACAGTGCTGGTGGACGGGGACGACCACAACGAGCCGATCGCCGACGCCGCGCGCTCCATCCTGGACGGGCACGTGGTCCTTGACCGGAAGCTCGCGGTCACGGGGCACTTCCCCTCGGTGGATGTGCTCGGCTCGGTGTCCCGCGTGGCGTCGAAGGTTACCGCGCCCGAACAGGCCGCGCTCGCGGTTGCGTTGCGGAGGGTTCTCGCGGCTCGTCGTGCGGCACAGGACCTGATCGACGTCGGTGCATACCGGCACGGCAGCAACCCCTTGGTGGATGCCGCACTGGACAACGAGGCAGCCATCAACCAGTTCCTGCGGCAGGGGATGGGTTTGCCCTCCTCAATGGCCGATTCGTGGGCCGGACTTGCCCGGTTGGCCGCTGCGTTTGGCGTGGAAGGATCCGTATGAACCGACAATTCTCCCTGGCAGGGCTGCTCAGGCTGCGGCAGGCCGAGCAGAAGGCCGCCGAATCCGGATTGGCTACGGCGAACTCCCGGTCATCCTCTGTGCGTGAACGGCGGGCCGAAGCCCGTGCAGCCTTGGCGGATTCGTCGGGTGCCGTTGGTTCGCTGGGGGATTCTGCCACCTTGTTGGGCATCGCCGCCGCACGTGCTGCTTCGCAGAGCATGCTTGCCGAACTCGATGCCCTGGCTGCTGTTGCCGACTCCGAGGCCGCGGCTGCCAAGGACGAATACACCGAGGCCAGGCGCCGGGCCGTTGGGCTGGAGAAACTCGAAATCCGCCACGACGCCGCCTTTCTCGCCGCCGAACTCCGGGCCGAACAAGGTGACCTGGACGAGATTGCTTCCGCCGCGTGGCACCGGAAGGCCGGCTCATGAGCATGGTTGAGGCGCTGGGCAGGATCCAGAGCATTGAGGCGTCCCTGCAGCAGTTGTCCGAGCGTTCTGCTGCTGCCGGTTCGGGTGCCGCACCTGCATCTTCCGCCTCTTTTGCCTCGGCGCTCAGTTCGGCGATGGGAACCTCCGACGTTTCCGCCCTGCTCTCTGCGGGAAGCACGACGGCGGTCACCGCGGGAAGCACGACGGCGGTCACGGCTGCTGCCGCTACCGGCAGCACTGCCGGGGGAGTCACGGGTGACGCCGTGGTTGCTGCAGCCAAGAAGTACATTGGTGTGCCCTACGTATGGGGTGGGACCAACCCGGCTACGGGAATGGACTGCTCCGGCTTTGTGCAGAGGGTGTTCAAGGACCTGGGCGTGGAATTGCCCCGGGTGGTGAGCGACCAGATGCAGAAGGGCACACCCGTCGCTTCGCTGGCCGAGGCAAAACCCGGTGACCTTCTGGTGAGCTACGGCGGCGAGCACATCTCCATTTATTTGGGGAACGGCAAGGCGATCGACGCGCC
The DNA here is from genome assembly GCF_044769205.1 of Paenarthrobacter sp. NPDC090520. NCBI lineage: Bacteria > Bacillati > Actinomycetota > Actinomycetes > Micrococcales > Micrococcaceae > Paenarthrobacter > Paenarthrobacter sp. NPDC090520. The sequence goes on from NZ_JBIVXM010000005.1 coordinate 100,104, forward strand.
CGTGCCCGGACAAACCATCCAGATCCGCGATGCCTGGGAGAAGTACTCCAACCTGACCTCCATCCGCCGGATCGTCCCGGCTGGGGGTTCGTGATGCAGGTGCTTGGCTGCTCTCCGCGGGGACCTCTGCCGGGCTTATTGGGTAGCACGGACGCTTCGGGTGTTGCGGACGGGTCCTTCGATGCTGTGCTGGGCGGGATGCTGGAGACCCCCGGCACGGATGGAGCCGCCGGCGCTCTGGGTGGTGCGGGCTCCGGGGGTTCATTCGTAGCGGGTACGGGAGCGACCGAGGCTGCGTCCTCCGCGGCTGCGTCCGGCCGATTCGTGGGTTCGCTGCAGAGTGTGCCGGGCGCACGGCATGATTCGCAGCGGGTCATCGAAGTGGCCGATGATGTTGCGTCGCCCACCGGCCGTTTAGATGACCCGCTGTCCATTCGACGCCTCCTTCCGTCTAGTGCGCAGGGAGCCGTCGAAATGGACGCAGCGGTCGTAGCCAACCCCGGCGTCACTCAGCCAGGCACACCAGGAGCCGACGCATCCGCGCAGCCAAGCGCCGCCGTCGTGCACCCCAGCGGTGGCCAGGGTGGTGCCGGGATTGTTGGAGTGGGTTCCACGTCGGCGGTGTCTGGTGGCGGGCTGGGGTCGGCGGGTGCCTCCGTGGCGGGCTCAGCCCATGCCGGGATTGTTGGAGTGGGTTCCACGTCGGCGGTGTTTGGTGGCGGGCCGGGGTCGGCGAGTGCCTCCGCGGCGGGCTCAGCCCATGCCGGGATTGTTGGAGTGGGTTCCACGTCGGCGGTGTTTGGTGGCGGTGCCTTGGCCGGTTCGGGCTCCGATGCTGATGCTGCGTCTGGCCGATTCGTGGGCTCGCTGCCGATCATGCCGGGCGCACGGCATGATTCGCAGCGGGGCATCGAGGTGGAGGTATCCGGTGCTGGAAAGTCTGGCCGTTTAGACGACTCGCTGTCCATTCGACGACTCCTGCCGTCTAATGCGCAGGTAGTCGTCGAAACGGGCTTGGCTTCGAACCTCGCGCCCGGCACTAGCGTGCCTGGTGCCGGCGTGACACTCGCCAGCGGTGGCCAAGGTGGTGCTGCGATTGGCGGGCCGGGGTCGGCGGGGGCCTCCGCGGCGGGCTCAGCCCATGCCGGGATTGTTGGAGTGGGTTCCACGTCGGCGGTGTTTGGTGGCGGGTCCGTGGCCGGTTCGGGCTCCGATGTTGAGGCTACGTCTGGCCGATTCGTGGGCTCGCTGCCGATCATGCCGGGCGCACGGCATGATCGGCAGCGGGGCATCGAAATGGAGGTATCCGGTGCTGGGAAATCTGACCGTTTAGACGACTCGCTGTCCATTCGACGACTCCTGCCGTCTAGTGCGCAGGGAGCCGTCGAAATGGACGTAGCGGTCGTAGCCAACCCCGGCACGGCAGTCACTCAGCCAGCTACACCAGGAGCCGGCGCATCCGCGCAGCCAAGCGCCGCCGTCGTACACCCCAGCGGTGGCCAGGGTGGTGCCGGGGTTGTTGGAGTGGGTTCCACGTCGGCGGTGTTTGGTGGTGGTGCCTTGGCCGGTTCGGGCGCAGATGCCGGGGAGGCAACGCCTGGCCGATTCGTGGGCTCGCTGCCGATCGTGCCGGGCGCACGGCATGATTCGCAGCAAGGCATCGAAATGGAGGTATCCGGTGCTGGGAAGTCTGACCGTTTAGACGACCCGCTGCCCATTCGACGACTTCTTCCGTCTACTGCGCAGGGAGCCGTCGAAATGGACGCAGCGGTCGTAGCCAACCCCGGCACGGCCGTCACTCAGCCAGCCACACCAGGAGCCGACGCAGCCGCGCAGCCAAGCGCCGCCGTCGTACACCCCAGCGGGAAAGCGGCGCTGGGCCAAACCACACCGGACCAAAGCGCACCTGCTCCCGTAATGCCCGCCCCGACCCAAGCGGCGCCGGGCCAAACCACCCCGGACCAAAGCGCACCTGCTCCTGTACAGCCAGCCCCAACTCAAGCGGCGCCGGACCAAACCCCGACGGACCAAACCGCGACGGGCCAAGCCGCACCGGACCAAGCTGTGCTCGTCCAGGCCGCGCCGGGCCAAACCGCGCCGGGCCAAACCGCACCCGTGCAACCCACGCAGGCCCAGCCCCCAAACCCGGCCGCGCTGCACCAACAAGCACTGAACCACCCGCCACTGAACCACCAGCTCGCCCAGCCCCTGTTCGCATTGGCCTCGGCCAAGCCAGGGGAGCACGTGATGACCCTGCGGGTGTCGCCGGAGGACCTGGGTCCGCTGACGGTGCGGGCGCACATCGACCACGCGGGCGTGCGGATCGAACTGTTCGCTGCTGGGGACGCCGGACGGGAAGCGGTCCGCCAGGTGCTGCCCGAACTGCGTCGGGGCTTGGAAGATGCCGGGGCCAGCCTGAGCTTGTCGTCGCAGGACCACCCGCAGGAAAGCCCCCAGGATGCGCCAACGGACAGGGGAGACCATCGGCGCCACGAACCGGCTTTCCAAGCACCAGTGCCCCGAAGCGTCGCAACCGGACGTGAACCGGAGCAACCTACGCACGACCCCGAAACCAACCGGCTCGACGTCCTCGTCTGACGCAAAGGAGAGAACAGCATGACCGTCCAAGCCATACCCAGCGCGGTGCAGGCCACCACCAGCCAGACTGTGCGCAAGCCCGTCCAGGCGATGGATTCCGAGGTCTTCATGCATTTGCTCGTAACGCAGCTGAGGTACCAGGATCCCAGCGCGCCGATGGACACCAACCAGATGATGAGCCAGTCGGTCCAGTTGTCCATGATGGAGAAAATGACTGAACTCACGGCTGGTTCCAAGGAGAGCTTCTCGCTCCAGATGCGCACGGCTGCGGCCCAGATCATCGGGACCACGGTGGACTACGCGCTCGCCGATGGAACCAAGGGCTCGGGCGTTGCAACCTCCGTGTCCTTCGCTGACGGAGTTCCGCTGGTCAGCATCGGCGACAAAAAGGTCCCGCTGGACAACATCACCGGCATCACCGCCGGGACACCCGCCGCCGGGACACCCGCCGCCGGGACGCCCGCCGCCGGGACGCCCGCCGCCGGGACGCCCGCCACCGGCATCACCGCCTGATCACCCGCCGCCTGACCACAGCACAACACACAGACCCCCGAAGAAAGGCAACACCATGCTCCGTTCGCTGTACTCCGGAATTTCCGGCCTCCGCGCCCACCAGACCATGCTCGACGTCACCGGCAACAACATCGCCAACGTCAACACCACGGGCTTCAAGTCATCGTCGGCGCAGTTCCAGGACACGCTGTCCCAGCTGACGCAGGGGGCCGCCGCACCACAGGAAGGAACCGGCGGATCCAACCCCGCCCAGGTGGGCCTGGGCGTCAGGGTGGCCGGGGTGAGCACCAACTTTGGCCAGGGTTCGTCGCAGAGCACCGGCCGCGGCACGGACCTCATGATTTCGGGCGAGGGCTTTTTCGTGACGGCGAAGGGAACCCAGCAGTTCTATACCCGCGCGGGCAACTTCCAGTTGGATGCGTCCGGCCGTTTGACCACGCCCGACGGCGGCATCCTCCAAGGCTGGTCCGCCACCAACGGCGCGGTGAATGTGGGCGGACTGACGGGGCCCATCACGTTGTCCCCGAACACCACCGCCCCTGCCGTGGCAACTACGGCTGCCTCACTGGGTGGCAACCTGCCTTCGGATGCGGCGGTGGGCACCTCGCTGGAGCGCCAGGTCAAGGTATTCGACGGCAACGGTGCCGAACGCGCACTCACGCTCACGTTCAGCCGCACGAACACGGGTTGGAGCGTTGCCGGTGCCGACGCCAACGGTGCCACGGGCTCGGGTGCCCTGACGTTTGCCAATGGTGCGCTGACGTCCGGCGGAACCCTCGCGGTGGGTGGGATCAACGTGGATCTCGGCGCGGTCACCGGGTTCGCGCAGATGAGCACGCTGACGGTGACGGGCCAGAACGGCGCCGAGGCGGGCAAGCTCGAGTCGTTCACCTTGGCTGCCGACGGATCCCTGGTAGGCGCCTTCAGCAACGGCAGCACGCAGGTATTGGCCAAAGTGGCGCTGGCCAAGTTCACCAACGCCGAGGGCCTGGAGAAAGCCGGCGGCTCGTCCTACGTTGCTACGGCCAACTCCGGCGCAGCCCAGCTTGGGGTCCCCGGCGACGCTGGCCTGGGCGCCCTCACCTCGGGTTCTTTGGAGATGTCCAACGTGGACCTGTCCCAGGAGTTCACCAACCTGATTGTGGCCCAGCGCGGCTTCCAGGCGAACGCCCGCATCATCACCACCTCGGACGAGGTCCTGCAGGAACTGAGCAACCTGAAGCGCTAGTCCGCAACGGATCCTGCCCCTTGGCCAATCCGCATGGACCAACAGGGCAGGATCCGCTAACGCTCCGCCCCTCCCGGCCGACAGTAGGAAGTACAGCCACCCCAAGCCAAAGCAGAACAGCACATGATCGTTGTCACCCGCCTCAACGGCACACGCTTCGCCGTCAATCCGGACATCCTGGAGCGGATCCATGAAAGTCCGGATACGCATTTGGTGACGCTCGACGGCGCCGCGTACGTGGTGCGCGAATCGCTGGTTGAGGTGGTGGAACTGATTGCGGAATACCGGGCAAACGTGCTGCGGCGGGCTCAGGACCTGCCGCGGGTGACCGGTTACCCGCTCAGCCTGGTGCCCCAGGCAAACGAACAAAACGACCCCCGAAACGGAAGGTAGCCCGTGACAATCATCGGCCTGCTGCTCGCCTTTGCCTCCGTGGTGGTCATGGTCACCCTGGAGCATGCCAACCTGATGTCCTTGCTCCTGCCGGCGCCCATGGTGCTGGTTTTCGGTGCAACCATTGCCGTGGGGCTGGCCGGGAACACCCTCCCGGATGTCATCCAGTCCTTCAAGCAGGTCCCCAAGGTGTTCATGGGCAAGCCGGCCAAGGCCAGCGCGAGCATCGATGAACTGGTCCGCCTGGCGGAGAAGGCCCGCAGCGAGGGGCTGCTCTCCTTGGAAGAAGAGGCCAACAACGCCAAGGACCCGTTCCTTGCCCGTTCCCTCCAGAACATCGCCGACGGCACGGATGCCGAGGAACTCCGCCTCCTCATGGAGGACGAGATCGATACCCGGATGCGCGCCGACCACGTGGCTTCGAAGTTCTTCGCAGCCCTGGGCGGCTATGCACCCACCATCGGCATCATCGGCACGGTTGTCTCCCTGACCCACGTGCTGGAGAACCTGTCCTCGCCGGACCACCTGGGCCCGATGATTGCCGCAGCCTTCGTCGCTACCCTGTGGGGTCTGCTCTCCGCGAACTTCATCTGGCTCCCGGTCAGCGCCAAGCTCAAGCGCCTCTCCGAGCTTGAGGTAGAGCGGATGAACCTGCTCATGGAAGGCCTGCTTGCGGTGCAGAGCGGCACCCAGCCGCTGCTCCTGGCCGAGCGCCTCCGCGCCATGGTTCCGGCGGATCCCAAGTCCAAGTCCACCAAGGACAAAGCGGACGACGGCGGCAAGACCGGCAAGCTCACAGCGTCAAGGGCCGCATGAGGTCGCGCAGGAAACGCGGGGCGCAACTCGAAGAGCACCACGTGGACGAGCGCTGGATGGCGTCCTACATGGACATGGTCACTGTGCTCATGTGCATGTTCATTGTGCTCTTTGCCATGTCTTCCGTGGACCAGATCAAGTTCGAGAAGCTCCGGAATTCCCTGGCCACGGGCTTCGGGACGGAGATCAGCCAGAAGGTGGACACGGCCAGCGGCGTGGTGGTCCCCGGCGAACTGACTACCTCCAACGGCGAGGGGTTCTCCCCGCTGGACCTGGCCACGCAGGAGGTCAACAAACTCACAGCCCTGCAGGGAGCCATGCAGACCCAGCTCCAATCCCAGGGCCTGGACAAGAACGTGGAGTTCGTGGTGGGGGAGCGGGGCCTGACGGTGAAACTGGTTGGCTCGCAGACGTTCTTCCAGCCGGACATGCCGGACCTGACTCCCAAGGCCGTGCAGATCCTCACGGCCATTGCGCCAACGGTTGTTGGTTCCGGTCTCGAAGTGATGATTGAGGGCCACGCAGCCAAGGGGTACACCGCCTACGCCTCCACGTGGGAACTCTCCGCGGCGAGATCGGTGAACGTCCTCCGGTTCTTCGTGGACCAATCCGGGATGCCGGCAGCCAAAATCGGGGCCGTTGCCTTCGGCTCCGCACGGCAAGTGACCGACGACTCCACCGAAGAGCTCATGGAACTCAACCGGCGCGTGGACGTGGTGCTGGTGTCCAACCGGCCGGAGGATATCCGCGCGCTCATCCCGCAGGCCATCGAGGCGCAGACACATGACTCGGCGGCTGCAGCCAAGGCGGCGAAGTAGGCAGGAAAACCGGGGTTAAAACGGCCTTACACGCGCAAGTTACCTGCCGATAGTGCCATCCGTGGGAGAACAGGAAGATCGCGCGGCCGAACGCCAGCGCACTGTGGACGTCTATGACTTCCGCAGGCCCACAACCCTGCCCCGCCAGCACAGCCGTGTCCTGGAAGTGGCTTTCGAAACGTTCGCCCGGCAATGGGGCACCCAGCTCACGGCCAAGGTCCGGCTGAAATCCACGGCAACGCTGGAACAGTTGAGCATGCAGAGCTACGACGAGTACTCCGCTTCCTTGCCGTCCGTGACCTCCATGGTGCTGTGCCGGATCGAGGACAGCGACTCCCGCCTGGTGATCCAGTTTCCGGCAACGGCGGCCTTGTCCTGGTTGAGCCGCATGCTGGGTGGCTCCGCGGACACGACCGTGCCCGAACGGAAGTTCACGCAAATCGAGCACGCCCTCGTCTCCCGCATGGTGGAGGAGGTCCTTGAGGACCTGAAGTACTCCCTGGGCAATCTCTTGACGCAGTCCGTGACCATGGACGGCATCCAGTACAACTCCCAGTTCGCCCAAGCGGCCGCGCCGTCCGAGTTGATGATCGTTGCCGGCTTCAGCGTGAACGTCGGCGAGACCCAGTGCGCCGCCACCCTTGCCATCCCCGCCGACGTCCTCCTCACCAAGCTGGGCGACGTGAACCCCACCGTCCACAGCGTGGACAACGAGTCGTTGGTCCGGACCCAGCTCGCCCAGGTTCCAGTCGACGTCGCCATCCAGTTGACCCCCGCACAGGTGACTCCCGCGCAGATCCTGGAACTCGCCGTCGGCGATGTCCTGCCGCTTCCGCACCTGGAAAACCGGCCGTTCGACGTCACCATCAACGGCACCCGCCTGGCCACCGCCGCAGCCGCCAGGCACGGCTCACGCGCCGCCGCCGTCATTGTCACAACCGAGGAGCACCAGCGATGAGCATCACCCTGACCCTGCAGGAAGCGGCAGCCGAGCGACTGGCCCAGCACCTGCCGGCCTCGTCGCTGCTGACGGTGGCGGGGATTGTCCCCGCCGAAGCTGCCGCCGCCTATGCCTCGCCTGCTGTCACGGCGACGTTCGTCGGCGCTTCCACGGCGGACTTTGCGTTGCTGCTGGTGGACAATTCCTTCCTGGCCGCTGCCGGAGGTGCGGTTGCGGGTGCACAGTTCTCTGCAGGCGACGTCCTGCGTCCCGCCTTGGAACAGGCCGCATCGGCGTTCGACGCCGGCGTGCTGGGGGAGTTGCGCGAGGCAGACGCCGCCGGGCTGCTGCAGGACCCCGCCACCGTGGTCTTTGAGTTGAGTGACGGGGGAGCCCCCTTCGGGTGGTTCGCCGTCCGCGTGCGGGATAACGACGCCGGTCCCTCCCGCGGCGCGCAGGACGCCGATGTCTCTGCCCGCCTGGGCCTCATCAGCAACGTGGAAATGGCCCTGACCGTGGAGATCGGCCGGACGCGAATGTCCGTGCGTGACGCCCTGGCGCTTGAGCCGGGGAAGGTGATTGAGCTTGACCGTTCGGCCGGCGCTCCGGCGGATGTCCTGCTCAACGGACGGCTGATCGCGCACGGCGAAGTTGTGGTGGTGGACCAGGACTATGCTGTGCGCATCACCCGGATCCTGGACGGGGCAGAGGGAACGTTCTAGATGGATTCCTTCATCCTGGGACTTCGGGTGGTTGTTGCCCTCGGCGCCGTGCTTGCGGTGATCTGGCTGCTGCAGCGCCGCCTGGGCAAAGGCAAGGGCCGTCGCCGTGCCGATTCCACGCTGAGCGTCGTTAGCCGCCAAGCACTGGGGCAGAAGGCTTCCGTGGTGGTGGTGGACGCCGGAGACAAACGGTTCCTGCTGGGCGTCACCGAGCACAATGTCACGGTCCTGCACACCAGCGACGCTCCGGTGCTTGCTGCCGAGGTGGTGGAAGCCGCGCCGCAGAAGGTCATCGAGGAGCAAAGCTTCGCCCAATTGTTCCGGCAGGCGTCGGCGGAATCCGTACCCCGGACTGAGTTGGTCACGGGCCAGATTCCCGTGGTCCGGCGCCGGGCGGACCTGCACCGGCGGACACCGGCCCAGGCCCACCCGCTGCACGGTTCCATCCTTTCCGCTTCCACGTGGCGCCAGGCCTCCGATGCCTTCAGGGGACGCCGCAATTGATCCGTTCTGCTGGTTCCGGATTCCCGGTGCCACCTGCAACAGCCTTGCTGGCCGCGCCACCCCGCGCTGCGCGGCTGTGCTTCCTGGCGCTGTGGGCACTCCTGCTCACGGTGGCCTTGGTGTGGCTGGGCATGGCTGCGGCCCACGCTGCCCCCATTGATCCCACGGCCCCCACTCCACCCACCCCGCCGGCCACGCCGGAAGGCAGCGGTAACGTCAGCATCAACATCAACGGCCTGGACGGTGCACCTTCCTCGGCGGTGGTCACCCTCATTGGGATCACCTTGCTGTCCGTGGCTCCGGCCTTGCTGCTGATGATGACCTCGTTCACCAAGATCTTCGTGGTGCTGGCCATGACCCGTAACGCCCTCTCGCTCCCGGCCATTCCGCCCAACCAGGTCCTCGCAGGCCTGGCCCTCTTCCTCTCCTTGTTCGTCATGTGGCCGGTGGTGTCTGACATCAATACGGTGGCGGTCCAGCCCTACTTGAACGGAGGACTGGACTTCAACGGAGCAATGTCCGCGGGGTGGACGCCGTTGCAGCACTTCATGCTGGCCCACACCCGGGAGGAGGACATTGCCCTCATGACCCGGGCGGCCAACATGGCGAACCCGGCCAACCCCGAAGCGGTCCCGCTGCAGACGCTGGTTCCGGCCTTCATGATTTCCGAACTCCGGGCCGCGTTCATCATCGGCTTCGTGATCTTCATTCCGTTTTTGGTGATCGACCTTGTGGTCTCGGCGGCGCTGATGTCCATGGGCATGATGATGCTTCCTCCGGTGATGATCTCGCTGCCCTTCAAGATCCTGCTGTTCGTGCTGGTTGACGGTTGGGGCTTGGTGATCACGTCCCTGATCCAGAGTTATGCGAGCGGCTGATGGATACCAACGCCGTCCTGGACATTTGCCTCCAGGCCATGATCGTGGCCGCCAAACTGGCCGCGCCCACGCTGGTCACCGCCCTGGTGGTTGGCCTGGCCATTTCGCTCCTGCAATCCATCACCCAGTTGCAGGAAGCCACGCTTTCCTTCGTCCCGAAGGCCGTTGCCGTGGCCATCGCTTTGGTGGTGTGCGGCCACTGGATGATCTCGGAAATGGTCACGTTCACCAACGAACTCTTCGCGCGCATCCCCGGACTGATCGGTGGCGCGTGAGGTGGACATCCCCATCAACCAGGAGTGGATCCAGGTCCTGCTGCTGGCCTCGGTCCGCATGACAGCCTTCCTGGTGGTGGCTCCGCCCTTCGCCCACCACGCGATTCCTGCCCGGATCAAGGCCATGCTCGGCATCGGCCTGGGCCTGGCTGTCTCGCAGCGCCTCTCCACCGACGCCGTCCCCAGGGACACCGCGGGTTTCATCACGGCAGTGGTCTTGGAACTGGTTACCGGCCTGGTCCTCGGGTTCCTGGTGATGGCCGTGTTCGCCGCCATCCAATCCGCGGGCAGCCTGATCGACCTTTTCAGCGGTTTCCAGATGGCGCAGGCCTTCGACCCCCAGATGATGGTCAACGGCGCCCAGTTCACGCGTTTGCTTCAGATGGCCGCCCTTGCGTTGCTCTTCGCCTCGGACGGCTACCAGTTGGTCATCGGCGGCCTCACGGGCAGCTTCAACGCGCTCCCGCTGGCCGGTGGCATCGACCTCAGCAAACCGGTGGACGCCATGGTGGGGGCAATCACCGGGATGTTCATCTCCGCGGTCCAGATCGCGGGTCCGCTGCTGGTGGTCCTGGTGCTGGCCGACGTCGGACTCGGTCTCCTCACGCGCGTGGCGCCGGCATTGAATGCCTTCTCGCTCGGGTTCCCGCTGAAGATCTTCATCACGCTGGCCTTGGCGGGCTTTCTGTTCCTGGCGTTGCCTCGGCTGGTCGCGAGTTTGGCCGAGTTGGCCGCACGGACCGTGCTGGGGGTGGGTTAGTGGCGGATTCGCAGGAGAAAACCGAACAAGCCACGGACAAACGCATGCGGGAGGTCCGGCAGAAGGGCCAACTCTCCAGGTCGCAGGACCTCATGGCCTGGCTTGCGGTAGGCGGCGCTGCTGCGATGCTTCCGGCCACCATCGACCATGCGTCGAATGCCGCGGTGGACCAACTGTTCACGGTCAAGGGCGTCATGGCTGATCCCGACCCCGCCAAGGCCATTGCCGCACTGGAGGCCGGGCTGGGTTCCCTCGGCGGAATCCTCGGCCCGCTGCTCCTGGTGGTTACTGTGGTGGTCCTGGCCGGCTCCGCGCTGCAGGGCGGAATCCGTTTCAAGAAGTTCCGCCCCGAGTTCGAGCATTTCAACCTGCTCGCCGGCTTCAAGCGCATGTTCGGTGCGCAGGCACTATGGGGAGGTGTCAAAGCGTTGCTGAAGACCGCCGTCGTGGGTCTTGTCCTGTACACCGTGATCCAGGGGCTGATGCCCGTGCTCCTGACCGCGGGCGGACTGCCCGTGGCGGGTGTGCTCGCGGCGGCCGCAGGCGGGATCGGTGCGCTCATCCAGTTCGCCGTGGTGGCCGGTCTCATCCTGGCCGCGGCCGACATTGTCGTGGTGATGCGCCGCAACCGGAAGAAGACCCGGATGTCCAAGAAGGAAATCCAGGACGAGAACAAAAACACCGACGGCGACCCCCTGGTCAAGTCGCACCGGCGTTCACGCCAATTGAGCATGAGCCGCAACCGCATGATCGCCTCGATCGCGGACGCCGACGTCGTGCTGGTGAACCCGACGCACGTGGCAGTTGCGTTGAAGTACGACGCCGGTAAATCGGCGCCTCGCGTCGTGGCGAAGGGGGCCGGGGTCATTGCTGCCCGCATCAGGGAGGAAGCCGAGAGCAAGGGCGTGCCCATGGTGCAGGACATCCCCTTGGCACGTGCCCTGCATTCGGCCTGTGACCTGGGACAGGAGATCCCCGTGGAGCTGTACCGTTCCGTGGCCGCGGTCCTGGCCTTCGTGATGTCGCTCAAGAACCGCGGGACATCACGCGGAATCCATCGCATGAAGGAAGGTTTGCTGGCATGAACAACAAGTTCGCACGGCTTTCAGTGCCGGTAGGGATCGTGGCCATCGTGCTGCTGTTGGTGGTTCCGCTGCCTGCGCCCTTGCTCGATTTCCTGATCGTATGCAACATCCTACTGGCCCTCCTGATCCTGCTGACCAGCATGTTCGTGAAGAAGCCGTTGGACTTCTCCGTGTTCCCGTCCCTGTTGCTCGTGGCGACCCTGTTCCGCCTGGGCCTGAACGTGGCCTCCACCAGGCTGGTCCTGGGGCAGGGGTTCGCCGGACAGGTCATCGAGGCCTTCGGCAAGGTGACGGTTGGCGGTTCGTTGATCATCGGGGCCGTGGTGTTCCTGATTCTGGTGGTCATCCAGTTCGTTGTGGTCACCAAGGGTGCCGAACGTGTGGCCGAAGTGGGCGCCCGCTTCACCCTCGATGCCATGCCCGGCAAGCAGATGGCCATCGACGCCGACCTCAATGCCGGACTCATCACGGACGCCGAAGCCCGGAAGCGCCGCGCCGAGGTTTCCGCCGAGGCCGATTTCTACGGCGCCATGGACGGTGCATCCAAGTTCGTCAAGGGCGACGCCATCGCGGGCATCATCATTATCATCATCAACTTCGTGGGCGGCATCGCGATCGGCGTGCTGCAGCGCGGCCAGGACGCTGTGGATGCCCTGAACACCTACGGTCTCCTGACCATGGGTGACGGCCTGGTCACCCAGATCCCCGCTCTGCTCATGGCGGTCTCCACGGGCATGATCGTCACCCGGTCCAACGCCGAGGAGGACATGGGCCGTACGGCGTCCTCGCAGCTGATGCAGTCGCCCAATGCATTGCTGATCGCGGGCCTTGCCGCGGCGAGCATGGCGGTCATTCCGGGCATGCCCATCCTGCCGTTCCTGCTGGTCGGTGCCCTCTTGGTGATCGCATCGCGGCGCGTGGCCGCCCAGCAGAAAGCAGCAGCGGCAGCGCAGGAAGCAGACAACGCTGCTGTGGCAGCCGAGGAAGACCCCAACGAGCGGCTCATGGAAGACATGCGCGTCCACCCCGTAGAGATCCTCCTGGCACCCGACCTCGTGGACATCGTCTCCGGAGCCTCCGACGACCTCCTCGCGAGGGTCCGGTCCCTGCGCCACAAGATCGCCATGGAACTGGGTCTCGTGGTCCCACCCGTCCGGACGCGCGACGCCATGGACCTGCCACCCTCCACCTACGCCATCCGCATCGCCGGGGTCGAGGCCGGAAGGGGAGTGGCGCCGTCGGGCAAGCTCCTGGCCTTGGGCGAATTCCTGGACGCCCTCCCCGGGACGGCTACCGTGGAGCCGGTCTTCGGGTTGAACGGCAAATGGGTTCCCACCGAGATGCGGCACAGCGCCGAAATGACCGGTGCCACAGTCATCGATCGCGTGTCCGTGCTGGTCACGCATCTGTCCTCCATTATCAGTGCCAATGCCGCGCGGCTCCTTACCCGGGAGGATGTCCGCGTGCTCACCGAGGGGGTCCGCAAGCAAAGCCCGTCGGCCGTGGAGGAACTGACACCCGCGCTGCTCTCGCTCGCCGAAATCCAGCGGGTCCTGGAGGGCCTCCTGGACGAGCAGGTTCCCATCAACGATCTCCCTCGAATCTACGAAGCCCTGGCGCTGCGGGCCAAGGCATCCACCGATCCCGAGGCGCTGATCGAGTCGGCGCGCCACGCTTTGGGTCCCGTGCTGGCCACCAAGTACCTGGAAGGCTCTGTCCTTAACGTGATCATGATCGATCCTCTGCTGGAGCAGTCCATGTTGGAGGACATGCGCCCGGCGGAGGGCGGCACCCAGATCGTGATGGGCCAGGCCAAACTCGATGCCGTCCTGTCCTCCCTCAAGTCCGCAGTGGAGGGCGCCGCCGCCACCGGACGGCAGGCGGTCCTCGTCTGCGCTCCCGCCTTGCGTCCCGCGATCCGCCGCCTTGTAGGAGCTCCCGACGGCGGTGTCCCCGTCCTCTCGTACCGGGAAGTGACGTCTGCCAATATCAGGATCGAAACCGTGGGGGTGGTCCGCTTTGCAGAAGCGCTTCAAGCTTAGGGGCGCCTCGCTCGAAGCCATCCGCGAGAAGGCCCTGCAGCAGTACGGGCCCGGTGCGCGGATCGTCGCCGCCGAAAAAGTTACGAATCCGGGCATTGTTGGGCTCTTTGCCGCTGCCCGCTTCGAGGCCACGGTGGAGGTGGGGGAGGCGCCTGCGGATTCGGCTGCTGTGCTTCGGTCGGCCTCGGTGCCTCTGCCTGTCGCCGTGCCTGGGTCGACCGTCGCGCCTGGGCCGGCTGCGGCGTCTGGGTCGGCTGCTGCGCCTCTGCCTGCCGCCGGACCGGCCGATGCCCATGCGCTCCACGGTCCGGCCATCGCCGCGTTGCTTGAGCGTGCCGACGCCGCCGAACTCGAACTCCATAAGCCGGCGCCGGTTTCCACGGCATCCCCGGACTTCGCGGGCCTCCTGGAACAACTCGGCAAGGAGCTCGAGGCGGCTCCCGTAGTCCCGGCTGCGCCTGCCGCGCTTCCGTCTGCCGTGCCCTCTCCTGCGGTGCCCGCGGGCGCCGGGGGCGTCCTGCCGCCGTCGGACGCTCCGTCCGCCCCGGTGCCGCAGCCGCTCACCGGCGACGGCAACCTCATTGTCCTCCTGGGCCTGGGCGACGACGCTGTGGGGCCCGCGCTGGAGATGTCCATTGCCGCCGGCGGCTCCGATGTCCGGACAGCCGGCGAATTGAGCGCGTTCGGCCACCTGCACGTGCAGGGACGGCAAAGCGCGACGGCGGCCCGCGCCCAGGCGGTACTGACCGGCCAGAGCGTTGTGGTGGCTTTCGGGCTGGGCCGCGTGGGCGACGTACCCACGCAGGCTGCCCACATCGCGAGCCTGTCCGCCGACCAGCTCTGGGTGGTGGTCGATGCCAGGCGCAAGGCCGAGGACACCAGGGCCTGGGTTCAGGGGCTCCAGTCATTGCTTGCTGCCCCATCAACACTTCCTGCCGACGCGGCCGGGATTTCGGCGCTGGCCGTCATCGGAGCATCGGAAACCGCCACGCCCGAAACCGTGGACGCCCTGGGCATCCCCGTGGGCTGGGTGGACGGCAAGCCCGCGAGCACGCCCGTCCTTGGAAAGGTACATTGAAGTCATGTTGGTACTGACGCGCAAGCCGGGCGAGAAGATCATGATCGGTGAGGACATTGTCATCACCGTCATGGAGGGCCGTGGCGACGGCGTGCGGATCGGAATCGAGGCACCCCGCGGCGTCTCCATCCAACGCAGCGAAGTGGTGGAGGCGATCGCTGCCGCCAACCTCGCCGCAACCCAGGCCGGTCCCGACGCCGAAGCGCTCCTGGCCAACCTCCGCCCCCCAACCCCCACCCAAGACTGACCCTCTCTCACCGAGTCGCCCGTTTCCCCGGACGCTCTCTCATGGAGTCGCCGGTTTTCCCGGACGCTCTCTCATGGAGTCGCCGGTTTTTCCGGATCCTCTCTCACGAAGCTTCAATTCAGGCCGAGGAAATCCCGCAAAGACCGAAGCGAGGTGCCCTTCACAGCGTCCAAAGCACGCTGGATGTTGGCTTGGGGGGCCAGGACCGAAAGGTCATCGGCGTCGGCGGCGTTGGCGGTAGGGCCCCTCAGCAATGCCGAAATATTGTCCTTGGCCGCTGCGTCAATCGACGACAACAGCGTAATCATGGCCTGAAGATGCTCGTCCAAGAGCTCTGCCCAAACTCCCGAGGGCGCAATTTCCATCAGAGCCGGCAAAGTTGATTTATCAGGTGCCTTCCATTCGGCGGCCGCTGACGAGGCTTCGACACTCCGGGCCAGTGATTCAAAACGAAGCTTTTCGAGCACTTTTTCCAGTTCGGCCGCAGTGATGTTGAGGCGATGCCAACTCCCGGCGCGAAGGTGCAGAAGCTGGGTTTCAAGCAGGAAAAGCAGGAAATCCAGTTGTCTTCGTTCCCGCCAAAGCGTCGCTGACAGCTCATCCGCCCCCACGGTGCCCCCATCTCTTTTAACCCGTGGAAACAACGTTTCAGCAGGGTTTTGAATTTGTTGTGTCGAGCGTACACGCAGAGTCGTTTTCAGGTGATATGTTCTCTGAACACGTACCTGAAACGAAGTCCCTCATCGTCGCCGTGATTGGTCTCTAGGCGCCGACCGGAATTTGCGGTCAAAGGTTATGGCAACTCAATAATCCGGTCTCATGGGGGGACTTAAATTTGAATCGCGAACAGCGCAACGAGCTGGTGTTGCAGCACCTTCCGCTCGTTGGTTACCTGGTCTCTGACCTTTGTGCGCGCGCATCTCATTTGTCGCGCGATGATTTTGCTTCCGTAGGCTCCCTGGCGCTCATTACTTCGGCTGATTCATTTGACCCGGACCTTGGTGTTCCCTTCGGGGCATTCGCACGTCGTCGAATCATCGGGGCGTTCGCTGACGAGATGCGCGCGGGGGACTGGGCCACCCGCTCCGCCCGCAAGCGGATCAAGGAGACCCTGGCAATCCAGGAGACGCTCACCGGTGTTTTGGGTCGCGGCCCCAGCGTTGCCGAGATGGCATCGGCGTTGGGCGTGGAGCGGAGCTACGTTGAGGCGGCACTGGCAGATGCCGCCCGCACCTTGACGTCGCTGGACGAGGTAGTGGTGGACACGGTTGCGTCAGTGACGCCGTCCCCGGAGAACTCCGTCTTGGCCGACGAACGCATCAAGTACCTTCGCGCGGCCGTGGATGCCTTGCCGGAGAAGATGCGCTTTGTCATCCAGGAGATTTACCTTTCCGGCCGCTCCGTCAAGGAACTCGCGGAGGAACTGGGGTCCACCCACGCAGCTGTGTCCCAGCAGCGCGCCGAGGGCATCCGCCTCATGCGTGATGGCCTGGCCGCGCACTACGCCGACAACCCGGACCGGGCTTTCGAGCCGGAGTCCCGTATCACCGCTCGACGCCGGAACGACTATCTCTCGGCGTTGGCGACCGCCACCACCGGTGGCATCACGCGGACCCTGGGCCTCGGCCCGACGCTCAACCAGGCAGTCTGAACGCCAACAGCCCGGGCCGCTGGTGCGGCCCGGGCTGCTTCGTCCGGGACTCCGTGTGAATCCCTGTGAATCTTGTGAATCCTGGGGGCAGACCCACCTACTGCGCCTTCGGTACCTGGCGAAGTACGACGGCGGCGAGCACTGCCGCTCCTGCCATGAGTACCAGCCCAATCGCCGCAGTGATGTGGACACCCGATTCGAAGGCAACCCGGGCGGCCTCTGTCAACGCTTCCGACAGGGGCGCCGGGAGTGCCGAGGCGGCGTCAACCGCTCCGGCCAGCGTCTCCCCGGACTTGCCCGCAGCCTCCGAAGATACGCCGTCTGGAATGACGAGGTTGTGCTGGTAAGAGGCCGTGAGGATGGACCCGAGCACGGCCGTGCCCAGCAGGGATCCGAGTTCGTACCCGGTTTCCGAGATGGCCGAGGCCGCCCCTGACTTGTCGGCCGGCACGGAGGCCAGGATGAGGTCGTTGGAGATGGTTTCCGCGGCCCCCACACCAACGGCCAGCACGGTCAATGCGGAGAGCAGGAACACGGGACCGGTTCCGTGGTCGCCGGCCATCGCCACGAAATAGCCCACGGCGCTGAGCGTCAGCCCACCGGCTACCACGAATCCCGGGCGGATCCGCTTCACCAGCGGGACCACCAGGAGACCGGCCACCACTGTTGCCAGAAGCGCTGGAATCATGGCGATTCCGGCTTCCATGGGTGACTGCCCTTCGATCAATTGCAGGTGCTGGGCGAAGAAGTAGATGAAGCCAGTCATGGAGAACAAGGACAACACGTTGGCCACAATGGCCGTGCTGAACACCTTGTTGTGGAACAAGCGGACGTCCAGCATGGGGCTGGAGAGTTGCTGCTGCCTGCGCACAAACAACACGCCCATCACCAAGCCGAACGCCATGAAGGCAGCCGCGGATGCTCCGAATCCATGCACGGCGAGTTCTTTGATCCCGTAGACAAAGGGCGCCATGGTGAGCACGGACAGGACGATGCTGGGTACGTCCACGCGGCCCGGGTTGGCATCCTTGGACTCAGGGATGAGCACCCGGCCGAAGGCGAGCAGCGGCAGGAGGAGGAAGGCCGCCACGAGGAACACGGCGCCCCACCAGAAGTGCTCCACGAGCCAGCCACCGAAGATCGGGCCGAGCGCGGCGCCGCCGGAGAAACCGGCAGCCCAGACGGCAATAGCAAGCCGGCGACGGTTGGGGTCGGTGAAGATGTTCCGGATCAGGGACAGAGTGGAGGGCATCAGCATGGCGCCGAAGACACCAAGTGCGGCGCGACCGGCAATCAGCCACTCCGCGGAAGGC
The DNA here is from genome assembly GCF_044769205.1 of Paenarthrobacter sp. NPDC090520. Classification (NCBI taxonomy): domain Bacteria; kingdom Bacillati; phylum Actinomycetota; class Actinomycetes; order Micrococcales; family Micrococcaceae; genus Paenarthrobacter; species Paenarthrobacter sp. NPDC090520. Next base: position 117,965 of record NZ_JBIVXM010000005.1, read on the forward strand.
GCGAACGCCGTGGCAGCCGAAACCGCCGCGAAGCCTGTGCTGCCGATCAGGAGCAGCCGCCGTCGTCCGATCCGGTCGCCGAAGTTGCCCATGGACACCAGCAGTGCGGCCAGTACCAGCGGGTAGGCGTCCACGATCCAGAGGAGCTGGATGCCGCCGACTTCCAGTGAGCGGGCGATTTCCGGCAGGGCGAAGGTGAGCGCGGTGTTGTCGACGGCCACCAGGAGCACCGGGAACATCAGCAGTGCCAGGGCCGTCCAGTCGCGCCACGGTGCGGTCTTGCCCGGAACCGGGCGCACGGAGGAACGGGGAGCGTGGGTTGAGGACGGCGAGAACATGACCTTTACTGTACCGTCCAGACGGTACAGTTTCAAATAGAACAAGACCACGCTTTAGGGAATGATGGATCCATGCCGCGAAAACCAATAGCCCGGGACGCCGTCCTGGACGCCTTTGAAGCACTCCTGATCGAAGTGGGGGAGCGTGCTGCCACCCTCGACGCCGTGGCCAAGCGCGCAGGCGTCTCAAAGGGCGGCTTGCTCTATCACTTCCCCAACAAGGAGTCGCTCATCAGTGCCCTCCTGGAGCGCCTGGATGACTTGGCCAAGGAAGATACCGAACAGATGCAGGCGGCGCCCGACGGCGCAGCGGCCTACTTCATCCGCTCCTCGCTCTGGGCCGGAACGCCCATGGACCGGGCGTTCGTTGCGGCAACCAGGTTGGCCGAGGTGGCCCACGAGGAGACTCGCCGCCGGTTCGCGGCCATTCAACAGCGCTGGCTTGACGTCCTTGCCGACGACGTTGGCCCGGAGGTTGCCAAGGCGGTCAGCTACATGGGAGACGGCCTCTATTTCAACGCGATGTTCGAAGGCGGGCAGGAAGCCGGCGGCGCCGGGCGGGAGGCCGACGTCGAGGTCCTCCTCGCGGTCCTGGACCGCCTGCGGAAGTAGCGGACCTTCCATTTGCCGCCGCGCTGCGGGCATAGGACAATTAACAACTGTGGTGTGCCTTCCTTGGCACGCCGCCTACAACTGCATAAAGCCTTTGATCTGCGGCGGGAGAGTCCTGCAGTACGAGATGCAGGCGCCGTAGGAGCAAATCCTCCCCAGGAATCTCTCAGGCCCATGCACCGCCGCGGATAGGCAACTCTGGAAAGCAGCAGGCAGTCCGGCCGGATTGTTGTGCTCACCGACGGTGCAAGCGGGTGGCTGTGCGGACAGCAACCCGCGGAAACTCTCAGGTCCAATACAGAGCGGGGAGGAACCCGAGCCACTGCGGCGTACCCAAACGCCGCCCAAGTAATGGAGTTCCTTCGTGACGGTTAGTTCAGCCTCCACCACCTTCGTCGACCGGCATATCGGTGCCCGCCGCCAGGCCGACATTGACACCATGCTCAAGTCTGTCGGTTACGACTCCGTGGATTCCCTCGTGGACACCGCGGTTCCCAACGACATCCGCCAGGACATTGCCCTGACCCTGCAGAACGCCCTTTCGGAGGTGGAGGTCCTCGCGGAACTGCGCAAGCTCGCCTCCAAGAACAAGACGGCCGTCCAGATGATCGGCCAGGGCTATTTCGACACCGTTACACCGCCGGTGATCCGCCGCAACATCCTCGAATCCCCGGCTTGGTACACGGCCTACACCCCATACCAGCCGGAAATTTCCCAGGGTCGCCTCGAAGCGCTGCTGAACTTCCAGACCATGGTCCAGGACCTCGTCGGCCTCCCGATCGCCAACGCCTCGCTGCTGGACGAAGCCACCGCCGTGGCCGAAGCCGTGCTGATGATGCGCCGCGCCAACAAGAACAAGGCGGCCCAGGATGGCAAGACCGTCCTGGACGCCGACTGCCTTCCGCAGACCATCGCGATCGTCAAGGGCCGCGCTGAAGCGCTTGGCTTTGACGTTGAGGTTGCGGACCTCGCCAACGGCCTCCCGGAAGGCGTCATCAACGGCGTCGTCCTGCAGCAGCCTGGCGTTTCGGGCCGGGTCTTTGACCACTCCGCCGTGATCGCCGAGGCCAAAGAGCGGGGCGCCCTGGTCACCGTCGCTGCAGACCTTCTCTCCCTCACCCTCATCACCCCTCCGGGCGAGCAGGGCGCCGACATCGCCGTCGGCTCCGCCCAGCGCTTGGGCGTCCCGCTGTTCTTCGGCGGCCCGCACGCCGCCTACATGGCCGTTCAGAAGGGCCTCGAGCGTTCCATGCCCGGCCGCCTGGTGGGCGTTTCGAAGGACGACGCCGGTGTTCCCGCCTACCGCTTGGCGCTGCAGACACGTGAGCAGCACATCCGCCGCGAAAAGGCCACGTCCAACATCTGCACCGCCCAGGCACTCCTGGCGATCGTCGCCTCGATGTACGCGGTCTACCACGGCCCCGAAGGCCTGAAGGCGATCGCCGAGACCGCACACCACCACGCCCGCACCCTTGCCGCCTCGCTGAAGGCTGCCGGTGTCGAGGTCCTGCACGGGTCCTTCTTCGACACCATCACGGTCCGTGTCCCGGGTCGCGCTGCCTCGCTTGTGGCTGCCGCCGAAGAGCGCGGCATTAACCTGCGCGGCATCGACGCTGACACGGTCGGCATTTCTGTGGACGAAACAACGACGACGGCGGTCGTCGCCGACGTCGCAGCCGTCTTCGGCGCTTCGGTCGCCGAAGACGTGGAAGGCTTCGCGCTGGAGGCTTCCGTTGAACGCTCCAGCGAATACCTGCAGCACCCCGTGTTCAACACGCACCGCTCCGAAACCCAGCTCCTGCGCTACATCCGCAAGCTCTCCGACCGCGACCTCGCGCTGGACCGCACCATGATCCCGCTGGGTTCGTGCACCATGAAGCTCAACGCCACGGCTGAGATGGAAGCCATTTCCTGGCCGGAGTTCGCCTCGATCCACCCGTTCGCCCCGGATTCCCAGACCGCCGGCTGGCGTGAACTGATCACCGATCTTGAAGCCCAGCTGACCGAGATCACCGGCTACGACCAGGTCTCCATCCAGCCCAACGCTGGTTCCCAGGGCGAGCTGGCCGGCCTCCTCGCGATCCGCGGCTACCACCACTCCCGCGGTGACCAGCAGCGCAATGTCTGCCTGATCCCGGCTTCTGCCCACGGCACCAACGCAGCCTCGGCCGTGCTCGCAGGAATGAAGGTTGTGGTGGTGGCTACCGCCTCGGATGGCACGATCGATCACGATGACCTCAAGGCCAAGATCGAAGCCAACCGGGACGTGCTCTCGGCCATCATGATCACCTACCCGTCCACCCACGGTGTCTACGACGCCGATGTGCGCGAGGTGTGCGACGCGATCCACGAAGCCGGCGGCCAGGTGTACATCGACGGCGCCAACCTCAACGCGCTCGTTGGGCTGGCCCAGCCGGGCAAGTTCGGCGGAGACGTGTCCCACCTGAACCTGCACAAGACCTTCTGCATCCCGCACGGCGGCGGCGGACCCGGTGTTGGCCCGGTCGCAGCCAAGGCACACCTGGCGCCGTTCATGCCGGGCGACGCCACGTCCTGGACCGAAGGCAACGACGTTCCGATCTCGGCATCCCGCTTTGGCTCCGCTGGCGTGCTGCCCATTTCCTGGGCCTACGTGAAGCTCATGGGCGGCCAGGGACTCACCGAAGCCACCAAGTCCGCCTTGTTGGCCGCGAACTACATCGCTTCCCGCCTCAACGAGCACTTCCCGGTTCTCTACACCGGTGAAGGCGGACTTGTAGCGCACGAGTGCATCCTGGACCTCCGCGAGCTGACGGCGAAGACCGGCGTCACGGCTGAGGATGTGGCCAAGCGCCTCATCGACTTCGGCTTCCACGCACCCACGTTGGCCTTCCCTGTTGCGGGCACGCTCATGGTGGAGCCCACCGAGTCCGAGGACCTCGTGGAGATCGACCGCTTCATTGAAGCCATGATCACCATCCGGGCCGAGATCGAGCAGGTTGCTGCCGGGGACTTCTCCGTGCAGGATTCCCCGCTCCGCCGCGCACCCCACACGGCAGCCGCCGTCGTGAGCTCCGACTGGGACCGTGCATACCCGCGTGAGCAGGCCGCCTTCCCGGTCCACCACCTCAAGCAGGACAAGTACTTCCCGCCCGTCGGCCGGATTGACGGTGCTGCGGGTGACCGCAACCTGGTGTGCTCCTGCCCGCCGATCGAAGACTTCGAGAACTAAGGACTGGTCATGACTGGGAAATACACGGCCCTCTACGAAGAGCACAAGAAGCTCGGCGCCTCCTTCACCGACTTCGGTGGCTGGCAGATGCCGCTCAAGTACACCTCAGAACTGGCTGAGCACCACGCCGTGCGGAAGTCCGCCGGCCTGTTCGACCTCTCCCACATGGGCGAAGTCTGGGTTACTGGTCCGGACGCGGGCGCCTTCCTGGACTACGCGCTGGTGGGCAAGCTGTCCGCGATTGCCGACGGTAAGGCCAAGTACTCGCTGATCTGCCAGGAAGACGGCGGAATCATCGACGACCTCATTGTCTACCGCCGCGGTCCCGAAAAGTTCCTGGTGGTACCCAATGCCGGAAACGCTCCCGTTGTTGCTGCCGCGCTCCTGGTGCGTGCGGCCGGGTTCGACGTCGTGGTTGAGGACGCCTCCTCTGAGACCTCCCTCATCGCGGTTCAGGGACCCCTCGCCGAAGCCGTCCTCCTGCGACTGGTCCCGGCGGAGCAGCACGCGCTCGTCACGGAACTGAAGTACTACGCCGCGGTTGACGTGACCTTCCTGGTAGCCGGCAGCGGCCAGGACCTGCTCCTGGCCCGTACCGGATACACCGGCGAAGACGGCTTCGAGATCTTTGTGCCCAACGAATCTGCCGCAGCCCTGTGGCAGGCCATTTCCGCGGTTGCCGAAGAGGGCGAGTTGGTTCCAGCAGGCCTCGCTTCCCGTGACTCACTGCGCCTCGAAGCAGGCATGCCCCTCTACGGCAACGAACTCTCCCGTGAAGGCAACCCCTTTGCCGCTGGGCTTGGACCCGTGGTGGCACTGTCCAAGGAAGGCGACTTTGTTGGTAAGGAAGCCCTCGCTGCTTTGAAAGCATCCGGCGCCGGGGTCTCCACTGGTCGCAAGCTCGTTGGCCTCAAAGGCCTCGGACGCCGTGCCGGCCGTTCGCACTACCCGGTCCTGAAAGACGGCGTGGTCGTGGGCGAAGTAACCTCCGGCCAGCCAAGCCCGACGCTCGGGTACCCCGTGGTTCTTGCCTACGTCGACGTGGCCCTTGCTGAGCCGGGGACTGCCCTGGATGTGGACCTCCGCGGCAAGGCTGAGCCGTTCGAAGTGGTCGCACTGCCGTTCTACAAGCGCCAGAAGTAAGCCGTTTGCTGTCCGACGGGTCGCCTTTGGCCCGTCGGCTCCGGCATCCTCCGCGGGCTCGGTCGCCTAGGCGCCCGCTGGGCGGACGCGAGGCTCCCTTGGACGCCCGCTTCCGGATACCGGACCCGAAGGGGCCCGTTCCTGATCACCGCGCCCCGGCCACAGATTTGTCCATACAACGTTAGGAAACAGAATGCCCAAAGTAGCGCCTGAACTTCAGTACTCCGACGAGCACGAGTGGGTTTTGCGTGGGGAGGGGAACTCGGTATCTGTTGGCATCTCCGAGGTTGCCACCGATGCGCTCGGTGACATCGTGTACGTCGACCTGCCCGAGGTCGGTTCGACGGTGACTGCAGGCGAGACCTGTGGCGAAGTCGAGTCCACCAAGTCCGTCTCGGACCTGTACTCTCCGGTCACCGGCGAGGTCACGGAGATCAACGACGCCGTAGTGTCCGATCCCGCCCTCATCAACAACGACCCCTACGGCGAAGGCTGGCTCTTCAAGGTCGCCGCCGAGTCCGACGGCCCGCTGCTCTCGGCACAGGAATACGCCTCCAAGAACGGTGGGGACCTGGCGTAGTTCCCCGTCTGACCCAATGGGTCCGGCATTCTCCGCGTGATTGGTCGTGTTGGCCCGCTGGGTTCGGCATTCTCCGCGTGCTCGGTCGCGTAAACGCCCGCTGAGCGGACGTGACGCTCCCTTGGACGCACGCTTCCGGATGCCGAACCCATAGGGGCCATCTATGGTCGTGTCGTCCCGCCGATTCGTGGGCTTGCTGCGGGGTGTGCCGTGCGAACGGCATGTTTGGCAGCGATGCCCCGATGGGTTCGGCATCCTCCGCGTGCTCGGTCGCGAAAACGCCCGCTGAGCGGACGTGACCCTCCCTTGGACGCACGCTTCCGGACGCCGAACGCATAGGGGCCACCCATGATCGTGTCGTCCCGCCGATTCGTGGGCTTGCTGCGGAGGGTGCCGTGCGAACGGCATGTTTGGCAGCGATGCCCCGTATCGGGTCGAGGCCCTTCCGGCCGCATTGCGCCACGTGAACCCGTGCAGCCGGGGCCGCAGAAGGATGCCAGACTCAGCGCGCCACCACGCGCCTACTGGCGTAGCGTGGACTGTAATAACTGAATGAACTTGCGACGCCGGGTTGCCGCCTGAGGGGGCCACCCGGCGTCGTGCTTCGGTCGCCTGCCGTCACGAGCGGAGGAGGCCATCCGGCAGGACCATCTGCCGGACCGTTTTCAAGCTGTCAAAGGGATCCCGGCCATGGCTGTTGGTGTTTTCGATTTGTTCTCTGTGGGTATTGGTCCGTCGAGTTCGCATACGGTGGGTCCGATGCGTGCTGGGGCGGTGTTTGCCCGGGAGTTGGTTGAGTCGGGTGTGTTGTCTGCTGTGGCGGGGTTGCGGGTTGATTTGTATGGTTCGTTGGCGGCGACGGGTAAGGGGCACGGGACGTTCACGGCGGTGTTGCTGGGGTTGGAGGGGTTCGAGCCGGAATTGATTCTGCCTGATGAGGTGGAGGAGCGGTTGGCGGCGATCGCGGAGACCGGTGTGTTGAACCTGGCCGGTGCTGTTGGCGGCTCCGGCGCCGGCGACGGCGTCCGTTTGCCGTATGCCGTGGAGGACATGGTGCTCCATCCGTTGACGGTGTTGCCCCGGCATACGAACGGGATGCGGTTCGCGGTGACCGATGCCGAGGGGAATGTCCTCAAGGAAGTGACGTTTTTCTCGGTGGGCGGCGGGTTCATTGTGCGTGAGGGCGAGGAGGACTCGGCTCAGGCGGAGTTGGAGGAGTCCAAGGCTGAGTTGCCGTTGCCGTTCCGGACGGCGGCGGAGTTGTTGGGCCGGTGCCAGTCCAAGGGGTTGGGGATCAGTGACATCATGCTGATCAACGAACGCGCGTCCCGGACGGAAGAGGAGATCCGGGAGGGTTTGTTGCATATCTGGTCGGTGATGGAGGCCTGTGTCGAAACCAGTTTGAAGCGTGAGGGTGTGTTGCCTGGCGGGTTGAGGGTCCGCCGTCGTGCTCCTGACTGGCTGGAGCGGCTCCTGAAGGAGGACAAGGACCGGAACGATCCGAAGTATTGGCAGGAGTGGGTGAACCTGATCGCGTTGGCGGTCAATGAGGAGAACGCTTCCGGTGGGCGGGTGGTGACGGCGCCGACGAATGGTGCGGCGGGCATTATTCCGGCGGTGTTGTATTACACGTTGCATTACGCCCCGGGCATGGACCAGGCGACGCAGCAGGACCGTGATGATGTGGTGGTCAGGTTCTTGTTGGCTGCAGGTGCGGTGGGTGTGTTGTATAAGGAGCAGGCGTCGATTTCCGGTGCTGAGGTGGGGTGCCAGGGTGAGGTGGGGTCGGCGTCGTCGATGGCTGCTGCGGGGTTGGCTGAGGTGATGGGTGGTTCTCCGGGGCAGGTGGAGAACGCGGCGGAGATCGCGATGGAACATAACCTGGGGTTGACGTGTGATCCGATTGGCGGGTTGGTGCAGATTCCGTGTATTGAGCGGAACGCGATCGCGGCGGCGAAGGCGATCAACGCGGCGAAGATGGCCTTGTGGGGGGATGGGACGCACCGGGTGTCGTTGGATGAAGTGATCGTCACGATGCGTGAGACGGGCAAGGACATGTCCCATAAGTACAAGGAAACCGCGATGGGCGGCCTGGCCGTCAACGTCGTCGAATGCTGAGTCTGTTCGCTGTCAGTCCCTAGTGCCATGCTGTATCCATGAGCGGGGGATATGACCGGGATTTCTTGCGGGCACGCCTTGAGCTGCCCAGTCCGTCGGCGACGACGATTCTGTTGGACTACACGCATTTCTCCGTGCGATTCCGGACGGCCCGGAAACTCGCGGCGATCGTGGGGGTCAACATCAGCGGCAGTGAACTGAACCCGTTGGCACGTGAAGGCACCTGGCATTTCGATGAGCGGGTTCCGAAGGAACAGCAAGCAGGCCCGGACGTCTACAAGAACAACGCCTTTGACAGAGGCCATTTGGTCCGGCGCCTGGATCCCGTGTGGGGTGACCAAGCGACAGCCAAGAAGGCCAACCAGGACACGTTTTCCTTCACGAATGCCGCGCCGCAAGTGGACGACTTTAACCAAGGCAAGGAACTCTGGGTAGGACTGGAGGACCACGTCCTGGAACACGCGGATACTTTTGACGCCAAGCTCAGCGTGTTCACGGGCCCGGTACTGCTCGACGACGATCCTCCGTACCGGGGCGTGCAGGTGCCCAGGAAATTCTGGAAGATTGCCGCTTGGACCAATGACGCCAAGCTGGGCGCAGCGGGGTTCATCCTGGACCAGTCACCGTTGTTGGGAAAGGTGGAGTTGAAGAAGGCCATCACCGAGCGGCTCCTCGAGGGCGAACCTCCGCCCCTCGGACCCTTCAGGACGTTCCAGGTTCCTATCGGGGAAATCGCAGACCTCACCGGGCTCAGCCTTAGCCGCCTGACGAACGCCGACCGTCTGGCCAGGGGCCAACGCGAGCTGGGCAAAGCGCCGAAAGCAATAAAACTGGAGAGCATGGAGCAGATCAAGCTCTGAGGCGGTGTTTCTAAATATCGATCAGGAGGTCGTACTTCAGGTATATCCTCAATTCCCCGTTGTGATCTGCGGCGACTCCGGTGCAGGTCTTTCTTAGGGTCCAAAGGTTTAGTGGGCCACACTGTTCCGTGCTGATTCCCATATCGGCCGCGAGCGATGGTGCAGTCTGAGGGGGTTTGACGTCGATGACCATTTCACGCCAGCAACCACCTGAGCCGCAGCCCAGGGTTATTTCCCTGACCTGGCTGGGGCCGGGAACGGCCCTGAACCCTTCATCCGGGGGAACGTCACTTTCACCGGTGAGCACCCAAAGAATGGATCCTGCCCATGCGATCAGCACGGCCACAAGGGCAACAAGCACAACCGATCCAGTGCGCTTGTAATTGCCGTTGGTAGCCGGTCCCCGAGTTCCGGGCCTGGCCAGACCTTTGACGATCCTGTCCTTGTTGTCCGCGCTGTGCATTCGTTTCCCCCTGAACGTCAATAGTCCCGTAACCATCACACGAATTCACCGCCAAAACTTAATTCCCCCAGTACAAGTGGTGCACCACCAAGACTCAGGCCTCCGGCAGCGCGGCAGGCGGAATCGGGCGATTTACCCATGCCCGATAGACTGGATCCTGCATGTCCGCATGCACCCCGCATTTTGAACACCGCTTTGAACACTGCACTGAACCCTGAGATTGGACACGGCCACCTTGCGAGAATTTACCGCCCGCTTTGCCACCGCCGAGGAAATCGATAACTGGGACAAGCACGTCACGGCCAACCCGATCGGCGGCAACATGCTGCAGTCGGATGCCTACGCCGCGGTCAAGGACGGCAACGGTTGGCTGGTCCGGAGGCTCGTCATCGAGACTGCCGAGTACTCCAGCTACAACCTGCTGCTGGAGAAGAAGTTCCCGGTGCTGGGCCGGCTTTGGTACCTCATCAAGGGACCGGACGCTGCCGCAGTCGAAGACATCAAACCTATGCTCACTGCCGTTGCCAGGCTGGCCCACGAACAGAAGATGAACGTCTTCACCATCAAGATCGAACCGGACATTATCGAGTCCGAGGAAAGCAAGCGGCAACTCAAAGCAGCAGGCCTCGTCAAGGCCCCCAACATCCAGTCCAACGACTCCACAGCGATCCTGGACACCAGCAAGCCGAGCAACGAGGTCCTCCGCAGCATCTCCTCCCGGGCTCGAAATGCGGTACGGCGGGCTGAGCGCGAAGGCTGTGAAGTCCGCCAGGAGGAAGCCGGCGAACAAAGCTACAAGAAGCTCTACGCCCTCATGCAGAACACGGTGAACGCCAAGGGCGCGATGCCGTTGCGGAGCTACGACTACTACGCAAAGTTCTGGAACGAATTCAGCAGCCGCGGCCAAGGCCACTTCTTCTTCGTCTACGAGGACGGCCAGCCCAGCGTGGGCGCGTTCGTGATCAACTACGGGTCGAAGGCCACGTACAAGGACGGCGGTTCCACCCAGAACCGGAAGCAGTACGGCGATTCGCACCTGACCCAGTGGGCCGCGATCCAGCGCATGCAGGAACTTGGCTGCGTTGAGTACGATTTCTGCGGCACTCCAAGTGCGGCAAGGATCAAGGACAAAACCCACCCCTTGTACGGCATGGGTCTGTTCAAAACGAGCTTCACCAAGACAGTCACGGATTTCGTCGGCTGCTACGACCTCGTCCTCATCCCGCTACGGTACAAGCTCTGGCTCAAGGGTGGAGAGAAGGTCTTCCGTCGGCTGGAAACCATGCGTACCGGCGGCCAGTTCTACTAAAGAACACCACCAGACAAAAAGGCCCGCCCCGGCCACCAACGGGTGCTATCCAACTAGATGAGGTATTTTCTTTGACTCCGATTGAGGCTGGAACCGACATGGAACTTGTGATTCTCAGTGACGCTGATTTCGAGACCTTCGCCAAGGGACACCCCCAAAGCAGCTTCATCCAATCCATGGACCTCACGCGCTTCCAGCGTGCCCGTGGGCAGGAGGTGGAACTTTTCGGCATTAACCGCGGCGGCAGCCTCATTGCTGCCGGAAAGCTGGTCTACACTTCCAACCGCCTTGGCTACAAGGTGGCGGAGTGCGCCAAGGGACCACTGATGGACTACAGCGACGCCGCCGCGGTGAGGCCCGTCGTCGAGCTCTTGAAGAAGCACGCTGCTTCGAAGAAAGCAGCGGAGCTGCGCATTTCCCCGAACGTGAAGTACATCGCCCGGGACGAAGACGGCGCCGAGCACCCGGAGGTCGAAGACAACCGGCCGCTCCTCAAGGAACTTGAGGGTCTCGGTTTCAAGCATCAGGGCTTCGACATGAACTTCGCGAACATCAACTGGATGTTCATCAAAACGCTCGACGGCGTGGCGGACTCCGAAGAGCTCATCATGGGCATGAACTATCGCACGCGCAAGGCTATCCGGAAGGCCGAGAAGAACGGCGTCTATCTGGAACAGGCCACGCTGGAGACGCTGGACGAGTTCTACAACGCCCTCAAGACCGCGGGCGATGAGAAGGGCTTCACGTACCGGGAACGCGAGTATTACGAGCAGCTCCTCCGCAACACCTCTGATGAGTTCACCAAGCTCATGATGGCCAAGATCAACATCCCCGAGTACCGCGCGTCCATCACGGAGCGACTCGAGGCTGAATCCAAGACGCTGGCGGACCTGAAGCGCGAGGTCGAGGAGACCGGCAGTAAGAAGAAAGCCAACCGGGTCAAGGTTGTCCAGGACCTCGTTGACAGCTACGAACGCAGCCTCAAGGACATCGAGCGTTTCCCGGATTCCGTTGGTGTGGCCACGGTCGCCGCGATCCACTTTGCGTGCTCGGGTGACGAGCTGACGTGCGTGATCGGCGGAACCGTCCAGGACTACATCTACTTCAACGGTGCGACGTCGCTCTATTGGGGCATGATGCTCCACGCTTTGAACAACGGGTATTCCCGGTACAACTTCTACGGCACGTTCGGCATCCAGGGCCAGGATGAGACCGGCCACGGCGGGTACGAGTTCAAGAAGGGTTTCGGCGGAGAGGTAGTCCAGTTGTTGGGAGACTTCGTGGCACCTGTCAGCCCCGTCAAGTACACCGCCTACCGCGCGGTCAGGAAGCTCGCAGGAGCCGCCCAGACGGTTTTGGGAAACTTGCGAAACCCCGGACAATTGCCGGTCATAGGAAAACTCCTCAAGAGGAACTAAGCCAAAGGAGGATCGCTGCATGACTGAACGCCCGGAGGGCACCGGCGGCAGGCCTCACACGGACGGCTTGCCGAAGACCCAGCCGCTGCGGCCGTCGCAGGTGCGACAGAACGCCAACGCCAAACGCATGCTGATGCGGTTGGTCCAAGGCGACAGTCCACCTACGGCGCCAATGAGCATCGTGGACCGCCTGGCTGGAAGCCCCTACGCCAACCCCACCATCCAGGTGGCCGGTGTAGACGCTTCAGCCCGCAAGACCATCGACTTCGCCCTGCACCTTGCCGAGGCCATGTTCCGATACGGCGCAGGCGCGTTGGAGGTGGAGACCAGCATGATTGCGGTCACCGCTGCGCTTGGGTTGAAGAACGTCGAGGTTGATATCACCAACCAGTCGGTGGCCATCAACTATGCGCCGAAGGACCAAACGCCCATCACGCTCCTCCGCGTGGTGCGATCGTGGACCAATAACTACGCCGGGCTCGCGCAGGTGCACCAGCTGGTTTCGGACATCGTGGCCGGGGGAGTGGGACGCGACGAGGCCGTTCGGCGGTTGACTGAGATTACCCGGAGCGCCAAGCCCTTCCCACGCTGGATGGTCACTGTTGCCTTCGGCGTGTTCGCCGCGGTCTTCGTGGGGGTACTCGGCGGGGGTCCCGGGGCTTCCGCCCTCGCCTTCGCGTCCAACATGCTGATCAGCTTGCTGGCGCGCCAGTTGATCCGTTGGCGGACTCCGGACTTCTTTGTCACCATGGCGAGTTCCTTCGTGGTCACCTTCGTTGCCCTGATGCTGCGCTGGGCAGGCGCGGACATCGCTCCGTCCATTGTGGTGGCCGGCGGTATCCTGCTGCTCCTGCCCACGGGTCGGCTGGTTTCTTCCGTGCAGGATGCGATCAACGGCTTCCCGGTCACTGCGGCCGGCCGGTTCCTCTCCACCTTGCTCACTTTCGGGGCCATCGTGGCAGGTATAGGCGTCGCCGTGGTGGTGGGCACCCTCATGGGCAGCCAGGTCCTCGACGTCACCAATACGTTCCCGCCCGCCTACCCCTTGTGGGGGCAAGCAATCCTGATCGCGATCGCCGTGGTGGCCATCGGCGTCACCGAACAGACAAGAATGCGTCTGTTACTCCCGACGGCGGCGGTCGGCTTGGTGGGCTTCTTCGTTTTGTGGGGGGTTGGCGAACTCGGTCTTGGCGACCGCTTGTCGCCCGCCATTTCGGCAGTGGTCATCGGTCTGTTGGGTCGTGTGGTTGCCCTGAAGCTTGGCGCTCCGCAGTTGGTGGTCGCTGTTCCTGCAGCCTTGATCCTGCTGCCCGGCCTGACGATCTTCCGGTCGATGTATGCACTGACTGTGGAAGGGGGCGACATCCTGGCGGGTGCGGGCGGGATGCTCAACGCCGGAGCGATCGTCCTCGGTGTGGCCGCAGGAGTCGTGCTCGGCGACAACCTTGCCAGGCCGCTGACGAAGGGCCTGTCCAGCAACGAGCGGCGGAGGGTTCGGCGCCGCTAGATCTTCCTGGATCTTGCTAGATCTTCCCGACGGGGAGCTTTTTCTCGGCCTGGAACACTTCCTCCACTCGGCCCTGTGCCCAGTATCCGGACAGGGACACCTGGGAGCGTTCCAGGCCGTGCTGCACGAAGAAGATCTCACGGAGGCCCTTCATATAGCCGCGCTCTCCGTGTGCGAAGACATCCACTCGTCCGGGCAGCCATTCGAGGTTGCGGAGGGCGTCGAGAAGGATCTCGCTGGATCCCGCCGGCACTCCGTTGCGCTGCAGCCAGTGCACTTCCACCCCGGAAGGAGCAGCGATGGGCAGGATGTCCTCGGCGCTGTCCACTTCCAGGAACGCGAAGCCGCGGGCGTCCGGCCCCAGGGCCTCGATGCTTGCCGCAATGGCCGGGATAGCCGCGTCGTCACCGGCGAAGAGGTACCAGTCGGCGTCGGGCGACGGGTTATAGGCGCCACCGGGGCCGGTGAAGACCAGGCTGTCGCCGGGTTCCGCTGCGGCTGCCCACGGACCCGCGAGCCCTTCGTCGCCGTGGACCACAAAGTCAATGGCCAGTTCCCTGGCTTCCAGGTCCACCCAGCGGATGGTGTAGGTCCGGGTGTGCGGCCACTGCTCCCGGGGCATGGTCTCCCGGATGGCCCAGAGATCCAGTGGAAGCTCGTAGTGCACGCCAGGCTGTGGGAAGACGATCTTCACGTAGCGGTCCACGAATTCGTTGTTCGCATAGTCGCTGAAGCCGGGGCCGCCCGCCACGATCCGCACCATGTGCGGCGAAAGTCGTTCCTTGCGCAGCACCACCAGGTTGATCTGGGGGCGTGTTTGGCGGTTTGCGGACGACGTCACAGGAAGAGCAGCAGGCATGAAGGCAAGCCTAAGCTAATTGGCTGCGCGTGGCCTGTGTATGAGTCGAACGTTACACCCCAACCCTCTCTCACCTAACGCTCGTTTCTGGCGGACCCTCTCTCACCTAATGCCGGTTTCTGGCGGGCCCTCTCTCACCGACTCCCGCCGGGCACTAGCCGGTGAGAGAGGGACGGTGTTTGGCGGGTGGTTTGGTGAGAGAGGGACGGTGGAAAGGGGTGGTTTGGTGAGAGAGGGTCCGGGGTGGGTGGGGGCTAGAGAACGGGGAGTTCCCAATCGACCGGCCCGGCACCCTGCCCCGCGAGCAGCTCGTTGGTTCGGCTGAACGGCTTGGACCCGAAGAACCCCCGGGACGCGGACAGTGGACTCGGATGAACGGACACGATCGACGGCGCGCCGTTCAACAGTGGCCCCACGGATTCCGCGTCCTTCCCCCACAGGATCGCGACGAGTGGCTTCTGCTTTCCATCGGCGTCGGTGCGGTTCGCGACGGCGGTGACAGCCGCCGTCGTGATGGCCTCCCACCCCTTGCCGCGGTGTGAGCCGGCATTCCCTGCCGCGACGCTGAGCACGCGGTTGAGCAGCAGGACACCCTGGTTCGACCACGCCGTGAGGTCGCCGTGTATGCGCGGCGGCAGCCCCAGATCATCGTGGAGTTCGCGGTAGATGTTGGCCAGGCTTCGGGGGATGGGCCGGGTTTCTCGGGACACCGAGAAGGAAAGCCCGACGGCGTGTCCCGGCGTTGGGTACGGGTCCTGGCCGAGCAAGAGCACTTTGACGTCCGCCAGGGGCCGTTGGAAAGCCCGCAGGAGGTTGGAGGCTGCCGGAAGGACCTGCGTCCCGTGGCTGGCCTGCTTGGACACGAAGGCCAACGCCTCGTAGAGCTCTCCCTCAACAGGCCGAAGGGAGCTTGCCCAGTCGGGAGCCATGAGTTCCTCGAGGGGTCTGTCGAGCAGCGCGCCGAAGTCCTGGTCGGTGGTGTTGTTGGGTTCAAGGTCAAAGAGTGCATCCTCGCCAGTCACCCGGCCATTGTCCCTTGCCGGGGCTGCGCGTGCGAATGACAGGCTTGTTATTCGCCCGTAACATAGGGGTAGGACATTTTCCCCAACAAGCGTCGAAGGAGTGTGCCGTGGCCGAACCAGCACCGGAACCGATGGCGCCGCAGGCAACGGGTTTTGCCCTTGAAGACCTTGCGGCCGGCGTCCGCAGCGACTCGCCGTTGAGCGAGCGGGACCAACAGATGTTGGCCTTGGAACGGCAGTGGTGGAAGTACGCGGGGGCCAAAGAACAGGCTATCCGGGAACTCTTCGATCTCTCAGCCACCCACTACTACCAGATCCTCAACGCCCTCATCGACACCGAGGACGCATTGGCCCACGATCCCATGCTGGTCAAGAGACTGCGTAGACTACGTACGTCCCGCCAACGCGCGCGGACAGCGCGGCGCTTGGGGTCGGACGCGTAAATCGGCAGGCTGATCTGTCAGCAGCAACCAGCAAGGACAACGCTTCACCATGACCAAATTTGCCAAGGATGAATTCGACCGGGTCCCGCAGAACGCGTCCCGGCAGGGCGTGCACCGCGACGCCACGGAGACAGCCCGCCCCACCTTGTGGCCTGTCCTGACCGTTGGAGTCGTCGCCTTGGTGCTCGGCCTGGTTGCTTTCCTGATCCTGCCGCGTCTTGGATTCGTGGCTCCTGTTGCCTCGTCCAGCACTTCCGCGCCGGCCTCGCAGCAGAGCGAGGCGGTGCCGTCCGCAACCCCGTCCGAGACGGGCAGCGCCCCCATCGCCTCGGGTGAACCCACGCCTTCCGAGTCAGCGTCGGCTACCCCGTCCGCGGCCCCGGTGGACAAGACCACTGCGGTGGCCGTCTACAACGGCACCGCGACGGCGGGCCTCGCCAGCCGCGTGGCCGGAATCGTCCAGGGTGATGGTTGGGCACTCGGCACGGTGGGGAACTGGGGCGGGCTGCCGCAGCAGACTTCGGTGGTGTTCTACAACGCCCCGGCCCAGAAGGCGAATGCCGAGGCAGTTGCTGCCCTCCTGCGCATCACCTCGGTAGTGGAGTCTCCGGAAGTCCAGCAGCCGCTGGTGGTTGTTGTGGGACCCGGCTACCAGTAAAACCGCGTGCTCCAGCCATCCCGGTTAAGCCTCAATAACAAAAACGCTGCCCTGCCTTCGGGCGGCAGCGCGGGCGCCGTGACTGTGGTTACAGTGGATTGATTCCGGTACGGAGATCCCGTCAACCGGTCTTGGCAACTGTGAAAGTGTGGGCATCATGGCTTTGGGAACCGTCAAATGGTTCAACGCCGAAAAAGGGTACGGCTTCATTACTGTGGACGATTCCGGCGATGACGTCTTTGTGCATTGGTCGGCCATCCAGATGGACGGTTTCCGCGCGCTCGAAGAGGGCCAGCGCGTTGAGTTCGAACTCGGCGAAGGCCTGAAGGGCCCTCAGGCCGAGAGTGTCCGCGTCGCCTGACCCGGAGTCCGGTTCTCCGCTGTCGGCTGAAACTGCCCGGATGTATGGCGCAAGGTGGCGCCCCTGCTTGCACTCTCAACGGTCGAGTGCTAATTATTGATTTAGCACTCCCACGCATCGACTGCTAATTCCGGCCCGTTCGCGGCGCCTCGGGGATGGTATTCGGTGCCGGGAGGATCAAGAAACACCCTGGTGGGGTGAGGTCCGGAGCGCGCGGCATACAGAGGTCGCAGGCAAAGGATCGTCCGTCGCGGGCATCCCACCTGACAGGTACCTTCTTAACGACTGTCCCGAAAGGACTACCGCCGTTATGGCCAAGATCATTGCATTTGATGAAGAGGCACGCCGCGGCCTCGAGCGGGGCCTGAACACCCTTGCTGACGCCGTCAAGGTCACCCTCGGCCCGCGTGGACGCAACGTCGTCCTCGAAAAGAAGTGGGGCGCCCCCACGATCACCAACGATGGTGTTTCCATCGCCAAGGAGATCGAGCTGGACGATCCTTACGAGAAGATCGGCGCCGAGCTGGTCAAGGAAGTTGCCAAGAAGACGGACGACGTCGCCGGTGACGGTACCACCACCGCTACGGTCCTCGCCCAGGCACTGGTCAAGGAAGGCCTGCGCAACGTTGCCGCCGGCGCCGACCCGCTGTCCCTCAAGCGCGGCATCGAGAAGGCCGTTGACGCTGTCATCAGCGAACTGCTGGCCTCCGCCAAGGAAATCGAAACCAAGGAAGAGATCGCCGCTACGGCTTCCATCTCCGCCGGCGACCAGGAAATCGGCGCACTGATCGCTGAAGCCCTGGACAAGGTGGGCAAGGAAGGCGTCATCACGGTCGAGGAATCCAACACCTTCGGCCTGGAGCTCGAGCTCACCGAAGGCATGCGCTTCGACAAGGGCTACATCTCCGCCTACTTCGTCACCGACGCTGAGCGCCAGGAGACGGTCCTCGAAGACCCGTACATCCTGATCGTCAACTCCAAGATCTCCAACGTGAAGGAACTCGTTGCGGTCCTGGAGAAGGTCATGCAGTCCAACAAGCCGCTGCTGATCATCGCTGAAGACATCGAGGGTGAAGCCCTTGCCACGCTGATCGTCAACAAGATCCGTGGCACCTTCAAGTCCGTTGCCGTCAAGGCTCCGGGCTTCGGTGACCGCCGCAAGGCGCAGCTCGCCGACATCGCCATCCTCACCGGCGGCCAGGTCATCTCCGAAGAGGTTGGCCTCAAGCTGGAGAACGCTGGACTGGAACTCCTTGGCACCGCCCGCAAGGTTGTTGTCACCAAGGACGAGACCACCATCGTCGAAGGTGCAGGCGACGCCGAGCAGATCGCAGGCCGTGTTGCCCAGATCCGTTCCGAGATCGAGAACTCCGACTCCGACTACGACCGCGAGAAGCTGCAGGAGCGCCTGGCCAAGCTGGCCGGCGGCGTTGCAGTCATCAAGGCCGGTGCCGCAACGGAAGTTGAGCTCAAGGAGCGCAAGCACCGCATTGAGGACGCTGTCCGCAACGCAAAGGCTGCCGTTGAAGAAGGCATCGTCGCCGGTGGTGGCGTTGCCCTCATCCAGGCCGGTGCCAAGGCCTTCGCCAACCTGAACCTCGAGAACGACGAAGCAACGGGCGCCAACATCGTCAAGGTTGCCATCGACGCTCCGCTGAAGCAGATTGCTTTCAATGCCGGCCTCGAGCCGGGCGTTGTTGCCGACAAGGTCCGCGGCCTGCCTTCCGGCCACGGCCTGAACGCTGCCACGGGTGTTTACGAAGACCTGCTGGCTGCCGGCGTCAACGACCCCGTCAAGGTCACCCGTTCGGCCCTCCAGAACGCTGCTTCCATCGCTGGTCTGTTCCTGACCACCGAGGCTGTAGTAGCCGACAAGCCTGAGAAGAACGCTCCGGCTCCGGGCGGCGACGAGATGGGCGGCATGGGCGGCTTCTAAGCCTCCTGTACTGCAGCGTCACGCTCAGAACGTACGACGGCGGTCCTCACCTTTGGTGGGGGCCGCCGTCGGCGTTTCACCGCTGGGGGATGGGCCGCCGATTGCGTGGGAATCCGGCCACTTCGCAGGGAGAGTTGCGGCGTTATGGCACGCTTCCCGCATCCTCGCGGGTTCCCGGGGGCCGCAAAAAGTGTCAGTGCAGTCTGGCAGGATTAAAGGCATGACGATTATTGCTGCCGCCGATGGCTCTGCCCTCGGCAATCCTGGGCCGGCCGGTTGGGCCTGGTATGTTGACGATTCCTGTTGGCGCGCAGGAGGTTGGCCGCACGGCACCAACAACATGGGCGAGCTCATGGCTGTCCTTGACCTGTTCCGTTCAACGGCCCACATCCCCCAGGAAGAGCTGCGTATCCTCTGCGACAGCCAGTACGTCATCAACTGCGTCACCAAGTGGATGCCCGGATGGAAACGGAAGGGTTGGCGCAAGGCCGACGGCAAGCCCGTGCTCAACGTGGACCTCCTCAAAGATATCGACCAGGCGATTGTTGGCCGCAAGTACACGTTCGAGTGGGTCAAAGGCCATGCGGGCCACGATCTCAACGAAGCTGCCGATGAGCGAGCGCGTGCTGCGGCAACGGCCTACCAGCAAGGTGTGGCAGCCCCGGGTGGACCCGGCTTCTCGGGCGCCGCTGGAACAGCCGCAGAGCCCGTTCCGGCCCGTGCACGGGCTACAGCGGCCTCCGGCGGTACTCCGGCCCAGGCCGTAGCCGCAGCCCCGACAGCAGCACCAGCATCACTCGCCGTTCCATCATCAGTCTCCGGTTCGGCGCCAGCCGCGCCTGCATCCAGCCCCCTCCCGGCTTCGCGGCTGGAGCGCACACCCCGCCTGCATTCCGAGCCCACGCTCTTTGGCGAGTCGGGGATCTTTGGCCAAGCCGACCTTTTCAGCGAGCTGGAAGACGCCGCTGCAACCCCGGAGCTGTCGGCCGAGGAAGTGGTGGTGGCCCTCGAACGCGAACTGCTCCGTCCGGACGTTCGCGCGGATATCGGGAGGATCGGCGTGTTGCTGCACCCCGAGTTTGCCGAGATCGGCCAGTCCGGAAGGTTCTGGACCCGGGACGCCATGATGGTTGCCCTGGAGGAGGATCCGGGGGAGCACGTGGAACTGGAACTCCTGAACGCAGACCGCCTCAGCGAGAACACCATCCTGCTGAACTACCGGAGCTTGTCCCACGCGGGTTCGGCTCTCCGCAGCTCGGTATGGCTTCTTGACCGGGGCCAGTGGAGGTTGCGGTTCCACCAAGGAACTGCCGAAAACTAGGCTGACCTGCGGGGCGGCCGCACAGGGGGAAGACGGCCGCCCCGCAGGAGTTTCGGAAGCCGGCCCCTAGTAGGCGAAGCGCTGCGTGTTGCCCTGCTCAACCTCGGCGTAGTTCGAAGCTGCGGTCGCCAAGGCGAGGTTGATGGATGCGAGGGAGGACTCCACCTTGTTCTGGGTCAGGGTCCATTCGAGGACCAGTGACTGGAAATTGGTGGCCGCCGAGCCGCGCCACGTGGCTTGGAGTTCATCAAGTCCCTGCTTCATGGCCTGAACGTCCGTGCTGATGCGGTCAACCGTTGCTTTGACGTTGGCAGCCTTGAGTTGAAGGAGTTCGGTATCGACGGAGATAACGCTCATGGGTGATGCCTTTCGACGAGGATGTTCCGCGGTGTCGCGGTGGAAGCGTGGCCACAACATCGAGCCTAGGCACCAGCCGCAATCCGCGGAAAGGTCGATTACCGCTATGTGGATAACACCTCGGCGGGTTCCTCATGGAAGGGCAGGCTGACCACCAACGTGGCCCCGCCGCCGTCGGTCTCGGTGACCCTGACGGTACCGCCGTGGCTTCCCACGATCGCGGCGACAATGGCCAGTCCCAAGCCGCTTCCGCCGGTTTCGCGCGTCCGCGAGGTATCTGCGCGGTAGAAGCGTTCGAAGATCTTGTTGGTTTCTTCCTGTGGAATGCCGGGGCCATGGTCCCGGATCTCGATGGCGGAGAAGGAGCCCTCCGGGGCGGTCCGGACGCCAACAGCCAGTTCGATCGGGCTGCCGTCCGGTGTGTACCGCAGGGCGTTTCCCACCAGGTTTCCGATCACCTGCCGCAGCTTGGCTTCGTCGCCCTGGACGGGTGCAGGTGCAGGAGAGGTGCCGTCCAGTCCCACCAGCCTGATGGTGCGGTCACCGGAGGCGGCACGGGTATCCACCACGGCATCGTTCGCCAGCAACTGCAGATCCACTGGCTTCAGGTGCAGCGGGCGCTGCTCGTCCAGCCGGGCCAGCATCAGCAGGTCCTCAACCATGGACCCCATGCGCTTCGCTTCGCTCTCAATCCGGCCCATCGCCGTCGAGACGTCATCGGGGGAGGTCAGCGCGCCGTGGCGATACAGCTCGGAGAAACCCCGGATGGTGACCAGGGGAGTGCGGAGTTCGTGGGAGGCGTCCGCGGCAAACCGCCGCATGCGGGCTTCGGACGCGGCGCGGGCGGCAAAAGAGGATTCAATGTGCGCCAGCATGGCATTGAGTGAGCCGCCCAGGCGTCCCACCTCGGTGTGCGGATTGTCGATCTCGACGCGGCGGGAGAGATCCCCTGCAGCGATGGCGGCGGCGGTCTTCTCCACACGGGCCAGTGGCCGGAAGGACCGCGCCACGGTCCAGGTGGCGATGAAGAACGCCAGGACCAGTGTCAGGAGCCCCACCCCGACAACCACCAGGACGGCGTGCTCCATGACCTTGTCCACGGGCGTCAGCGGCAGACCGATGATCACTACGCCGTTTTGGCCGTTGGCCACCACTCCCACGGCCACTACGCGCCAGTTGGTTCCCGCGGTTCCGCTGACCTGGAAGGGAGCATTGCCGCGTGCCTTGGCTTCGGCCGGGGTGATGTTTGCGATCGCCGGGCGGTCGTTTGCGTTCCCGCCGAACGGGTACGGCGAAAGGCCGGAGACATAGAGTGTCAGCGAGTAATCCGTAGGCACGGCCGGGTTGTACTCGGACAATTTGTCGAACGACTGCTGGTCCTGTGCAAGGGCAACTGCGGCCTTGAGCTTGTCGTCCACCTGGCCCTGGAGGTAGCTCTTGACGAGGGTCAGCGTACCGGCCCCGGTCGCAGCCAGGGCCAAGAGGAGCAGCCCCATGATGATTGCAACGAGTTGCGACCTCAGGGACGCCGATTTCCAGCGTTGCAGCAAGGTCAGCGCTTCTCTGCCGTCCGCAAGACGTAGCCCACGCCACGCTTTGTCTGGATCAGGGCGGCGGCATCGGGGTCAATGTCCACCTTCCTGCGCAGGTAGGAGATGTACGACTCAACGATGGAGGCGTCGCCGTTGAAGTCGTATTCCCACACGTGGTCCAGGATCTGGGCCTTGGACAGGACGCGGTTGGGGTTCAGCATGAGGTAGCGAAGCAGCTTGAATTCGGTGGGGGACAGTTCGATCACGGTCCCGCCACGGCGAACCTCGTGGGCGTCGTCATCGAGTTCCAGATCGTCCACACGGATCACGGCGTCGTCGTCTTCCAGCGGCTGGGTGCGGCGCAGGACGGCACGGATGCGGGCAACGACTTCGTCCAGGCTGAAGGGCTTGGTGACGTAGTCATCGCCACCAACGGTCAGGCCGGTGACCTTGTCCTCGGTATCGTCCTTGGCCGTCAGGAACAATACGGGGAAGTGCTTGCCGGCAGCACGGAGGCGCCGTGTCACCGTGAAGCCGTCCATGTCCGGAAGCATGACGTCCAGGACGGCAAGATCGGGGGCGTGGGTGTCTGCGGCTGCGAGGGCTTCGCGGCCATTCGATGCGGCTACGACCTCGAAACCTGCAAAGCGCAGTGACGTGGAGAGAAGCTCGCGGATGTTGGGTTCGTCGTCGACGACAAGGAGCTTGGCTTCGGGGCCGTTCTTTTTCATGACACCCATGATGCTCCCAGATTCTGGGAGTTATCTGGATGCTCTATGGGAGGGCGCTGCGTGCCGCGACGGTACCAGGTCCTTACGCGCCCAGTGCCAGCCCTATCCCCAAGGCGGTCATGGTCACGGCGATGCCACCATCCAGGAACCGCCATGCCAAGGGCTTGGCGAAGAATCCGCGGAGGAACCTCGCCCCGAAGCCGAGCGCCGAAAACCATAGGACGCTGCCAACCATTGCACCGATACCGAACCACCACTGCAACTGTGTTCCCTGGGCGCTGGCGATCGATCCGAGCAAGGCAATATCCAGGTAAACGTGCGGGTTCAGCCACGTCAGGGCCAGCATGGTGGTGACGGCGGCGGCAAGCCCCCGCTTGCCTGGGTAGCTGGATCCATCGCCCGCGAGGAGCGCCTGGGACCGCAGTGCACGGCGGGCCGCCATTGCGCCATAGGTCACCAGGAACGCTGCGCCCACAAAGCGGAGAATCACGACGGCGGCAGGCGCCGCCGCGATCAGCGCACCGATGCCCAGGACTCCTGCTGCGATGAGGACAGCGTCTGACAGGGCGCAGACAGCGACGATGGGGCCAATGTGTTCACCACGGATTCCTTGCCGGAGCACGAAGGCGTTCTGTGCCCCGATGGCGACGATGAGGGCGAGTCCGGTGGCCAGGCCAAGCCCGGCAGTATTGAAGATGTCAGCAGTGTTCACCCTTCAAAACTATGAATCGGATGTTCTTTAGACCAGCTAAAGATTCTGAAGCTGCCTAAGATATTCTTATGAGCCAATTTCCCTCCGAGCAATTGCTGACGTTCGCCGCCGTCCTCTCCGAAGGGACGTTGGACGCAGCAGCACGGCAGCTTCACATCACGCCCTCAGCCGTGTCACAGCGACTCAAAGCCCTGGAGCAATCGGCGGGCAGGGTCCTGTTGCAGCGCAGCAATCCGGCCCAGGCCACGGAAGCCGGCGAGGTAGTGCTGCGCCTGGCACGGCAAGTGGCGCAACTCGAAGCTGACGCAGGGACGGAACTCGGGTTGGGCTCCGACGGGCCGCGGCTGGCCATCCCCATCGTGGTCAACGCCGATTCCTTGTCCATGTGGTTCCTCCAAGCCCTGGCCCGTCTTCCCAAGGAATTGAACGTCACTTTCGATCTCCACCGGGACGACGAGCAGCATTCTGCGTCCTTCCTTCGCTCCGGCAAGGTGATGGCCGCCGTGACCGCGACTCCGGATCCCGTACAGGGTTGCCGGGTGGAGCCGCTGGGCGTCATGAGGTACCGGGCGGTGGCGGAACCTGCCTTCGCCCGGCGTTGGTTTGCCGACGGCGTGGACCAGGAAAAGCTCAATACTGCCCCCACCGTCGATTTCGACCGGAAGGACACGTATCAGTGGGCCTTCGTCAGGACGTGGCCGGGGAAACCGCAGGCAACTCCTGACCGGAAAGGACCACGCCACTATGTTCCTGCGTCCCATGACTTCGGAGACGCGATCAGGCTGGGATTGGGGTGGGGCCTGATTCCCGAGGTCCAGTGTGGGCCGGACATCGCAGATGGCCGGCTGATCGAGCTCGCGCCGGACCGGCCCTTCGATGTCCCCTTGTACTGGCAGCGTTGGAAGACGGCATCCACGGTGTTGGATGTGGTGAGCGATACGGTCAGGGAGGCTGCGGCGGAGTTCCTGCGCAAGCCATAGCTGCAACGGATGTGGAACACGCCCGCCGATGCTTCCAAAAATGTCAGTGCCCCATCCCACACTGGAAACATGGCAAAGAAAACAGCACCAACCAGCAGCACGTCCCCGTCGGCCGACGTCGAATACGAGTACCACGTGAGCTACTCCGACTCCCAGACTGGCCCGGTTCAGATTGAAGAATTCGATGACCTTGCTGCCGCCGAGCGCTTTGTGGCATTGCAGCTCCGCACGGAAGATTCCTGGGCGATAGTGGAACGCGTGGAGATCCACGCCCACCTCCGCCTGGTGGCCTAGACGCACAACGCGCCGGAGGTTACTCCGGCTTGTTGTGCGCGTGGCCTCCGTGCACGAACGGCGACGAGACGCCCTGGTACTGCAGCAACATCATCATGCCCTCGGCGGCGTGGTCCAGGTTGTGGCAGTGGTCCATCCAGATTCCTGGATTGTCGGCGGTCAGCTGCACTTGCCAGACTTCCCCTGGTTGGATGTCTACGGTGTCCAGCAGTAGCGGAGAACCTGTAGGCGCCGTTCCGTTGCGGCTCAGGACCAAGACGTGGTGGCCGTGGGGATGCATCGGATGAGGTTCGGCGGTCCTGTTCACGATCGTCACGTTCAGGACATCCCCTTCGGCCACCTCCATGGCCGGCACCAAGGGGTACGCAGCGCCGTTGACGGTGAAGGCGTAGCGCGGGATTCCGTCCACGAAGCGGAATTGCCGGTCCAGCACTACCACTTCTTCGCGAGTCGCCGCCGGAACGGACGGTTGCCCGGATACGGGCTTGCCATAGCCCAGAAGATCCAGGACCGGAGTGCTCGCATAAACGCCTGCCGCGGGTTTCGCGGGAGTCCCGGAGGTCCAGTCCGGTGGAGAAATGACCACCACAGCATCCGCGGCCGCATCGGAGTGGACGGTCACTGGTGCAGCCGGCATGGTGAACGTGAGGTCGTTCCGGCCACCCGCCCCTATCCGGAGCAGCTTTCCCGTTACCTCTCCGGGTTGGTTCACAAAGGTCCCGTCCACGGCAACTACCTTGAAGGACGTCCCGGACACTACGTACCGCTGGGGCAGCGAATCGGTATTGACGAGTCGCACGCGGACGGTGGATCCCGGCGTGGCCGTGTACGCGCTGCTACGGTCTGAGGAGCCCAGCAACCCCAGACCGCTGAGGTCGTGTCCGGCTACCGCGATGTCCGCATCAGGACGGACATCGGTGGTGCCGTGCACGACGAATACGCCGTAGAGTCCCTTCCGGACTCCCTCGGCAGAATCCTGGTGCGTGTGGTACCAATACGTACCCACTTGTGTGGCTGTGAAACGGTAGGTCATGGATTGCCCGGGCATCACGGCATCCTGCGTTGCGCCGGCAACCCCGTCCATGGCGTTGGGGACGTCGTAACCATGCCAATGGAGCGTGACCCCGGCCGTCACATCCCGGTTGTTCAGCACCACCTCCATTACCTCGCCCTGCTGTGCCTCCAAGGTGGGCCCCGGCAAGCTCCCGAACGTCCAGGCCTGGACAGATTGCCCGGAAGGCAGCGTCACCTGTTCCACGCGGGCGGTGAGTTCATAGTGGCGAACCACGGCATGTGCGGGAGAGCTGCCCAACAGCGTGGTCACCGGAACCGGCGCTGCTACCGGAACTGTTGCACCGCCGTCGTGGTGTCCCACCGCGGTGGCAATTCCGGTGCCGTCGGCCGCGCGGCTGCCGAGCCAGGCGAAGACCCCCGACCCCAAAGCGGTACAGGCCAGGAGCCCGGCGACCGCAGTGACCGCCGTTGTGCGCCTTCCCGGTGTCACGGACCCTCCGCGGACCGGTGGAAACAGGGCGAGTTTGGCCGTCAGGACGGTGCCGCCCACGAGGAACAGCAGGATCACCAGGGACCACACGGCCGGGAACGGTCCCAGGATGAATGCCAGCCCGAGCGATCCCACAGCCGCAGCCCCGGCAGCCACGAGTGACAGCACGGCCCACTGACGTCCGCGCCCGGCAGGGACAGGGGCGGATGGTGAGCCGGTGTTCCGCTTCCTCAGCAAATACGGAACACCGGCCATCGCGGCCCCAACCGCGGGAATGGCGGTCAACGGCAGGCTGATGGTTATGCGCTCATGGGCAAACCACCAGCTGCTTGCCGCCAAGGCAGGAAGCAGTGCGTAGCGGCCGGCCGTTGCCAGGACGGCAACGCCCAGGGCCAGCAAGGCAGCGTCCACCCCATGGCGCCGTGCCTTTCGGGATGATGTCAGCCAGGCTGCCGCGATCCAGGCACCGGCGGCAAGGACCGCCAGCACCAGGTCCACGGCCATCAGCTGTGAGGAGTTCACAGCTGCCGTTGATCAAGCCGTTGCGGAAGCTGAAGCATCCGTGGACGAGGCTTTGGGTGGCAGCGGCTGTGGATTCAGTGCCACGGCCCGTGCCCGGTTGAACAACCAGTAGGACATGAAGATGATCATCAAGCCGGTGATGGGATGGATTGACGCCACCCAGGACCCGGAGGGAGTGATGAAGTCCTCCGAAGAACCGGTCAGCATACCTCCGATGATGAAGATGAACAGTTGGACCCAGGTCATCAGGAAAATGCCGGCAGCGAGCCAGATGGTCCGGGAACCCGCCCGGGCGATCGCGGCCACGATGACGGCAAGCAGGGCGGCGTAGCGCAGCACGAACTGGCCGTTCATGACGTGGTACACGCCTGCCTCGCGCTGGGCTTCGATGGTGTTTTGGAAGTGGAAGTATCCGGCGAAAAACAGTTGGGCGAGTGATGAGAGCAGGATGATGGCCGCAAGGACCAGGAGGGTCTTACGCATGGGGAATCCTCGGACAAGACTTCACGGATTCGTCTAGGCCTTCGAATCGCCGGCTCCCTGGCTGCGGGCTTCCCCCACTGCCGACGACTGGCCGCCAGGTTGCCTGGACCAGGGGCAACCCATCAGGGCGGAGAGCTTCACTTGGAATCGTAAAATTGCTGGAGATAAATAGCAAGGGAACTGCGGTTATTCAGCACGCAATCATGCTCACGCCTGTTCCGTGCCCACGTCTTTCCCGATGTCCTTGGCATCCATGATGCGGTAGGCGTAACCCTGTTCGGCAAGGAATCTCTGGCGTTTCGCCGCGAAGTCCTGGTCCAGGGTGTCGCGGGCAACCAGCGAGTAGAACCTCGCTGCCCGTCCGTCCTGCTTGGGCCGCAGCAGGCGCCCCAGCCGCTGGGCTTCCTCCTGGCGAGACCCGAAAGAGCCCGAGACCTGGATGGCTACCGACGCCTCCGGAAGGTCGATGGAGAAGTTGGCCACCTTGGAAACCACCAAGGTGTGGATCTCACCTTTGCGGAAGGCATCGAAGAGTTTCTGCCGTGCCTTGACGCTCGTCTCGCCCTTGATCACCGGCGCGTCCAGGCGTTCCGCGATCTCGTCGAGCTGGTCGATGTATTGTCCGATCACCAGCAGCTGTTCGCCCCTGTGGGCCTCCACCAGTTGTTCCACCAGGGCAGTCTTGGTCTCCGAGGTGGCGCACAGACGATACTTGTCCGCGTCGTCGGCCATGGCGTAGGCCACCCGTTCGTCGCGGGGGAGGTCCACCCGGACCTCCACGCAGTCAGCGGGGGCAATATAGCCTTGGGCTTCGATGTCCTTCCACGGGGCGTCGTACCGTTTGGGTCCGATCAGGCTGAAGACTTCGCCTTCGCGGCCGTCCTCGCGGACCAACGTGGCAGTCAGGCCCAGCCGCCGCCTGGCCTGCAGGTCCGCAGTCATCCGGAAGATCGGTGCGGGCAGCAGATGGACTTCGTCGTAGATGATGAGGCCCCAGTCGTGGCCGTCCACGAGTTCCAGGTGGGGATACAGTCCGCCGCGCTTGGTGGTGAGCACTTGGTAGGTGGCGATGGTGACGGGCCGGACTTCCTTGACCGCACCCGAGTACTCGCCGATCTCGTCCTCGGTGAGCGAGGTCCGCTTGAGCAGTTCGTCCCGCCACTGCCGGGCCGAGACCGTGTTGGTCACCAGGATCAGTGTGGTGGTGGAGGAGGTGGCCATCGCGGCGGCACCCACCAGGGTCTTTCCGGCACCGCACGGAAGGACGACGACGCCGCTGCCGCCGGCCCAGAAGTTCTCCGTGGCCACCTTTTGGTAAGGGCGCAGCTCCCAACCGGTTTCGTCGAGCATGATCAGGTGCGGCTGGCCATCAACGTAACCGGCCAGGTCTTCCGCGGGCCACCCGAGTTTGAGCAGCAACTGCTTCAACTGCCCGCGCTGGGATGAATGGACCACCACGGTTTCCCCATCGATCCGTGGCCCCAGCAGCGGGGCGATCTTCTTGGCGCGGATGACCTCCTCCAGGACGGGGTAGTCGTCCGTCCGCATCACCAGGCCATGCTGTGGATCCTTCTCCAAGCGGAGCCGGCCGTACCGGGACATGGTTTCTTCGATGTCGATCAGCAGGGCGTGCGGCACGGGGAAACGCGAGTACTTCAACAGTGTGTCCAGCACCTGTTCCGCGTCCAGCCCGGCGGCCCGCGCATTCCACAGTCCCAAGGGAGTGAGGCGGTAGCTGTGCATGTGCTCCGGAGCGCGCTCCAGCTCCGCGAACGCCGCGATGGCATGCCGGGCCTCCGTGGCAAGCTCATGGTCGACTTCCAGCAGGATGGTTTTATCGCTTTGAACGATCAGGGGACCGTCGGTCACTCTTGAATCCTCACGTCTGCATCACTCACTTGTGCCGGTCTCCGGCGGGTTCAACGTCAATGATCCGGTGGATGGACAACACCCGTTCGGTGTCCTTGCCGGGATCGAACACCCTCACCCGGCCGCCGGAGACAGAAACCGGGACCACCGTTTCGGTGTTCGAGTTGCCCAGGCTGTCCACCACGTTCATGGTCACGGCTTGTTTCAGCCGGATGGCCTTCTGCAGGGTTTCCAGGCCCAGCTGCGTCGAAGCCTCCCCCGTACCGTCGGCCGGGACACTGCGATGCTGGCGCAGGATGGAAAGCTGCGCCTCGACGTCGTCGTCCGGTGGAGCCGTCCGGGGCGCCGTATACACCGGCCGCGCGCTGCCGGCCACCGCCGTGGTCCGTTTGAAACGCACGACGGCGGGCTCCACCTCCTGCACTGCGGGCGAGAGTCCCAGCTCGCGCAGGACCCGCGCGGTTTCGCGGGGGCTGGCGGCCGATGTCAGGACTGTCGGGGCGATGCGGACCAGGCTCAGTACGGACGTCCGGGCTTCCTGGAGGAGCTCGGCGATGGCTGACTCGTCATCGCTCTGGATAAAGCTGGCACTGGAGCTGACACGCAAGCGGCCGTGCCGTGATGCGGTGTCCTGCACCAGATAAGCAAGGGGCTGGGGCACATCCGTTGCCGAATGTTCGCGCAAGAATGCCAACAGCGATTCCGCATCCTGTCCGGCGTCGAGCGCCCTGCGGATGGTCGCGGCGGAAAAACGGTAGATCGACGCCGGTCCCTGCCCCTCGGCGTCGGCCATGAGCAACAGCGTTTCGCTGAGTTCCGGGGCAAGGTAGCCCGGTGCCACCGCCGTCAGGTCAGCCTGCAGCAGGATGTGGTTGACCGCCGCAGGCAAGTGCTCGCCAAGAATGGCCATGGCTTCATCCGGCTGGCCAACGGCGAGGGCGGACCCCAGCTGCGTGAAAGCCCCGGAACCCATGAGTCCCAGGAGCGTGGCCTCCTCAAGGATGCCCTTGACCAGCGAACTGAAACGCCGCGACATCCGGGGCTGGGTCCATTCCGCACGCTGCAGCACCGCACGGGCATCCAGGACGGGAGCCTTGCCATCGGGGGCCGCCGCCTCCACGGTGAGTTCGTTGAGGATCTCCAGGATCCTCCGGCGGACCACCGGGGCGTCAGGCCGCTGCGCTTCCGCGGACAAGGCATTGATGGTGGTTCCGGCAGTTCCTGGATGCGCCGCCGGGCTGCTGCCGGCAAGGGGCTGGCCCACCAACGACGGCGCGCGCTCGCTGACCAGCCAGGCGTTGACCAGCCACAGCCATTGTTCCTGCCGCGGCAAGGTCAGCCACTCCAACGACGGCGGCTGGACCCAGGTGGAGCTGTCAACGTCCAGCCGCAGCAATCCGGCCAGGGCACAGGTTTCCAGCAGGATCGCCGTTTGATGGACGCCGCAGCGGATGGACTCGGCGAGCCGCCGCAATTCGCGGACCCCCACGCCGCCGCTCCGCAGGGTTGCCAGGGGTTGCTCCCGGACGGCGAACAGCAGTTCGTTGGACAGCCGGAGGGTTTCTGCAATGGCACCCAGGGCCGCATTGCGACGCAGGGCTGCGCTGGTGTGCCCGAGCTCCGGAACCGGGGGTGCCAGGGTGAAGTCGTCAACAACGGCCCCGCCTCGCAACGCAATGCCGACGCTGTGCGGCAATTCCACGTGGCCGGCGTCCAGGGGGACCAGCAGTCCGCGGGCCAGGAGCCAGTCGATTGGCCCGACGTCGGCACTTTCGTGGGTGACCGAGGCGCGCCTTTGCGCTTGGGGTACGGCACCCATGGCCCAGCTTCCGAACTTGTCCAGGAGGCCGATGGTCCGTTCCGGCGCGTTGGCCAGGATGTCGCGGACGCCCTCGGGGGTCGACGTCCAGCGCTGGAGCGAGAGGGCTGCGTCCATGGGGGTGCTGGCCGGGTGGATACCGAGTCCGCTGTGGTGGAGTTCGCCCACCAACTGGACTACCCGCTGGGCGAAGGCGGGTTGGAGCCGGACCAACTCGGTGTAGCTGCGCCCCAGCCCGGCGGGGTAGATCCCGATGACGTCCTTCAGGCTGCCCACGGGAAGATAGAACTTTTGCCGCGAACTTGCCGGAGGATGGGTGGCCGGTGGCGCCTCGGCCCGGTGGATCAAAGCCAGTTCCTGCAGCTTGGCGAGGATGGGTTCCAGGGCTGAGAGGGTGGACCCGGCAATGGCCTTCTTCAGTCCTGCCGCCGAAACGCTGTGGCCCGTATCCGCGTTGGTACAGAGATGCAGTGTTTCCAGGACCTGCATCTCGGGTTTGGTGAGGCGTTCCAAGGCCCGCTGCACACTGACCCGCGCGCTGGCCCGCGCCGCCAGGGCCGCGAAATCGGGGGCCATGGGCGAGATCAGGTCCGGTCGCGCGGCAAACAGAGCCCGCAGCGAGGCGTCGCTGCGCGTTTCAAGTTCCTTGCTGAGCGCGCGAATGAGGGACATCACTTCAAATTTACCGTTGCCGGGCCTGCTCTGCGCGCTTGGCTCGTGTTTTGCCACGCAAAGCGGGACCCGCAACTGCAGGTCAGCTAGTGGCGGCGACGCTGGCGGACGGCGTCCACCACGGGAACAACGGCCAGGATGAAGGCCAAGGGCAGCCCATAGAGCGCCGTCGACGTGATCCACACGGGTGCAATTCCGCCGTTGAAGGCGATGGCCATGACAGCCGCGACGGCGGCCAGGGAAATGATGGCAACGATCGCGGCGGCAATCGTCAGGGGGCGGCGGTAACCCGTGGAAGTCATGCCTCAACGCTAGCTGTTTGCTCGCGGTCGCCGCTACGCGGGACGGTGCGAAGCATGATTAGGGTGCCCGGCAGGATAACCTTGAAGGAACAGACCCACACGGAGCGGGCTGTCACCCTCGATCCCGCAGGACTCTGTGGATGCGGTGGCGGCCCGACGTGTTTCCACGCAAGAACGAAGAAGGTTGATTACGTGCCCACCGGCAAGGTCAAGTGGTATGACAAGGAAAAGGGCTTCGGATTCCTCGCGGCCGAAGACGGCCAGGAAGTTTTCCTGCCCAAGACGTCCCTGCCTGCAGGGGTCACCGAGCTGAAGGCCGGTACGCGCGTGGAGTTCGGCGTTGCCGACGGCCGCCGCGGTGCCCAGGCGCTGGGCCTGCGCGTCCTGGACAAGACCCCCTCCATCGCAAAGGCCAAGCGCATGAACGCCCGCGACCTGGCACCGCTGGTCCAGGACCTGGTCACCGTCCTGGACAATCTGTCCGGTACGTTGTCCTCGGGAAAGTATCCGGAAGGCAACAAGGCCAAGGCGATCGGAATGGCGCTGCGCAAGGTTGCCGACGAGCTGGAAGCCTAGGAACGCCATGACATCGGAATCCGCACGGGATATAGAGGCAGGGGAAGGCGCTCAGGAAACCCCTGCCCTCCCCGTTGCCGAGGCTCCTGCAAACGGGGACGCCCCTGCCACCAGGGAAGTTCCCGGGCGGAAGCCCGCTGAAGCCAAGGCCGCAGCCCCGAAGCCGCGCGCCGGCGTTCCTGTATGGCGCACCGGCAAGCCGGACTCCTACCTGGCTGCCGCCGTCGACGTCGCCCGCCAGGCCGTGGAAGGCATTGCCAACCGTGGGGAAGT
Organism: Paenarthrobacter sp. NPDC090520; assembly: GCF_044769205.1. Classification (NCBI taxonomy): domain Bacteria; kingdom Bacillati; phylum Actinomycetota; class Actinomycetes; order Micrococcales; family Micrococcaceae; genus Paenarthrobacter; species Paenarthrobacter sp. NPDC090520. Next base: position 150,750 of record NZ_JBIVXM010000005.1, read on the forward strand.
AGGTGCGCACCTCGGAGCCAAATCGGAAGGCGACCGGGTGGTGACCCACCTGTTCGAATCGAAGCTGGCAGGTTACGGCGGCTGGCAGTGGTACGCCGTGGTGACCCGTAACTCGCGTTCCAAAATCGTCACCGTCAGCGAGCTGGGGCTCCTGCCGTCCGAGGACTCCATCCTTGCGCCGGAATGGGTGCCGTGGGCCAAACGGGTCCGCCCGGAGGACGAGAAGCCGTTGGTTGAAGAGACCGAGGAAGACGTCGCCGAGGAAACGGTCAAGGCGGGCGAAGACGATGCCCAGGTTGATGACGACGCGGATGACGATTCGGACGAGACCGGGGACGCCGTCGAAGACGCGGACCACTCCGGCCAGGACGACCAGCAATAACTGAAGACACAAAAAGGCGCCTGCCGGGAAGAATCCTTCCCGGCAGGCGCCTTTTAGCGTTCCGGCCGTGCGGCCGCTGATGGTGTTTACTTCTTCAGTTCGCCAACCACGTAGTCGATGCTGGCGAGCAGTGCCGAAACGTCATCCGGTTCGATGGCCACGAACGTGGCGATCCGGAGCTGGTTGCGGCCAAGCTTCCGGTAAGGCTCGGTGTCCACCACTCCGTTGGCGCGCAGCACCTTGGCGATGGCAGCTGCGTCGATCGAATCATCGAAGTCGATGGTGGCGATGACGTTGGAGCGTTCCTCGGCGTTGGCCACGAAGGGCGTGGCGTACTCGGAGGCCTCGGCCCAGGAGTACACGCGGCTGGCGGAGTCCGCCGTGCGCTTGCTGGCGAAATCCAGGCCACCGTTGCTGTTGAGCCACTGCACCTGGGCGTCCAGCGTGACCAGCGTGGACAACGACGGCGTGTTGTAGGTCTGGTTCAGCTTGGAGTTGTCGATCGCTGTCTGGAGGTCCAGGAAGTCGGGGATCCAGCGGCCGCTGGCCTTCACCCGGGCAGCGCGCTCCAGCGCGGCGGGGGAGAAGAGGCCCAGCCACAGGCCGCCGTCGGAAGCGAAATTCTTTTGCGGCGCGAAGTAGTACACGTCGGACTCCGCGACGTCCACGTCCAGGCCACCGGCGGCAGAGGTTGCGTCCACCACGATCAGCGAGCCTTCGTCTGCGCCGTCAATGCGCTTGACCGGAGCTGAGACGCCCGTGGACGTCTCGTTCTGTGGCCAGGCGTAGACATCCACCCCGGCCTCGGCCTGCGGCGACGGACGGGTGCCCGGCTCGGACTTGATGATGGAGGAGGCGTCCAGGAAGGGAGCCTTGTTGGTGGCCGCCGCGAACTTGGAACCGAACTCGCCGAAGGAGAGGTGCTGGGCCTTCTTCTCCACCAGGCCGAACGCTGCGACATCCCAGAACGCCGTGGAACCGCCGACGCCGAGGACAACCTCGTAGCCCTCCGGGGCGCGGAAGAAAGTGCTGAGGCCTTCGCGGACGGACCCCACGAGGTTCTTCACCGGTGCCTGGCGGTGGGACGTGCCAAGAAGGGTGGCGGCCGCGGCGGACAGGGCTTCGACCTGCTCCGGGCGGACCTTGGACGGTCCTGCGCCGAAGCGTCCGTCCTTGGGCAGCAGGTCGGCGGGAATGGTGATGCTGTTGTCGCTCACGGGTGGCTCCAATGGGTATCGGTCAAAGATGGGTCGTGGCAGGTGGCATCAACTGCTCCTTCGACACCCCAATTCTGCCTGACACGGCGCGCGGGCAGGAACCTGCGGTTGTCATAGTCCGCCACGTGGAACGGTGCAGTCCGGGAGCGCAGGAACGCGAAGGAGGATTATTCAGAGTAATTCCAAATAAGCTAAGCTGGAGGAGGCGTCATGGGGCGGCGCCGCGGGACCGACCGCCTCGTCTGGACGCGGTACGGTGGACACTACGCGAGAACTGCGTTCGAGGAGAGCTGAGCTGGATGACGGATCTGATCGATACCACTGAGATGTATCTTCGGACCATTTTGGAGCTTGAGGAAGAGAACATCGTTGCTCTTCGGGCCCGCATTGCCGAGCGCCTGCGCCATTCCGGTCCCACTGTTTCCCAGACCATCGGCCGCATGGAGCGCGACGGCCTGGTGGTCGTGTCCAATGACCGCCACCTTGAGTTGACCGAGGTTGGCCGGAAGCGGGCCACCGAAGTGATGCGCAAGCACCGCCTGGCCGAGCGCCTCCTGGCCGATGTCATCGGCCTGGACTGGGCCTATGTGCATGACGAGGCTTGCCGCTGGGAGCACGTGATGAGTGAGCGGGTTGAACGCCGGCTGTACGAGTTGCTTGAGCACCCCACCGAGTCGCCGTACGGAAACCCGATCCCGGGCTTGGAAGCACTCGGTGGACGGGCCAGCCAGATCTCCCTCAAGGGCGACGTCAACCTCATCCAGGCAATGGACGGCTACGCCACGGACTCACGGGTTGTGGTGAGCAGGTTGGCCGAACCCATCCAGGTCGAGCCTGAACTCCTGACCCAACTCGATGAAGGCGGGATCCGCCCGGGCGCGGCAGTTTCGTTGGCGCGGGTAGGGGAGTACATCTCCGTCCGCGTCCCCGGCATCGAGGGCGCCCTGGAACTGCCACCCGAAGTTGCAGCCCACGTCTTCGTGGCGGTTGGCTGAGCGTAGGACTTCCGAGGCACCTCTCCCGAAAAGGATGGGTGCCTCACTTGTGTCCCGGCCGGAGTGTCTGATCTCACTACCAGAGTCGGGTAGAACGGCGTGACCTGCAGTTTCCGCCGAAAGGTGCTAAAGGCCCACCCCGGAAAGCGGCGCCGTGGAAGATAACGAATTTATTACCGAAGGCTTTAATCCCCTATAGTTATCTACTAGCGCCGATACCAAAGCGTTACCTGATCTGGAGCCGAGCTCTGCCAGCAGATCAGGGGTGTTATCCACTACTGGCAGAGGCGGGGGAACCACCATCGGCTGCCTGAAGAAGCAGCCTTGGGGTGAAGTCCGCAGCAGCAGTGCCTACTTACGCAATTTCCTCCGGGATACCTGTGTGCCGTACGCGCTGCGTGCGGGCCGGGTCTTTGCACTCTCTGATCCGAATCCGACAGCTAACTTCGCAGGCTTTCTAGAGAGGAACAGAGTTTGACATCGCAGAACGTCAGGGGCCGCCGACGCGCGTCCGGCCCCGCTGCTGAGCTGCGGCCAGCCCGCGTCGTAACGGAGATCCGGCCGCGCGACACCCAGCGTCAGGTGCGCCGCCGTAAGAGCCCGTTGCGCCAGGTTGCCGATTTCGCCGCAGCCAGTGGCGTAGGGCAGAAAGCCGGGGTGGCCCTGGCCGCCACAGGCCTCGCCCTCACTGTCGGTCTGCCGGCCACAAGCCCCGTCATGGCCACCTCCGAGTCGGGCCAAACAGAAGCTGCCCTTGCCGTATCCGGCGGCAGCCAGCCTGAGGTTTCCGCGGAAGCATCGGCAAAAATCGACTTCAGCCGTGCGGCGGTGGCCACCAAGGCCGATCCCGACGGCAAGCTAAAGCAGCTGCTCAGCGCCCAGTCCGTTGGCAGCATCCAGGCCAGTTCCTCCAAGGGCACCCTTGGAAGTCCGCTGGACACGCTGACAACCGCTTCTCCGTTCGGATACCGCGTCAGCCCGCTGACCGGTGGCACCGGCGACTTCCACCGCGGCCAGGACTTCGTTGCCCAGTGCGGCACCCAGGTCCACGCTGCCGCCGCCGGGAAGGTCACGTTTGCCGGGTGGCACGAGTACGGCGGAGGCAACCGCGTTGTGGTGGATCACGGCAATGGCCTTGAGACCACGTACAACCACCTGTCGTCCTTCAACGTCAAGGTTGGCCAGACTGTCAGCCGCGGTGACGTTGTAGCCCTGAGCGGCACCACGGGCGCCTCCACGGGCTGCCACCTGCACTTCGAGGTGCAGGTCAACGGCGAAGTTGTTGACCCCATGGGCTGGCTCTAAGCAAAGTCGATGGTCGTCTCTCGCATTCGCGACACACCCCGTGACCTGAATGTGACATTCGCTTTCAACTGTTGTACCGTCTAAAGCGCATCGGCTTTTTAGGGGGCCGATGCACTTGAGTGGATTGCCTAGCTCTGCCACCACTCAGGATCCGTTCGCAAAATTCGTCTGGCAGGGGCGGGGGAACCACTTTTGGTCTTCGAGAGAAGGCCTTGGGGTTAAGTCACAAAGCTTCTCGAAGCGCGTGGCCGGATGACTCCCATCCGAATCCGACAGCTCACCTCGCAGGCATTGGGAGAGGCTACCTACGTGTCATCACGCACTACCCCTGCGCGCCACCGCGCCGAGACGGTTCACCCGTTGAACACTCTTTCGAAGGCTGTTTCAGCGAATGCCGGAACCGTTGGCCGCCAGGCCGCAGTTCTCGCCGCAGCCTCCGGCCTCGTCCTCAGCGTCGGCCTCCCGGCCCAGGCAGCGGACACCGATGTTTCCAAGGCCGAGACGAGCACGCAGCAGCTCCTCACCACCGAGGTTGTCACTGCAGAGCCCACGGCCACTGTTTCCTTCGACAGCCCCGTCGTGGCCACCAAGGAAGCCCCGAAGGTCCAGCGCGCGTCGCAGACCACCCAGCGCTCCCAGACAGCTGGTAACCAGACCACTGGCAGCCAGGCCGCCGGCTCGCTCACCGCACAGTTTTCCGACGCCAAGGAAACGGCCTCCAGCGCCGCAGCTTCCGGCCTCGCCGCGATCGCCTACACGGGCATCGGCCACCCCTACGTTTGGGGCGGCACCACTCCCAACGGCTGGGACTGCTCCGGCTTCACCCAGTGGGTCTACGCCCAGGCCGGCATCAGCATTCCCCGCGTCAACGCCTGGACTGCCATGAAGGCCACCAGCACGCCGCAGCCGGGTGACCTGGTCATGCAGAACGGCGGCGCACACGTAGGCATCTACGTCGGCAACGGCATGATGATCAGCGCTCTCAACCCGAGCCAGGGAACCTTGCTCCACTCGGTGGCTTCCACCGGCACGTCTTCATTCTTCACCCTCCGCTAAAACCCCGTTCGGGGTACGCCAGCATGCCCCCCAAGTGCTGGCTTGCCCGCAAACCGCGCGTGCCCCAACCGCGTGCGGAAACGAAAAGAGATTAAAAAATGACCAGTGCACACAAGGTTGCACGGCACCGAGCTGAGGCCCCCAAGACCAGCTCCCTTGCCGTGATCGCGAAGGCTGTCAGCAACAACGCCGGTGGCGTCGGCCGCCAGGCAGTCGTTATCGCTGCCGCTTCAGGACTGGTCTTGACCAGTGGCGTTGCTGCGAACGCCGCCGATACCAACGTCCAGCGTGAATCCACGGCCACCACAGCCCTTGATGTCCAGGCAGTCACGCAGTCCACCATCGCTGCCGACTCCACCGTGGCCATCTCCTACGAGAGCCCGGTTGTGACCACGGTGGAAGCTCCGGCTCCCGTCGTCGAGAAGCCCGCAGCGAAAGCCGCATCCGGCTCCACGGCTACCGGCGCGACCGCCACATTGGCAGTGGACAACTCAGCAACGGCGGCCGCCAAGGCTCCTGCAGCTTCCAGTGGCCTCGGGGCAGCCATCGCCGCCGCAGCCTATGCCCAGCTGGGAGTGACCCAGGACTGCACCATGTTGGTCACCAATTCGCTGGCGGCCGTGGGTATCAACTTCCACGATTGGCCGGCGGGCTACCTCTCCTTGGGCCGCACCGTCAGCGCCGCCGAAGCCCAGCCGGGCGACCTCGCGTACTACGCCAACGGTGGTTACGGTGGAATGGCACACATCGCCGTCTACGTCGGTAACGGCATGGCAGTACACGGTGGATGGAACGGGTCCACCACTGCACTCTTCAGTGTGAACGTCGGCTCCGGCCCGGTCTTCATCCGTGTGAACGGCTGATACAGATTCTTTGAACACCCCGCAGGAATACCTGCGGGGTGTTCCGCTTTAAGCCCCTCGCGGAGGGCCATGCATGGTGTCCCGCACATGAACATTCGCCGACACTGCACGGGAACAGGCCCGAAAATTCGTTGATACGGCATATAAGTGCTTACCCTTATGGTGTCGATCCACAGCCCGTACATGCAGAGGGCAGCCGGCCCTCGTGCCCCTGACGGGTGCGGCCGTGAAGAGGTACGTGCATGCGCACACTCGTTCTGAATGCTGGATATGAACCGCTGGCGGTAGTCACCTTCCGCCGGGCGCTGGTCCTTGTGCTGACTGGAAAAGCTAGCGTAGTGGCCGAAGGCGGCGAACCTGTCGTCGGGCCACAGGAGATTCTGGGACGTCCGTCCGTGATTCTCCTCAACCGCTACATCCGTCCCCGGTACAACAGGATCACCGCTGTGAGCCGCCGCGGGGTGCTCCGCCGCGACGGCCACCGCTGCGCCTATTGCGGCAAGACAGCGCACACCATAGACCATGTCCACCCCAAATCCAGGGGTGGCGCGGATTCCTGGGAAAACCTGGTTGCGGCGTGCTTGAAATGCAATAACGCCAAGAGCAACCAGACGCTCGCCGAGATGGGCTGGAAGCTTCGCTTCACGCCCGGCGTGCCCACGGGAACCATGTGGCAGATCAAAGAACTCGAGAAACCTGCGCCGGACTGGGACCCGTTCCTCTTGCCGGAATCCGCCGCCTGATCGATTTCTGTTGTGCTCCGGCCGTACGGGTAATCTGGGCGGATGGAGTTCAACGCCGTGATCCTGGCGGGTGGCAGGGCCACCCGCCTCGGTGGCGTGCCCAAGCCGGGATTAAGGTACGACGGCGCGAGCCTCCTTTCGCATGCCCTGGACTCCGTCCGGGGTGCTTCGCGGATTGTGGTGGTGGGGCCGCGCCAGGACGGCCTTCCGGACGGGGTACTGTCCGCGCGCGAGGAGCCCGCCTACGCAGGACCGGCGGCGGCCATTGCCGCGGGACTTGCCGTTCTTGGGTCCACTGATCCGGCACCGTGGACCTTGGTGCTGGCCTGCGATATGCCGCATGCCTCACGGGGAGTGGCTGCCATCCTTGAGGAAGTCGCGGGGCACCATGGCACCGAGGGAGCCATGGCAGTGTCTTCCGATGGCAGGCAACAGCCCCTCCTCGGCATCTACAGCACACAGGCCCTGGAACGCGAAGTCGCTGCAGCCCGGTCGTTAACGAACGCATCTGTCTTCAAGCTGCTTGCTAGGCTGAACGTGCTGGCTGTTGCCGTTCCCGATGGCTCCACGGACGACGTGGATACGTGGGAGGACGCAGCGGCCCTGGGCATTGACAACGACTTGGAGGCGGACGTGAAAAGCCAGGACGAGACACTCGAGGAATGGTGCCGCACACTGCTGCAGGCGTTTGAGCTTGAGGGCGTAGACGTGGACGTCAACGAAATCCTTGCAGTCGCCGGCGTGGCCGCGCACTCCGTGGTGCGTCCCGCGGCGCCTTTGACCACATTCATCGCGGGGTACGCGGCTGGAATGGCACGCGGCATCGGCCAGGCCAACGACGACGCCGCCATGGCCGCCGCCCTCGACCTTGCCCGCCAAGTAGCCAAGCAGTATGCGGAGCCCGGGGCCGAAACCGAATGACGGAGGCCCCCGAACAGGGCCACCATGCAGCGCATACCTGGCACGAAGCCAGGCAGCGTGCGTTCGACGTCGCCACTCCCATCCCCGCAAGCCCGGTTCCGCTGCGCGCGGCGTTGGGGCGGACCCTCGCCCAGGACGTACTTGCCCTGCAGGACATGCCGCACTACGCGTCGTCGGCCATGGATGGGTGGGCCGTCAACGGCAGCGGTCCGTGGATCCTCAGCGAACCCGGCCAGCGGCTGGCACCACACCAGGCCAGCCCGATCGTCACCGGCGGGCTGATTCCACCCGGTGCCAAAGCGGTTCTTCGCAGCGAAAGCGGCATCATCGCCACGGACGACGACGGCCTGCCGGTTTTGGCGCTCGGCGGCACCGCGAAGCCGGGGGAGCCGCGCAACGGTCAACACATCCGCAAGGCGGCAGAGGAAGCCGCTGAGGGCGAGGTCCTCCTGAAGAAGGCAACGGTGCTGAACCCTGCGCACCTGGCCGTCGCGGCCCTGGCCGGCCTGGACGAACTCCCTGTCCTGGGCAAACCCTTGGTGAGGTTCCTCCTGACCGGGTCCGAGGTGGTTGAACAGGGCGTCCCTGCTCCTGGACAGGTCAGGGATACCTTCGGGCCGCAGCTGGGTTCGGTGGTGGAGCTCCTTGGCGGGATCGACGGCGGCTTGGTCCGTGTGGGCGATAACTACGGGGAGTGGCTTGCGGCGCTGCAGGACGCGGAGCCGGGCACCCTGGAAGCGAACACGACGGAACTGGACGCTGGCGCAGAGCCGCCGGCCGACGTCGTTATTACTACTGGCGGGACCGGACGCTCGGGAACCGACCATTTCCGTAAGGCCGTAGCGGAGCTGGGCGGGACGTTGCTGATTGACGGGATCGCCATGCGTCCCGGACACCCGGCGGTACTTGCTGAGCTGCCTGACGGACGCTTTGTGCTGGGGCTGCCGGGGAACCCCCTCGCAGCCATGATGGCCCTTTTTACCGTGGGCGGACCGCTGCTGGCAGCCCTGGGCCACGGACGCCTCGGCGACGTGGGCGAAGTACCGTGCGGTTCCATGATCGATGCCGATCCGGGCCGCACTCGATTGATGCCGTTCAAGCTGGTTTACGGGCTGGCTTCGCCGTCCCGGCATGCCGGACCCGGAATGATGCGCGGGTTGGCAGGAGCGGACGGTGTCCTGGTGGTGCCTCCCCACGGGGTCCAGATGGGCGAACCGGTACCGGCTTTCCCGTTGCCGTGGGGAAAGCCTCTGCCCGCTCCCCAAGCTGCCGAGGACAAACCGCGCAAGGCCCCCGTCCGCACCGCAAAGAAGCCACCGGCGGGACCGGTGGACTGGAGCGCGCTGGACGCCTGACGCTGTCCGTGGACGCAGGTGGCGGCTTTGCCGCCGGACTTGTAATGATGGACACATGAACAGGCATGCCCCAGAACAGGACATCAACGAAGATGACCTGCAGATCCACCCGCCCAAACGAGCCGCTGCCGGCCTGAAGGCCGTGAGCGTCGCCCTCGAACGGGGCTATTCCCAGGCTGGTGTGGCCCGTACGGTCCGGTCCATGCTCCGGGTCAACCAGCACGATGGTTTCGACTGCCCGGGCTGCGCCTGGCCGGAGTCCATCACGGGCCGCCGAAGCCCTGCGGAGTTCTGCGAGAACGGCGCCAAGGCCATCGCCGAGGAAAGCACCACCCGCACGGTGGGCGGTGGATTCTGGGCCAAGCACTCCATTGCCGACCTCGAAGACAAGACCGAGTACTGGCTGGGCAGCCAGGGCCGCATTGCTGAACCAGTGGTGATCAGGCCGGGTGACACCCACTATTCGCCCATCAGCTGGACCGACGCGTTTGCCTTGATCGGCGAGCACATCAACGCCTCCACTCCGGATCGTTGCGTGTTCTACACCTCGGGCCGCACGGCCAACGAAACAGCGTTCATGTACCAGCTGTTCGCGAGGAGCCTGGGCACCAACAACCTGCCGGACTGTTCCAACATGTGCCATGAATCTTCAGGCAGCGCGCTCAATCCGACCATCGGCATCGGCAAGGGCACGGTGTCCTTGGAGGACCTCCACCAGGCCGAGCTGGTCCTGGTGGTGGGACAGAACCCGGGCACCAACCATCCCCGCATGTTGTCCGCCTTGAGTGACTGCAAGCGCAACGGAGGCAAGGTTGTTGCCGTCAACCCGCTTCCCGAAGCGGGCCTGCTGAACTTCAAGGATCCCCAGTCCTTGAACGGCGTCATTGGCGGCGGCACCACCATCGCGGACGAGTTCCTGCAGATCAAGGTGGGCGGCGACCTCGCCCTGTTCCAGGCCTTGGGCCACTTGCTCCTGGAAGAGGAGAAACGCAATCCCGGCACGGTGGTGGACAAGTCCTTCATCGGTAAGCAGACGGAGGGCTTCGAGAACTACGCCAGGGCCCGCTCCGTGCTGGACTGGGAAGAGACGGAGCGGGCCACCGGCCTGTCCCGCGAGGAGATCATCAAGGTTGCGGGCATGATGGCTGCCTCCAAGGGCACCATTATTTGCTGGGCACTGGGACTGACCCAGCAGCCGCACTCGGTGGACACCCTCAAGGAGATCATCAACCTGCTCCTGCTGCAGGGGAACTTCGGCAAGCCCGGCGCCGGTGCCTGCCCCGTGCGCGGCCACTCCAACGTGCAGGGCGACCGCACCATGGGCATTTGGGAAAAGCCCAAGGAACCGTTCCTGGAGGCTTTGGACAAGGAATTCGGTTTCCGGATGCCCCGGGACCACGGCTACGACTCGGTGGAAACCCAGCACGCACTGGAAAAGGGCGAAGTTGACGTGTTCGTCTCCATGGGCGGGAACTTCGCGGCTGCCGGTTCCGATACCAACGCACTCGAGGCCGGACTCAAGACCGCGGGCCTCACGGTCCACATTTCCACCAAACCCAACCGTGCCCACGTGGTGCACGGCCGGACGTCACTGATCCTGCCCACGCTGGGCCGCACGGACACCGATGACAAGCACCCCAAGGGCCGGCAGTTCCTCTCCGTGGAGGACTCCATGTCCGTCATCCACAAGACCCAGGGACGGCTGGAACCTGTTTCCGAACACTTGCTGAGTGAGCCGGTCATTGTTGCCCGGATGGCCCAGGCCACCTTCGGTGACGACCACGAGGTGGACTGGCGCGCAATGGCCGAGGATTACGACGTGATCCGGGACCACATCTCGCGCGTCATCCCCGGCTTCGAGGACTTCAACGCCCGGGTCCGCACCAAGAACGGTTTTGTCCTGCCCAACCCGCCACGCGATACCAGGACCTTCGCCACGGACATCGGCAAGGCGCGGTTCTCGGTGAGTCCGCTGGAGTACCTCGAAGCCCCTGCCGGGCACCTGATCCTGCAGACCGTCCGTAGCCATGACCAGTACAACACCACGTTCTATGGCTTGGATGACCGCTACCGCGGGGTATCCGAGGCCCGCCGGGTGATCCTGGTCCATGAGGACGACATCAAGGAACTCGGCTTCCAGGACCGGGACCTGGTGGATGTCATCTCCACGTTCGCCGGGACGGAACGCCGGGCCAACAAGTTCCGCCTCATCGCGTATCCGACTGCCAAGGGCTGCGCGGCCGCCTACTTCCCGGAGGCCAACGCTCTGGTCCACCGGGAGCTGGTGGCGCGGGAGTCCAATACGCCGGGCTACAAGGCCATGACCGTGCGGTTCGTCCGGCATGCAGAGGAAGAAGCCTGACATGGGACGCGTCACCCAGCGCCGTAAACTGCACAAGTTCGTCCTGGACGGATCGCCCCAGGCAATGGAGCATCCCGTCCGGTACAAGGAGGACGTCCTTGCCGTGGAAGAGCCGCTGGAAATCCGGCTGGGGGAGATGTCCTTCTCGGTGACCATGCGCACGCCGGGCGACGACTTCGATCTCGTTGCCGGTTTCCTGGTCTCCGAGGGCGTTATCTGGGAGCCCGGGCAGCTGGTCTCGGAACGCTTCTGCGCGGGGGAGGACGAGGACGGGGTCCAGACCTTCAACGTCGTCGACGCCCAGCTGCGTCCCGACGTCGTACGTCCGGAAACGGGCCGCAACGTCTACACCTCAAGTTCGTGCGGCATCTGCGGCACCGATTCGATTGAATCCGTGCGTAAGTCTTCGCACCACAGCCCCAAGGAAGATCCCGTCACGGTGCCGGTGCGGGCTCTGGCGGCCCTCCCTGACAGGCTCCGGGAAGCGCAGGCAGTTTTCGCGAAGACCGGCGGCGTGCATGCTGCCGGACTCTTCCGGGTGGACGACGACGGTACCTCCGAGCTGCTCTGCCTGCGGGAGGATGTGGGTCGCCACAACGCGGTGGACAAGGTGATCGGCTGGGCGTTGCGGGCCGGTCACCTGCCGCTCAAGGGAACGGTGCTCCAAGTGTCCGGGCGTGCGTCCTTCGAGCTCGTGCAGAAGGCAGCCATGGCCGGCATCCCCGTGCTGTCCGCTGTCAGCGCCCCCTCCAGCCTCGCCGTTGAACTGGCCGCCGAAACGGGTGTGACGTTGGCCGGGTTCAGCCGCGGCCACAGCATCAACGTTTATGCCGGCGTCGAGCGGATCCTGCAGGAGATCCCGGTCTCCGCGGACCTGGCGGGCCAGGGATAGTTCCCCATCACTTGGCTATTGTGCTGGAACAACGTAGATTTTATCCATCGAATGGAATCGCCGGAGTGCCCGGAACGCCACCTCTTTGAGGAGCACCGTCCACCCGCCTGCCAGTCCCGCCGCCCAGCTCACGCCAAAGGGGATTTAATTGCACGACGACCGTCGGATCACAGAACAGCGTCTCGATCGATTCGTTCGGGAACGCCTTCTTCCGGCCATATACGGCAGGTCCGTTCCCCTTGAACTGAGCAGTTGGGAGGCGCCGGGTGAGCCGGTCCCCGCTGCCGAAGCAATGCGGCAGCTGTTCACTCCGCAGGAGGCCGGTGCCGCCTGGGGCAAGGCGTGGAGCACCAAGTGGCTCCGGCTCCAAGGCGAGGTCCCCGAAGGCTGGGGTGCCTCGGAAGACACCACCGTGGAAATCATCGTTGACCTCGGCTTCAACAGCGATGTCCCCGGATTCCAGTGCGAGGGTACGGCCTGGCGTGCCGACGGCAGCATCATCAAGGCGATCTCGCCGCGGAACTACCACGTACCGCTGAAACTGCTGGGTGGCGGTCTTTCCGTGGACTTCTACGTCGAAGCGGCCGCCAACCCGGACGTAGCCCAGGGCTGGTCCTTTGCGCCCACACCGCTGGGGGATAAAGCCACGTCCGGTGACGAACCCCGCTACCGGTTGGGGCGCATCGCCATCGCCGAACTCAATGAGACCGTGTGGGAGCTCAACCAGGACGTGTGGACCTTGACCGGTCTGATGCACGAGCTCCCCATGGAATTGCCCCGCCGGCACGAGATCCTGCGGGCGCTGGAACGCATGCTGGACATCATGGATCCGGACGACGTTGCCGGGACTGCGGCGGCCGGCCGCGCCGCGCTGGCAGGGGTGCTGAGCCGTCCCGCCTACGCCTCGGCCCACGAACTGCTTGCCACAGGCCACGCCCACATTGATTCGGCATGGCTCTGGCCCGTCCGGGAAACCATCCGCAAGTGCGCCCGGACCTTCTCCAACGTCGTTGCGCTCATGGATGACGACCCCGATTTTGTGTTCTCCTGCTCCTCCGCCCAGCAACTGGCCTGGATCAAGGAGTACTTCCCGGAGCTCTTTGTCCGCATCCGCGAGAAGGTCAAGGCCGGCCAGTTCGTCCCTGTCGGCGGCATGTGGGTGGAATCGGACACCAACATGCCCGGCGGCGAAGCCATGGCCCGCCAGTTCGTGGAGGGCAAGAGCTTCTTCCAACGCGAGTTCGACGTTGAGTGCCAGGAAGCCTGGCTGCCCGATTCCTTTGGCTACTCCGGTGCCCTCCCGCAGATCGTCAAGTCCGCCGGGTCCCGGTGGTTCCTGACCCAGAAGATTTCCTGGAACAAGGTCAACCGCATGCCGCACCATACCTTCACCTGGGAAGGCATTGACGGGACGCGCCTGTTCACCCACTTCCCGCCAGTGGACACCTACAACGCCGAGTTGCACGGACGCGAACTGGCCCACGCCCAGCGGAACTACCGCGACCACGGCCGGGGAACCATGTCCTTGGTCCCGTTTGGCTATGGCGACGGCGGTGGCGGACCCACGCGCGAGATGGTGGCCGCGGCGCACCGCACGGCAGACCTGGAAGGCTCACCCAAGGTCCGCATGGGGACGGCCAGGGACTTCTTCCTCAAGGCCGAGGCGGAGTACGCCAACCCTCCGGTCTGGGTGGGCGAAATGTACCTGGAGATGCACCGCGGCACCTACACCAGCCAGGCCAAGACCAAACGGGGCAACCGCCGCAGCGAGCACTTGCTCCGCGAGGCGGAGCTCTGGTGCTCCACGGCCGCCGTCCGTGTGGGCTTCCCGTATCCGGCGGCGGAGCTCAAGCGGCTCTGGCAACTGGTGTTGCTCCAGCAGTTCCATGACATCCTGCCCGGCAGCTCCATCGCCTGGGTCCATCAGGACGCCGAACGAAATTATGCGGCGATCGCCCGCGACCTTGAGGCCATCATCGCGGAGGCCGCGCAGGCTCTGGTCGGCCAGGGGGACACGCGGTTCCTCCTCAATGCCGCGCCGCACAAGCGGAATGGCGTGCAGGCACTGGGCGTCGCCGAAGCCGCCACGACCGACGCTTGCGTGGAGGTGTTGGAAGAGGCCGGCGGCTATGTGGTGGACAACGGCATCATCCGAGCAGTCCTGGACAGCAATGGCCTCCTGACTTCGCTCGTCGACCATGCGAGCGGCCGCGACGCCATCGCTCCCGGCCAGGCCGGGAACCTGCTGGAGCTCTTCCGCGACACCCCGAACGAATGGGACGCCTGGGACATCGAGGAGTTCTACCGCCACAACGTCACCCCGCTGACCGACGTCGAAGGTACCGCCCTGGAGCGGACCGCGACGGGCGCCGTCGTCGTCGTTAAGCGTTCGGTGGGCGGGTCCACCATCACGCAACGCATCACGCTCGACGCCGGCGCGGAGTCTCTGGCGATAGCCACCACAGTGGACTGGCAGGAACGCGAGAAGATGCTGAAGATCGCCTTCCCGCTGGATGTGCGGGCCGATCATTCGGCCTCGGAAACACAGTTCGGCCACGTGTTCCGGCCAACCCACACCAATACGTCCTGGGATGCCGCCAAGTTCGAGATCTGCGCGCACCGCTGGATCCATGTGGGGGAACCGGGATATGGCGTGGCGGTCAGCAACTCGTCCAGTTACGGGCACGATGTCACCCGGGCGGTCCGCCAGGATGGTGGAACCACGACGACGGTGCGCACCTCGCTGCTGCGGTCGGCGAAGTTCCCGGATCCCGAGGCAGACCGCGGCGAGCACACCCTGGAGGTGTCCATCAGGCCGGGTGCGGGTATTTCGGACGCCGTGGAAGAGGGCTACCGGACCAACCTCAAGCCCCGCTACGTCAAGGGAACCAACCCAGTGGAGCCACTGGTTTCGGTGTCCAACCCTGCGATCGTGGTGGAAGCGGTGAAGCTCGCCGAGGACGGTTCCGGGGATGTCATCGTGCGGCTCTATGAATCCCTTGGACAACGGTCGAAGGGCACGGTCATGGCCAATTTCGAATCCACCGGTGTGGCGGCGACGGACCTGCTGGAACGCACCGTCGAGGCCGCGGGTGTGGTCTGCGCAGGTTCGGCAGCGGAGCTGGTTCTCCGGCCGTTCCAGCTGGTCACGCTGCGCTTCGCCAGATAGTCCCGTTCGGGCCTGCATCCTTGGATGCAGGCCCGAAACCGGCTACTCGGTCAGTTCGACGTCTACGACGCCCTTCAGGACCTGTTCACGCAGGGGGATGACAGTGTTGAAGTGTTTGATGTCGTCCGTCACCCCCTTGGTGAATACTTCCTCAACCAGGGAAGGCATTTCCTTGACCCCGGCCAGGTAGCGCTTCGCGGCGAAGTCGAAGTCCGACCTGTTGTATCGGATCTTGGCGTTGAGCGCTTTGGCGTCGTCGGCGATTTTCTGGACTTCCTCGGCCGGGGCGTTGCGCGCCTCGGCATCGTCCGCCTTCTTGACGAAATCGTCCTTGAGCCGCACGAACTCCGCATAGCTTTCTTCGCCCTTCGCGGTTGCCTCGGCGTGCACCTCAAGCTCGGCCACCTTGGCGTCGAATGTGCGGGCGAACTCCTGGTAAGCGGTGTTGTTGGACTGCTTCAGTTCCTCCGCTGCTTTCCGGCACGGTGTGGCAGCCTTGGCCAGCAAGGTTTGGCGTTCCCGCAGGCTGGCTGCTTTGGAACCCACGAACAGGCCGTTGCACCCGGCTGCGTCGTCCTCGCGGAAGAGGCCCTCGAACTGCGGGTAGGAGTTCACGAGTCCCTCCATGTAGCCGAAGTACCCGTCGTGGGACTCCACCAACTGCTGCAGTGCGACTCCCACGGTGTCGTCGCTGGAACCATGCGTGGCCTTCAGGTTGTCCAAAGCGGCCCGGGCAGACTCCGTGGCCTGCTGGACGTCATCCTTCTCTTTCTGGCTGTTCCGTGCTGCCTCGTCCCGGGAAGCGGGGGCGTTCCGTGCCTTCTTGTAGGCCGCCAGATAAGCGTTGACTGCCGGCTGGATCTTGTCCCTGGCCTCGCTGAGGGCATTCATCCGGTCTTCCTTCAGTAAGGACAGGCCTTCTTTTCGCTGTTGTGCAGCCAAGTTGTTCATGGCCACCAGCGTTCCGGCGGCAATGACCAGCACAACGAGGAGAATACCAATCACCAGGAGTACTGGGCGGCGATGGCGGCGGACGGGGACGGCAGTGGTCTCCGGAATGTGGTTGCTCATGGCCTATTTCCCCTCCTGGCCGGCGGCATCAAAGCGTTCCAACCGCTCTTTCAGGACCCGCTCAAGGTTGGCGTTTGATTCGTTCGCTTCGTTGACCACCGTGGTGGACGCTTTTTTCACTGCGTTCTCATATTCCGTGCGGGGCTTGTCCAGGGAATCATTGATGTCGAGCAGCGCGATGGCCGCCAAAGTACGCTTTGCCGCCCGCTCAAAGTCATCCTTGGCGTCCAGGACTTCCTGCTGCTTGTCCCGCTGCCCGCGAATGACGCCCTCGAAGGCACCCAGAAGCGTGCTTGTCTCTGCATCGGACCCGTTCTTGGCATCCGACAGGGCGGCCAAGCACGCATCGGCGGTGGAAACGTAGTCCTTGGCGTACGTTTCGCTGCCGATGTTCAGGTCGCGGTGCAAAGGTGCACAGGCTCCGCCAACTGACTGGGTGATGTTTGCCGTGTTGGTCAAGCGCTGGTCGTTGTAGGCCACCACTGCGCCGTACTTGTCCTTGAACTGCCCCACGGCATCTTTGACCTCGGACTCCTGCAGCGCAGGCGAGCCAGTCATGGCTTCCAAGCGGTTCTTGTTCGTGGCGGATTCCCGTTCCAGGACATCGCGCTGCTGTTGCAGTACCTGGCCCACTTCATCTTCATCCGCATCAGTGGAGACCGCGCTGGTGTACCGGGCCGTGAATTCCTGCACCAAGGGGTCGTAGATATTCATGGAGTTGTCCACGATGGCCCGTTGCTTGTCCAGGCGAAGCACGTCCGCACGCTGGACACCTGCGGGGCGTGACAGCGCGTACCACGTGCCAAGCCCTCCGGCCACCAAAGCCAGCGCCACTACTGCCACGATGATGGGTGTTCGCCGACTCTTCTTCTGCGCCGGCTGTTCTGTCTCTTCCACAGTCCGTCCTACCCCCGATTTTTTGACGCGTGCCCGGCTACGGGCACTCGAAGCCTCATAAGGTTCCTTTTGAGCAGGAACCTTATGAGGATACGCCAGCCGGGCTAGACGTCGTGCTGGAGGCGCTTGACGAAGAGCTTGGTGCGTTCCTGCTTGGGAGCACGGAGGACCTCGATGGCGGGGCCGCGCTCAACCACTACTCCGCCGTCCATGAAGATGACCTCGTCCGCTACGTGCTGGGCGAAGGCGAGCTCGTGGGTCACGATCACCATGGTCCAGCCTTCTTCGGCAAGCTCCTTGATGACGCCGAGGACGTCGCCAACCAGTTCCGGATCCAGGGCCGACGTGGGCTCGTCGAAGAGCAGCAGCTGCGGTTTGAGCGCCAGGGCACGGACAATGCCCACACGCTGCTGCTGGCCCCCGGAGAGTTCAAAGGGGTACGCATCGCGCTTGTCGGCCAATCCAACCCGTTCCAGGAGCCGCTCGGCGTCTGCTATGGCCTCGGCCCTGGGCCGTTTCTGGACCTGGACGGGGCCCTCGATGATGTTCTTCAGCACAGTCATGTGCGGAAACAGGTTGTAGTGCTGGAACACCATCGCGCTGCGGTCCCGCAAGGCGGCGATGTCCTTCTTGCCCACCTTGGTGTCGAAATCGATGGAGAGACCCGTTTCGGTGCCGTCGTCCCCGAAGGCGACCGTGCCGGCGTCGGGAATTTCCAGCCCGTTGAGCGAGCGCAGGACGGTGGTCTTGCCCGAACCGGACGGACCGATCAGTGCGACCACCTGGCCCCGGCGGATGTCGATATCGATGTCGCGCAGCACCACGTTGCTGCCAAAGGCCTTGGCGAGGTTGCGGGCCTTCAGGACCGGTACCGGGCGGGGCTGCGGTGAGTCAGTGGGCGACATAGCGGTCCAATCTCCGTTCCACGGCTGACTGCGCCGTGGACAGGACAAGGCAGATCACCCAGTAGACCAAGGCTGCCTGCAGGTACAGGACCATGAATTCCTGGCTGAACGCGGCGATCTGCTGGGCATTGCGGAACAGTTCGGTGACCAGGATCAGCGAAGCGAGCGAGGTGTCCTTCACCAGGGAAATGAAGGTGTTGGACAGCGGTGGGACGGACACCCGGGCCGCCTGGGGGAGGATGATCCGGACCAGGGTTTGCCGGCTGGACATGCCGATGGTGTGCCCGGCCTCCCACTGGCCTTTGGGTACGGACAGGATGGCAGCGCGGATGATCTCGGCCGCGTAGCCACCCACGTTCAGCGAGAACGCGATGATGGCGCTGGGCCACGGATCCAGCTTCACGCCCAGGTTGGGCAGGCCGTAGAAGATCACGAACAACTGGACCAGGAGGGGAGTTCCGCGGATCACCGACACATAGAAACGCCCGATGCCCGAGAGCAGCCAGTTGGGACTGAGCCGCATCAAGGCCACCAGGAGCGCCAGGACCAGCCCGAACGCGAAAGACAGCAGCGTGAGCGGAATGGTCCCCGTCACGGCACCTGTGACGAGCGGCCCGAAGGAACTCCAGACGAGGTCCCAGTTCATTTACTTGGAGACGTCCGCGCCGAAGTACTTGTCCGAGATCTTTGCCAGGGTGCCGTCAGCCTGCAGGTCGGCGAGGGCCTTGTTCACGGCGTTGGCCAGTTCCGTGGAGCCCTTGCGGAACACCATGGCGCTTTCGGTCTTGTCCGGGGCTTCTGCTGCCACCTTGAGGCCGGAATCCGGGGTGGTCTTGGCGTAATCCAGGTACGTGAGCTTGTCGTTGACAGTGGCGTCCACCCGGCCCTGCTGAACCAGCGTTGCCGCCTGGGCCCAGCCTTCCACGGCCTGGACGTTGGCTCCTGCGTCCACGGCCATCTTGTAGAAGTTGCTGGTGAGGGACTGCGCCGTGGTCTTGCCCTTGAGGTCGGCGAAGCTGTTGATGCCGGAATTGTCGGACTTGGTCACCACCACGCCCGTGGAGACCGTGTAGGGCGTGGAGAAGTCGTATTTGGCCTTGCGGTCTTCGTTGATGGAGATCTGGTTGGCGATCGTATCGAAGCGTTTGGCGTCGAGTCCCGCGAAGATGCCATCGAACTGGGTCTCCTGGAACGTTGCCTTCACGCCCAGTTTGTCCGCCACTGCCTTGGCGATCTCCACGTCGTAGCCTGTCAGCTCGCCGGCACCGTTGGCGTGGAAGCTGAAGGGGCGGTAGGTTCCCTCGGTGGCGATGACCAGTTCACCCTTGGACTTCACATCGGAAAGGGACTTATCGCCACCGGACTGCGACTGGGTGGACCCACCACCGCCGCATGCCGAGAGGGCAAGGGCCACAGAGGCCAAGGTAGCTGCCAGGACAGAGCGGCGGGTACGAAGACTGGTCATGGAAGCCATCTTAGCCACGGCCCCCGTCAGGCCCGCTGCGCCGACGCGGCCAGCCCCCGCGAAATGGCCGTTAAAAGGCTGAGTGGGGGCGGTCCCCAACAGCCCGCCACCACTCATCCCCCCAATTGTGATCATGAGGGCGCCACATCCACCGGAAACCCGTTCTCTGATTCCGCTGTCAGGCTGCAAGCCTCATTCACACATTCATGATTGTGCCACGATCTAATGCTTTTGTGAAAGTCTTACGCTGTGCGTCGTCTTTTCCGCCTCGCGTAGGCCTTGGAAAACCAGATTCCGGCCAGGCCAATGGCGGTCGCCAGCACGGCCGAGTAATTGATCAGTGAGCGCAGCCACAGATGTACCAGGGGAATCAGGGGGAAGAGCTGGGACACCAGCAGCAGCGTCAGGCCGACGAACAACAAGGCCGATGCGCCGCGCAACAGAGCCGGGAAACGACCGGTCACCGTGCGCCAGATCGCCGGGAGCAGGCATGCCGATACGAAGCCCGGGTAGAACCGGCCAAGGGCAGCGTAGGCCTCCATGGATGGGCCCCACGTCAGGCCCGTCATGCCCACGGTGGAGCCCCGGGTATCGGTGATGAGGAAGAAGTAGGCCGTTAACGCCGCAGTGATGGCCAGGACGGTCAGGCCCCACGGGCCCCGGATGGC
Source organism: Paenarthrobacter sp. NPDC090520 (assembly GCF_044769205.1). Classification (NCBI taxonomy): domain Bacteria; kingdom Bacillati; phylum Actinomycetota; class Actinomycetes; order Micrococcales; family Micrococcaceae; genus Paenarthrobacter; species Paenarthrobacter sp. NPDC090520. Next base: position 171,016 of record NZ_JBIVXM010000005.1, read on the forward strand.
CCGGACCGCGGATTTGGAGTCGAAGCCCGTGGCGATCTTGATGCCCATCAGCAGGAAGGTTCCATACAGCAGGAACCGCAGGATGAGGTTGGTCAGGTTCATGCCCCCGAGGACGGCGTCGATGGCCAGGTAGGGTGCTTCGATACTGAGCAGGATGTCCATGGTCATCAAGGCAAAGATGTAGAAGACCACGCGGTTCTCTCCGCGCAGCGCACTGGGGATGCGCGCCACGGTAATGGCCAGGCAAATAACAAGCGTTGCCCAGGGCAGGACAGCCGTCATCCGAGGTTCTCCCAAATTCGTTCAGTTCGTTCGTGGTCTTGTTCTTGGCGGCGAAGGTTCTTGCCCAGGGCCTGGAGGCGTTCGCCGGACAGTGTCACCAGTTCGCCCAGTGTCATCCTGTCCAAAGCGTCCCGGCGCCCGTGGGGTGTCCAGCCGGCCTCGCTTTCGGTGATCAACCCGCCGGCGACCAGCCCACCTGCCGGTCCAACCCCGGCGGCCCGTGAGGTGGCAATGGCCAGTTCGGGAGGGAGCCGGTTGGCCGTCAGGTGGGCGGAAAAGTTTTGGGGCGCGATCCCGGTGGCCTCGCTGACCCGGTGCCGCAACTCGCCGTCGTCGATCGCGTCCACCCAGTTCCGTACGGCGGTGGGGTGCGGAGTTGCGGTGAGTCCGGTGGCGGGGACGCTGCCCGGTTCGGTACGTTCCACCACGGCCCGCAGCAGGTCGATCGTGGCGATCTGGCTGACCAACTCGGCGGGAGTGGGCGGAACGGGCTCGCCCCGAAGCTGTGCGTAGAGGTCGAACGTGGCCAATTCCTGGACCGGGTTGAGGTCGTAGGCGCGGCTGATGCTCACGAGCGTGGATTCGGCTACCTTGCCGCGAACCAACTGCTGGGCCAGCGTGGTCCGTTTGATTCCGGAGACCCTGCAGACATCGGCGATGCTGGCGTCCGGCGCAACGCCGTGGAGCCAGCGCTGGAACGCCTTGGACTGTAAGGGCATGGAGGACTCTCTGGAAAGTTTGCTGTAAGTGGTAGTACGAATCGATTTTACGCGGACGCCACATTGAATTATGCTTGATTCTTGAACCCGCTGGTCCGTACACCCCCCAAGTCCGGACCGGCGGGTTTTTCCATGCCTGCAGAAAATGGGCAGGCAGCGAGAGGATTGAACTCATGACTGCAACCTTGGTAGCCAAGGACCTTGCCGGTGGACATGGCCACCGCACGCTCTTTTCGAAGCTGTCCCTGACGGTGGCTCCGGGCGATGTGGTGGGTGTGGTGGGCGCCAATGGTGCGGGCAAATCGACGCTGCTGCGCATCCTCGCCGGCGTTGACCAGCCGCAGGAAGGCACGGTGAGCCTGGCGCCGTCCGATGCGTTCGTTGGCTGGTTGCCGCAGGAACACGAACGGACTCCGGGCGAAACCATCGCCGCCTACATTGCGCGCCGTACGGGTTGTGCCCAGGCGACGGCAGAAATGGAAGCCACGGCCGAGGCGCTCGGCTCTGGTGCACCCGGCGCTGACGATGCCTACTCCGTGGCCTTCGACCGCTGGATGGCCTCCGGTGCCGCGGACCTCGAAGAGCGAATCCCGGCCGTGCTGGCGGACCTTGGCCTGGAGCTCGGAGCCGAAGCCCTCATGACCGGCCTCTCCGGCGGGCAAGCTGCGCGCGTGGCGCTCGCGGCCTTGTTGCTGAGCCGCTTCGATGTAGTCCTTCTCGACGAACCCACCAACGATCTGGACCTGGATGGACTCGCCCGCCTGGAAGCCTTCGTCCAGGGGCTGCGCGGTGGCGTGGTGCTGGTGTCCCACGACCGTGAATTCCTGGCCCGCTGCGTCACCACCGTGGTGGAGCTGGACCTCGCCCAGAACTCCGTGGCTGTGTACGACGGCGGTTACGAGTCCTTCCTCGATGAACGGGCCGTGGCAAAACGCCATGCCCGGGAACGCTATGAGGAGTACGCCTCCACCAAAGCCGACCTTGTGGCGCGTGCCCGGACCCAGCGGGAATGGAGCTCCCAAGGCGTCCGGAACGCGATGAAGAAGAACCCGGACAATGACAAGATCCGGCGCGCGGCCAGCACCGAGTCCTCCGAGAAGCAGGCCCAGAAGGTCCGTCAAATGGAGTCCCGCATCGCCCGGCTCACGGAAGTGGAGGAACCGCGGAAGGAATGGCAGCTGCAGTTCAGCATCGGCCAGGCACCGCGGTCCAGCGCCGTCGTCGCCACCTTGCGTGACGCCGTCGTACGCCAAGGAGACTTCACGCTGGGACCGGTCAACCTGCAACTCAACGGCGGTGAGCGCATCGGTATCACCGGTCCCAACGGTGCCGGCAAGTCCACCCTCCTAAGGCTGTTGCTCGGCACCAGGACCCCGGACGACGGCGATGCCTCCATGGGTGCCTCCGTGGCGATCGGCGAGATCGACCAGGCCCGCGGAATGCTCGACGGCGGCAAACCGCTCGGTGACGCTGTGGAGGCGGTGCTGGTTGATTGGAACAGCGCAGATGTCCGGACCCTCCTGGCCAAGTTCGGGCTCAAGGCGGACCACACCTCCCGGACAGTCGATTCGTTGTCCCCGGGTGAACGGACCCGTGCCGCCTTGGCGCTCCTGCAGGCCCGCGGCGTCAACCTGCTGGTGTTGGACGAACCCACCAACCACCTTGACCTGCCTGCGATCGAACAGCTTGAAGAAGCCCTGGAAAGCTATGACGGCGCCCTGCTGCTGGTAACCCACGACCGCAGGCTGCTGGAGAACGTCCGGCTCGATTCGCGCTGGCACCTGGAAAATGGCCGTGTCCAGGAGTTGCACCACATACCGGGCCAGGAGAAGTAACCATGAGCATGGATGGCGTGGCCTGGAGCTCGCTCTACAAGATCACCCGGGCGCAGAGCGGTTCGCAGCCGTTCTCCAAGGAGACCCTGAAACGCGTCCTTGGCTTCGCTGCCCCGCATAAAGGCAAGCTCATCGCGTTCGTGATCGCCTCGATCGCCGGTGCCGTGCTGGCCGTGGCCACGCCGGTGCTGGCCGGCCAGGTGGTTGATGCCATCATCGGCAAATCCGGTGCCGGAACCATCATCTGGCTTGCCCTGCTGATCGCGCTGGTGGCGGTGGGCGAGGCCGGCGTGGGGCTCCTGACCAGGTGGTTGTCGTCGACCATCGGTGAGGGGGTCATCGTGGACCTTCGCACGCGGGTGTTCGACCACGTGCAGCGCATGCCGATCGCCTTCTTCACCCGCACGCGGACCGGTGCGTTGGTGAGCCGCCTGAACAATGATGTGATCGGGGCCCAGTCCGCCTTTGCCGGGACGTTGTCCGGTGTGGTCAGCAACGTCGTGGCCTTGGCCCTGACCTTGGCCGTCATGCTCAACACCTCGTGGCTGGTGACCGTGCTGGCCATGGTGCTGCTCCCGATCTTCCTGATCCCTGCACGGCGGATGGGGTCAAAGCTGGCGGACCTGCGCCGCGAAGCCGCAGCGCACAACGCCGCCATGGGCACCCAAATGACCGAACGGTTCTCCGCGCCCGGCGCCACGCTGGTGAAGCTCTTCGGACGGCCGGATGAGGAGTCCCTTGAGTTCGCTGCCCGTGCAGGCCGTGTCCGCGACATCGGGATCCGGACCGCCATGCTGCAGTTCACCTTCGTGACCGCCTTGACCCTGGTCTCCGCGCTGGCCCTGGCACTGGTGTACGGGCTCGGCGGCTGGCTGGCCATCGGGGGACAATTGGCACCGGGTGACGTTGTGGTGCTGGCCCTCCTGCTCACGCGTCTCTACGCCCCGCTGACTGCACTGTCCAACGCCCGCGTGGAAGTCATGAGCGCACTTGTCAGCTTCGAGCGCGTCTTCGAAATCCTGGACCTCAAGCCGCTCATCACCGAGAAGCCGGACGCTGTGGCGGTTCCGGCGGGACCTGTGGCGGTCGAATTCGACGACGTCCGCTTCTCCTACCCTTCGGCTGACAAGGTCTCCCTTGCCTCCCTCGAAGACGTGGCCACGCTGGACACGCGTGGCGGCGAGGAAGTCCTCCATGGGGTCAGTTTCCGGGTGGAGCCTGGCCAGACTGTGGCGTTGGTGGGATCATCCGGTGCCGGCAAGTCCACTGTGGCCCAGTTGCTGTCCAGGCTGTACGACGTCGACTCCGGAGCTGTGCGCCTGGGCGGCCACGGGGTTGGAACCGGAACGGATGTGCGCGACCTCCGCTTCGATGCCCTCCGCGAAACACTGGGCATGGTGACCCAGGATGGCCACCTGTTCCACGAGACCATCGCGTCCAACCTGCGCCTGGCCCGGCCTGATGCCACCGAGGAGCAGATGTGGGACGTGCTGCGGCGCGCCCGCCTGGAAGCCATGATCCGTTCGCTTCCCGATGGACTCGAAACGGTGGTGGGGGAGCGCGGCTACCGGCTCTCCGGTGGCGAACGCCAACGCCTCACCATCGCCCGGCTCCTCATCAAGCAGCCCAGGGTCGTCATCCTGGACGAGGCCACTGCCGCGCTGGATTCCACCAACGAAGCCGCCGTCCAGGCAGCCTTGGGCGAAGCGCTCGAGGGTCGTACCGCCGTCGTGATTGCCCACCGGCTGTCCACCATCCGGGCTGCCGACGCGATCCTGGTGGTGGAAGACGGCCGGATCGTGGAGCGGGGCACGCACAGCGAGCTGCTCGCTGCGGACGGCCGCTACGCAGAGCTGTACCGGACGCAGTTCGCGGAAGCCGCAGCCGTGGCCCAGGAAGCAGTCCCGGAGCTTTGATGCCGGTGTACCCAACTGGGTCGCATTTGTGCGCGTTTTGATCGCGGAAAACGCGCACAAATGCGACCTACTTGGGGGCGGCGAGGGCCGGGAGGACGTGGTCCGTGAGCAGCGGGGCGAGGTCGTCCGGCAGCGGCGCGTGCAGGTCCAGCCAGCGGATCTCCGCGATCTCGGCCGAGGGGTGCGCGTCCCACGTACCCGGTGCCGTGAACACCGTGGCTTCGATGGTGGTCGCTTCCTCATTGGCGGCAACGGCATGCCACACGCCCATGGGCTCAAGCTGGTCCGGAGCCACGCTGATACCGACTTCCTCGGCCAGTTCCCGGGACGCCGCCTGGGCAGCGGTTTCGCCGGGCTCCGGCTTGCCGCCGGGGTGCATGAACCTGTCCGTCCCACGCTTGCGGACGGTGAGGAGCTGGCCCGCCCCGTTATAGACGCACACGGCGCTGACCACGATCACGTTCATGTGTTCCTCCTCAGATGCGATTCCAGCAGAAGGTCCTTCGCCGGCCCGTGGACGTCCCACGTGAAACTGAAAGCGTCGGGACCCTCCCAGGCGTAGTTGACGTAGTAGTCGTCCGGATCGCACCAGTGCTTGTCCTGGTTGGCGTCCGCGGCAAAGCTCATCACGTGGAAGGGCCGGCCATCCGGGAAGAACACCTCCATGCTGTGCTCGGTGGCACCTGGTTTCAGGACGTATTCGCGGAAGGCCGGGCCTGAGTGGGTAGGCCAGTGCATGGTTCCGTCTTCGCGGTAGTCCAGGCCGCCGTCGGGGTTCTGGACGTAACGTACGACGCCGGAAAAGGTTCCGCGGGTGCCGGTGGCGCGATCAAGGAGGGTCCGCTCCACGTTCCATTCGCCGGCCAGGTAGGCCCGCAAGTCCATCCGTGGCTGCTGGTCATTCAAGTGCCCTCGATTGGAATCGAACCAACGACACCGGCTTTAGGAGAGCCGTGCTCTATCCACTGAGCTACGAGGGCGCATGTCCATGGGCTGTGGAGGTCCCTGGCGGGAGCCTTCCGGCCCGAACACGACTATAAGCATACAAGCTGCAAGGGCGCTGCCCGAACACGGTTAGGCTGGCGGACATGAGTGGCCACGCGACAGTACCGGCATCGGCTGGCACGTTCCTTCCCAACGTCCGCAGCATCCGTGCGGCCATCGGCGGCTGGGCCCAGCTGAGCGTGGTGCAGTACTTCGCGGCCGAGGCTGCCGTGATCGACGCGTGGGCGGGACCCGAACCGTACAGCCGAGCCACCGGCTACATCAGCGACCTTGGCGCAATATCCTGCGGAATCTACGAGGACCGCTCTGTGTGCTCTCCGTTGCACGTGCTGATGAATGCCTCGTTTGTTGTCCAAGGGCTCGCCTTGATCCTTGGTGCCGTGTTCCTGACGGCCGGTTTGTTGTGTGTCGCAGCGAGGCCGGGGGTACCGGCCCGGCGGTTCCACGGCGAGGCGCCGCGGGTGATTGCCCAGCACTGGATCCTTGCGGTGGCCATTCGCATCCTGACCGGGGTTGCCGGCGTGGGCACGGTCCTTGTGGGCCTGGTGCCGGAGGACTTTGGCTCGCCGTGGCATTTTGCGGGCGCCCTGATGTTCTTCATTGGTGGCGGCTTCGCCCTGATCCTGCTGGGAATCCTTTGGCTGCGGCAAACCCCTGTGAGCTGGTTCCTTGCAGCGAGCGGGGCGCTGTGCATCGGCGCGCTCGTGGTCGGCGGCCTCACCCGCATGGACGTGCCCGAGCCGGGGATCCTTGAACGGCTCATGGGCTACCCCGTAACGATCGGCCTGGCGGCCGCAGGCCTGGTGATTGCACAGCGCGTGCACCGCGAACGGCGGGCGAGGGTGCGCTCGCGCTAAGCCCGGAGTGGCCACTGCTCCCGGGTCGCACCCGTTTGCGCCGTGGGCTCCCATAAGAACGGGTGCGTCCGGCGGGATCGGCAGCGGGGCGGGTTCGCAAGGGGTGCGCTGGGCGGGATCGGCAGCGGCGCCGGCTAAGAGTCGTGTGTGCTGGCCTGGTCGCACCCGTTTGCGCCGTGGGCTCCCGTAAGAACGGGCGCGTCCGGCGGGAAGGGTAGCGGGGCGGGTCCGCAAGGGGTGCGCTGGGCGGGAAGGGTAGCGGCGCTGGCCAAGAGTGGTGTGAGCTGGCCTGGTCGCACCCGCTTGCGCCGTGGGCTCCCGTAAGAACGGGTGCGTCCGGCGGGAAGGGTAGCGGCGGCGGCCAACGAATGGCGCGTCCGGCGTGAACGGTAGCGGCGCGGGTTCAAACAAGGGCTGCGCTGCCTGCTGCGGCGGGTCTATTCTGACGCTATGACGACGGCGGCTGGTCCGCGTGGCGGGGACCGCGGGCTTCTGCCTGACCTCGCAGGGCGACGCGAACTTGTTGGGGGTTGGGCTGCGATCACGCTGATCCACTACTTCGTGGTGGAAGCCATTGCCATGGCGGCGTGGCGCGGCGATCCGCCCTATGACCGCCGGGAGCACGTGATCAGCGATCTCGGTGCCGCGAACTGTGGACCTTTCAATGGCTATGAGGTGTGTTCGCCGTTGAATTGGCTGATGAACGCCTCGTTCGTTCTCCAGGGCGTGGCCATGGTCATGGGTGCAGTGCTGGTCAGCTCCGCCGTGCTGTCCGTGGCGGCAGAGCCGGGCCAACGCGGAATCCGGCCGAGCATGGCATCGAGATCCGCGGAGGCTTTTCCGTGGATCGCAGCGGGTGCGGTTCGGGCGCTCATCCTGGTTGCGGGGATCGGGCAGGCCATGGTGGGGCTGGTACCTGAAGACACGGAGCTGGCACTGCATCTGATGGGCGCCGGAATGTACTTCATCGCCGGACCCATCGCCCTGGTGGTCCTGGGCCTGGTGTGGCGCGGACACACGCAAATGTCGTGGATGGTGCTGCTGTTCGGGGTGGTATCGCTGGGAACCACCATCTATGTCCTGGCAGTGCAGCTCCGGGTGGATGAAGCCGGTGCCATCGAACGGACCATGGCGTATCCCATCATCCTGGGCCTGTCCCTGGTGGGCCTCATCGTGGCCCACCGGGTCACCAGGGAACGGAAAGCGGTCAGGACGTTGGGTCAGCGTCCTTCCGTGCAGTAGCGTCCTTCCGCCCAAGGAACACAGCCACCAGTCCGCACAACAAACTGAGCAGGAACAGCACCCACGACGCGACCGTCACGGCCGAGGCCAACGCAACCGAACCGGCGTCGGGCGTTTCAGAAGCCATCACCGAATCAATGGCGACGTTCGACCACAAGTGGGCTACGGCAAACAGCAACGGCGCCGCCCACATGGCCCAGCGCCACGATTTGCGGGCCACGTTGGTCCCAATGAGAAGCAGCCAGCTGAAGCCAAAGATCAAGGGAAACAGGGTGCCGGCGGTCTTGTGGACGTAATTTAGCTGACCTCGGGCTGCATCGTCCATGGCGTTACGGAGCTGGGCGATGTAGTCCGTGGAGAAACCGCCAATGAGGGAGTCCGGCATGGCCAGGCCGCCGGACAACTGGGTCATCTGGTTGAGGGTCAGCAGGTGCAGGTACCAGAACAGGAAGACGCTGGCCACCACGCCGGCAATCACAATGAGCCTGGAGTTGCTCTGTGCCTTCTGCGGGGTGCGCTGGGTGGTGGGATTGATCACGGGCGGCAGCGAGTGTTCCGGGACTGCCGCTTTGGCTCCGTGCTTCTTGATGCGCTGCGCTGGGGTCTTGGCCATGTGATTCATTATCCCGCCACATAAGCTGGACCCATGACCATCGGCAGGCACACAGCAACTGAACTGGACCCATCACTCGACGATTACCAACTGGCCAGCGCCCTGGTCCGTGAGGCAGGTCAGTTGGCCCTGCTTATGCGGATGGGGGGCCTGCAGGGGGAGCGGAAGACCTCGGTGTCGGACGTGGTGACGGCTGCCGACCGCGCCGCCGAGGCCTACGTCCTTGAACAGTTGCGGCGCTGCCGCCCCGAGGATGGCATCCTTGGCGAAGAAGGTGCCTCCGTTGCCGGAACGAGCGGCCGGACCTGGGTGATCGACCCCGTGGATGGCACCTACAACTTCCTGCATGGCTCCACCTACTGGTGCTCGGCCATCGCCCTGAAACGCGATGACTCGGACCGCGGCGGCAACCCGGTAGCGGATCCCTCCGTGGTTCTTGGTGCCATCTACCAGCCGGAAACGGACAAGCTGTGGCTCGGCGGCGAAGGACGTCCCGCAACGCTCAATGGGGAACGGATTTCCGGTTCGGGGGATGTGGCAGTGGGCCAACTGAGTGCCGCCACCTACATCCACCCGACCTGGCTGGCGGATCCGCGCGCGGCCATGCCGTGGCACGCCGCGGCAATCACCGCGGCATCCTTGCGGATGTTCGGTTCCGGCTCGTGCGACCTCGGCCGGGTGGCTGACGGCGAACTGGGGTGCTGGTTCCAGCACAGTTGCCCCGAATGGGATTGGCTCCCCGGCAAAGCGATCGTCCGCGCTGCCGGTGGGGACACCGCCGTCGTACAGGTCAACGGACTCAACTGGTTCGTCGCAGGAGGCACGACGGCGGTCCGCGAGTTAAGCGCGGCACTCACCTCGGTTCCCCAGTTCGCTTAGTCCTGGGCCAGCTTCAGCGGGCACGTGGTCCGCATCCCGGGCACCGGTCGAAGGAGTGTCAGACCCACCGCCTAGACTGGTAGGCACCATGGATATGTTGTTTGACCCCTATGCAGACGGACCCTTCAAGGCAGGCTCACGGGCCGCAGTCAAGGCTGCGCCGGAGCTTTCACACAGCGGCGGTGGTGCTGCTCCTGCCCGGACAGGCGAGGATGATGGGGCTCCCGGTTCGGGCGGCTGGGGTCACCAGGGGTCGCATGGCTTGCCGTCCGCTGACGCCTTGCTGCAGGGCCTCAACCCGCAACAGGAAGAGGCCGTCAAGCACTCCGGCAGCCCGCTGCTCATTGTCGCCGGCGCCGGCTCGGGCAAGACCCGTGTACTCAGTAACCGGATCGCGTACTTGATCGCCACCAAGCGGGCGCATCACGGTGAGATCCTGGCCATCACGTTCACCAACAAAGCTGCGGCGGAAATGCGGGAACGCATCGAAGCGCTGGTTGGTGGACGTGCCAAGGCCATGTGGATCTCCACCTTCCACTCGTCCTGCGTGCGCATCCTTCGCCGCGAGGCGTCCAACGTGGGGCTGAACTCCAACTTCTCCATCTATGACTCCGCGGACTCGCTGCGCCTCATCACACTCGTGGCGAAGAACCTGGACCTGGACCCCAAGAAGTTCCCGCCCAAGGCCATTCAGCACAAGATTTCCGCGCTGAAGAACGAGCTCATCGACGACGATTCCTTTGCGTCTTCGGCCAATTACAACGAGCCTTTCGAAACCGCTGTGGCTGAGGTCTTCAAGGGCTACACGCAGCGTCTGCGCCAGGCCAACGCCATGGACTTCGACGACCTCATTGCGCAGACCGTCTACATGTTCCGGGCTTTCCCGGCGCTCGCAGAATCGTACCGACGCCGTTTCCGGCACGTCCTGGTGGACGAATACCAGGACACCAACCATGCCCAGTACGCCCTGGTCAGGGAAATCGTAGGCCTGGGTAATGACACCGAGGTCCAGCCGAGCGAACTGACAGTGGTTGGCGACTCGGACCAGTCAATCTACGCCTTCCGGGGCGCGGACATCCGCAACATCGTGGAGTTCGAGCACGACTACCCGAACGCGCGGACCATCAAGCTGGAGCAGAACTACCGCTCCACGCAGAACATCCTCAGCGCTGCCAACTCCGTGATTTCCCGGAACCCCAACCGGCAGGAAAAGCGCCTGTGGACCGCCGAGGGCGATGGCGAGAAGATCGTGGGCTACGTCGGCGAAAACGAGCACGACGAAGCCCAGTTCATCGCCAAGGAAATCGACCGGCTACAGGACGAGGAGGGGCTGCGTCCCGGCGACGTTGCCATCTTCTACCGAACCAACGCCCAGTCGCGATCCATTGAAGACGTACTGGTCCGCGTTGGCCTGCCGTACAAGGTGGTTGGCGGTACCCGGTTCTACGAGCGCAAGGAAATCAAGGACGCACTGGCCTACCTGCGCGTCCTGGTGAACCCGGACGACGACGTCAACCTCCGCCGTGTATTGAACGAACCGAAGCGGGGCATCGGGGACCGTGCCGAGGGCGCTGTTGCTGCCTTGGCCGAGCGGGACCGGACGTCCTTCATGGACGCAGCGCGCCGCGCCGATCAAGCACCCGGCATGGCTACCCGCTCCGTCAATGCAGTGTTGGGCTTCGTGAAGCTGCTGGACGACCTCGCCGAGGTAGCCTCGGGGTCCGGGGCGTCCGCGGCCTTGGAAGCCGTACTTGAACAGACTGGCTATCTTGCCGGACTCCGCGCGAGCAACGACCCCCAGGACGAATCCCGCGTGGAAAACCTGGCGGAACTCGTGGCCGTGGTCCGTGAATATGAGCGTGACAACCCCGACGGTTCGTTGGGCGAGTTCCTGGAGCAGGTCTCCCTGGTAGCCGACGCCGACCAGATCCCGGACGCGCCGGGCGCCGACATCGACGCCGCAGTTGCGGAAGCAAAGCGCTTGGGCGTGGTCACGCTGATGACGCTGCACACGGCGAAGGGCCTGGAGTTCCCCGTGGTGTTCCTGACCGGCATGGAGCACGGGATCTTCCCGCACCAACGCTCCGCCACGGATCCCAAGGAGCTCGCCGAGGAACGCCGCCTTGCCTACGTGGGCCTCACGCGTGCCCGCAAGCGGCTCTATGTGACCCGTTCCGAGGTCCGCAGCATGTGGGGCCAGAGCCAGTACAACCCGGCCAGCCAGTTCCTGCAGGAAATCCCCTCGGAACTGGTGGACTGGAAACGCGAGGGTACATCCCGCCAGGCCGCTGGCGGCTGGGGCAGCGCACCCATCGGCTCGAACCGTTACGGCGGATCCTTCTGGGGAGCCGGCACCTCCCGCGGAGTTGCCGCGAGCCCAACCGCCGGGTTCGACGCCGATGTCCCTGCAGCCGTGGCTAGGACCCGGGTTCAGCCGCAGAAGGAAGTCATCGCCGTGTCGGTGGGGGACAAGGTCAACCACACCAGCTTCGGCAACGGGGTGGTGCTGGGCGTCGAAGGAGCCGGCGACAAGACAGTGGCCAAGGTGAAGTTCGACGTCGGCGAGAAGCGCCTGCTGTTGCGTTACGCGCCACTGACCAAACTGGATGCCTGAGGCGCTTTGATTCGATAGTTCTCTGTCGGTATACACTCTTGCTTGGATTAATCATTTCGATTGATTAATAAGAACCCTTACTGAATCATTGGGGACAAGCAATGACGTTTGACATCGATGTGGCCAAGTCTCTGGGTGTGGTCGCTGCAGCGAAGGCGCATTGCAGCGAACTTGAGCCGATACGCGCAGCCGTGCGGCATACCGTTGATGAAGTGGGCGGGTCCTTGCGTGCGGGGCCGGTCTTCGGTGCCCTCCAGTTCTACGGCGACGACGTGCTGCTGCTGGACCTCCTCGCGCTGTCACAGCGGATAGCCAACGTGTTTGGCGGGACCCAAGCTGCGGTTGCTGCTTATGTGGCCGGTGACGAGCAGTTGGCCGCAGATGTGCTCAGGAACGCTCGAAGCATTGTGGATGCCCCCACGTTCAGCTTCCGCCTGGACAAGTTCCGCGCTAGGCCGATGGGGTAGGGCCGCGTGAACGAGTACCAGATTGATACGTCAGGCTTGTTCGCCCTCCCTGATCCGGATGCCCTGGAAACCGCTGTGTCTCCGCTGGTGCGGCATGCGCAGGGGATGATCAATGCAGTGCAGGCTGCGTCATCGGAATGGTCCGCTTTGGCTGATGCCTACGTAGCTCCTGAGGCGCCGGTGGTCTTGGCGTTGTTCAAGCCCGTGACCCAGACGAGTGACAACATTCGGTCCGGCATGGTCACAGTGTTCTCCGCGTTGATGCGTTACGCCGAAACCGTCCGGGAGTTGCGACGGAAGCGTCAGCTCCTCTTGGACGACATCGCCGATTTCCACCGGAGGATGGAGATCCATCTGGGGCAAACCCCTAGTTGGGATCCCCACTCCAGCCAAGAAAGTTTCGGCAGTCAGCACACTGGACAGGCTCCGCTTATGGAACATTCCGACCTACTGCGCAGGGTTTCGGTGTTGGTGTCGGAACACGAGGAAGCTCAGCGTTTATGCGAGTTCGCTGTCCGTGGGGTGCACCGCTGGGAGTCAACGGTTCCTCCGTATTACCCGGGTGGGACCGCCACGGATCCGGCGCTGGACCATGCTCGTGCGGAATTGCGCCGCATGGAGTCCGGGGGAGGGGATCCCCTGGCAATGTTGGCGTTGTGGAAGACCCTGACGCCGGGGCAACTGCTCGATTACGGGATGGCCGAGTCTGACTACCTTCGATCGGGATTCCGTTCGCCGCCACCGGTCGCGCAGGTGAAGGCGTGGTGGGCTGGTCTAACCACCGACCAACAGGCGGCCCTCGTGGTGGCGGCACCAGGAGTCATCGGAAACCTGAACGGGATTCCGTACGCCGCGCGTGCCAAGGCCAACAAAGCAAACGTGGATGCCGTGTACAAGGATCCGCGGACCACCGCTGAGCACAAGGCCGTGTTGCAGGAAATATATGACGCGCTGGAGCCCCGAAAAGACAACGATGAAGACCCTGCCGCTCCCCGGAGCATCGTCTCATTCACCCCGGAGGAGAATGGAAAACCTCTCGTGGCTGTTGCGATTGGTGACTTAGACACGGCTTCGAATGTGACATGGAACGTCCCGGGCATGAAAACCACCGTGGCCGACGGGCTGGAGTCATGGACGAAGTCGGCGCAGGATTTGTATGACATTCAGGAGGGTGAGCTTGCAGGTACTCCAGGCCATTCGACCGTAGCGGTGGTTTCCTGGGTTGGATATGACAGTCCGGAGGAACCGCCCAGCAGTGAAGTGCTCTCCACGGAGCTGGCCAAGGCGGGAGGGGTCAAGCTGTCGATTGCCTTGGACGGGTTTGTTGGTACCCGGGAAAGCGTCGCGGACGGTAGGGATAAGCCCCATCTGAACGTGGTGGCCCACTCCTACGGGACCACCACTGCCTCTTATGCGCTGATCTCTACCACCCACTCCGTCGATACAGTCACGTTCTTCGGCTCTGCCGGAATTGCCTGGCGGGACGTGGGCTCGGCAATGGACCTGCACGTGGCAAAGGACGCGGACGGCAGGCCCGACGTCTTTGTGACGGCGTCCAGCGAGGACCGTGTTGCTCCATTCGGAATTATTGGCAGCGGACTGCGTGGTCGTGAGGGTCGGCTAGATCCTCTGAATTCTTGGTTTGGCGGGAAGAACTTCTCTTCCGAGGGTGGCTACGATCCGGACACTGGTGAGGTCTATTGGAGGACCACGGGCCACGACGCCAACGGTTGGGCAGTAAAGGGTAGCGGCAATACCCTGTTTGCTGCGACGCGTGATCATGGCTACCTCGACCCCAGCACCGAGTCCGCCCATAACATCGCATTGACGTCCACGGGCAAGGGAGGCCAGATTAAGAAGCTGATTCCGCTCCGACGCGAGTTGGTGGAAATTCGCGGTGAGATGGCTCCGCTGGGACGCTCCGTAGAGCGCGACCTTACACCGCAAGAACTAAGAGAAGAACTTGGCAAATGATGATGCTAAAGCCTGCATACAGGGTGTGGTTGGTCTCGATGATGATGGGAAGTTTACTGATGACCGGATGCAATGTAGATCCAACAAAGGATAGGCAGCTTGACGAGCCAGGACCTGGCGAGCGGAGTGCATCGGAGGTGTTCACCGACTTCTTGGATGCCATGGAAGACACGGTTCAACATTCCGGCACCACGTGGCCAGGATGGGACCGCCAGGATACGGCGGACTACGTCTCAGAGCCATGTGGTGTGAACGCACGCGCTGACGGTCGCTCATACGAACGACAGATCAAGGGAGGTCCTATAGACGATCCGCAGGCCGCAATAGAGAACATGAAAGCGCACTGGGTGGAGAAGGGTTACAAGATCGGAAACACCTTCGATAACGGAGACCCCGCGACGGGTGCCCAGATAAACGCTTACACAAGCCGAGGAATGCTACTTCAATTCTCGCCAACACCCCGGGGAAGCTTGATCAACGTAATTGGAGAGTGCACCCTCGATCCCGCTGCCAGGCAGAAAACCACATAGACATGACCAAAGAGTCGCACCACACAAGGACATCCCGTGGCGGAAAGCTTGGTATCCGGTGGCTGTGTTTGCCAATCACCATCGCGTTTTCTGTCGTGATTGCCGGTTGTGGTGTGACTTCAGCGGGTGGATCGAGCACTGAGCCGGGGCCAGGCCAACGCAGCGCCTCCGAAGTGTTCACCGACTTCTTGGATGCCATGGAAGACACGGTTCAACATTCCGGCACCACCTGGCCAGGATGGGACCGCCAGGACACCGTGGACTACGTCTCCGAACCCTGTGGCATACATGCGCGCGCCGACGGCAGGCTGTACCAGCGGCAAATCAAGGGTGGTGCCATCGCCGATCCACAGGCAGCAGTCGAAGTGATGAAAGCGCACTGGGAATCGAAGGGCTACACCATTGGAAATATCTTCGACGGCAAGGGTGCGGACAGCACTGGCCTTGAAATAGGTGCGTCAGGTCCACGGGGAATGACCCTGATCTTCACAGCAACAAAGTACGGCAGCTTCATTAAAGTAATCGGCGAGTGCACTTTGGACCCTGCCGCACGGAAGAAGACCACGTAGCCTTGGCCGGACCTGATGGTAGCGCGTAATGCGCTCGAACCAGACCCGGCGCATCGATGGTGCCCAGAGACGACCGGTAGCCCATTGTCAGGAGCCTTAGCGCGTCTTACACTGGCCGGGCGTTTGTGCTTTCGGTCCGCATAATACGGTAGGCGCTGCGCTTCGGGGGTTTCGCATTCTTGTGGGGGAGGACGCGCATGGGCGCCATGCAGAGGGAACGCGGTTTTGCCGTTAAAGCTTGGGGGACGATTCTGGCCGCTGCCTTGGCTGGTGGACTGTCGTTGCAGCTGGCACCTCCCGGTCTCGCTGCAGGCGAGCCCGTGCCGAGCGCTGCGGCTACAGCACCAACCCAGCCTCCCGCCGTCGAGCCGGCGCCGGAACCGGTGTCCACCGCGCCGGCCACCGCGCCGCTCCCTTCGTCCACAGCAACACCCACAGCCACTGCCACGGCGACTCCAGCGCCACAACCAACAGGCACCGTGTCGGTCCCGGCCACTGAACCTGCGGTTCCGGAAGCGGTGGTGCCCACAGGGTCGACGAGTGGGCCTGACCAAACTCTCGCCGCGGACCCTGAGCCCTTGGCTGTGCAGGGGTACGTGGAGAACGGCTTCGTGGGAAAGCCCTTCGACGAGCCGTTCGTGGTCTCGGGAGGTACTGCCCCGTATTCCGTGACTGTGACCGACCTGCCGCCAGGGCTGGCGTTCAATGAGGCTGGCCTGAAGGTCACGGGGACGCCCAGCCAAGCTGGTTACTACCAGATGACCGTGGTCGTAACGGACTCCTCGGAACCTGCCCAGACCGTGTCACGAAAAGTCTCGGCGAGCATCAGCGAATACCACCCGCCAAAAATTGAGTTGCATACCTACACCGGTCAGTACCCGGACGCCGTTGTTGGCCTTCCGTATGAGCAAAGCATCGACGTGTTTACGGCCGGAGTCATACCGTTCACCACATCGATCGTTGAAGGGCAACTCCCGCCCGGAATGTCCTGGAGCAATAAGTCAGCCAGCGGAACCCCCACGACTGTCGGCACGTACGCCTTCACCGTCCGGGCGACGGACCAGTTCGGTTCCAGCGAAGCCTCGTTCAGGATCACTGTGCGGGCAAGTGCACCGTACGCTGTGGGCTATGTAGTGCCGCCCGCCGTCCTGGGGGAGCCCTACTCGGCCAAGATCGCTTCGGTGACCGGCGGCGTCGGCCCCTACTCCATGTGGTGGGGAACGCCGCAGCACATGGCCGGCAGCCTGCATTGGCACGATCCCGGTCCGGACGGGCTCGTTATTGATGGCAACGGATTCCTCAATGGCACGCCCACCAGGGCGGGATCGTTCCGGATTTACGTGAAATTCCGTGACGCGGGCCTCGTTGAGCGGGAGATCTTCTGGACCACCGTCACCGTCCTCGAAACCCGGCCACCCGCCGTCGAACCGCCGCCTGCAGCACAACCACCAGCCGCGGCTGAAGTACCTCCAACAACGGTGCTGCCGGCAGGCGCGGTAGAGCCGGCGTCGTCCGCTGAACTGGCGGCTACGGGGCTGCAGTCCGGAACCCTCAACGCGGTGCTGTGGGCCGCCGGAGGTCTTCTGACGTTCGGCACACTGATCGCAGTCGCAGCGCATCAAAGCCGGAGGCGTGGCGGGACCGGCTGAGCAGCCACGGCATAATTGGAGCCATGCGACGGACTGTATTGGGGATTCTTGCCGCCTTGCTCTTGCTGGCCAGCACGGCGTGTTCCTTCTCCACCAAGGACCCCAACTACGTTCCTCCGGAGCCGCTGCCTCCCCTGGAACAGCTCAAGCAGGTGCCGGTGACGGAACAGACAACTCTCGCCGCTGGCGACGACGTCATTGCGTTCGTCACCCCGGACCACAACATCGTTTGCGCCATGACGTCCTCGCGGGGCGGCCATCTTAACCTGCCCTATGAGCCCAACACGTACTCGGACGCTGCCAACAACAAATTCGCCGTGGTGCCCGTGGTGCAGTGCGAATTGGCGGCCTACGCCAAACCTGAAGCGGAAGACATTTCCGACGATTGCGGCGCTACCGGCTTGGGCTACTTGGGTGGGACCGTGCTGCTCTCGCCGGACAAGGCCATGTACGGCTCGTGTCGCTCCGGCGTAACACAAATGGAGTCGGAGTACGGTCCCAAGGGAACGCGGAACGGCACCATTTCCAAGCTCCGTGAGTTGGCTGACGGGCAGAACATCGAACGTAACGGCCTGCGGTGCTCCGCGTACAACGACGGCGTTGCCTGCGGAAACGTCTCGGGTGGCGTAGCGTTCTTCGTCAGCCGCGAGGGTTACCAGCTGATTTCCGACGGCGGCAAGACGGTCCGCGGGAACCTGAAGGAAGATTCCTGACCACTGCGGAGCGTACGTGTGAGCCCAAAAACCGCGCCATCACGCGGATTTTCTACGCTCGATAGAAGTGTAAGCTTACTCACTTAACCGGTACTGTGGGAGTGGCGGGACGCCTCAAAGGGCTAAAGTTCCGAGAGGACCTTACGCAATGTGACCGGGCATGATTCCTGGTTATGACCGCGTACTTTCCGCAGCTGGCTAATCGCGGTCATCGCGGTTCCGGCTGGACAGAAACTACTTCGACGTAGAAGGACACTAAACCGTGGACCTGTTTGAATATCAGGCGCGCGATATGTTCGAAGCGCACGGTGTACCCGTGCTCGCCGGCATCGTGGCGCACACTCCTGAAGAAGCGAAGGCAGCTGCTGAGAAGATCGGCGGCGTTACTGTCGTAAAGGCACAGGTTAAGGTTGGTGGCCGCGGCAAGGCTGGCGGCGTCAAGGTTGCCAAGTCTGCCGACGAGGCGCTTGAGCACTCCACCAACATCCTGGGCATGGACATCAAGGGCCACACCGTCAACAAGGTGATGATTGCCCAGGGCGCTGACATCGCCGAAGAATTCTACTTCTCGGTCCTCCTGGACCGTGCCAACCGCAACTACCTGGCCATGTGCTCGGTTGAAGGCGGCATGGAGATCGAGCAGCTTGCTGTAGAGCGCCCCGAGGCACTCGCCAAGATCGCCATCGATCCTGCTGTTGGAATCGACCAGGCCAAGGCTGACGAGATCGTCGCAGCTGCCGGCTTCGCTGAAGAACTGCGCGGCAAAGTCGCCGATGTCATTCTGAAGCTGTGGGATGTCTTCAAGAAGGAAGACGCAACCCTGGTTGAGGTCAACCCGTTGGTCCGCACCGGCGCAGGCGACATCGTTGCCCTCGATGGCAAGGTTTCCCTGGACGAGAACGCCGACTTCCGCCACGTGCACCACGGTGAGCTGGAAGACAAGGACGCGGCCGACCCGCTCGAGGCCAAGGCCAAGGCCCAGGACCTCAACTACGTCAAGCTGGACGGCGAAGTTGGCATCATCGGCAATGGCGCCGGTCTTGTGATGTCCACCCTCGACGTCGTCGCTTACGCCGGCGAGAACCACGGCAACGTGAAGCCCGCCAACTTCCTTGACATCGGTGGTGGAGCGTCCGCCGAGGTCATGGCCAACGGCCTGGACGTCATCCTGGGCGACTCCCAGGTCAAGAGCGTCTTCGTGAACGTCTTCGGTGGCATCACCGCTTGTGACGCCGTCGCCAAGGGCATCGTCGGTGCACTGGCAGAGCTCGGTTCCTCGGCGAACAAGCCGCTGGTTGTTCGCCTCGACGGCAACAACGTCGAAGAGGGCCGCCGCATCCTGACCGAGGCCAACCACCCGCTGGTTACCCTGGCCGCCACCATGGACGAGGGCGCCGACAAGGCCGCCGAGCTCGCCAACGCAGCTAAGTAAAGGGACGCGACAATGTCTATCTACCTCAACAAGGACTCCAAGGTCATCGTCCAGGGCATCACCGGCGGCGAGGGCACCAAGCACACCGCCCTGATGCTCAAGGCCGGCACCAACATTGTTGGTGGCGTCAACGCCCGCAAGGCCGGCACCACGGTCCTGCACGGCGACAAGGAAATCAACGTCTTCGGCACCGTCAAGGAAGCCATCGCCGAAACCGGCGCGGACGTTTCGATCGTCTTCGTTCCGCCGGCATTCACCAAGGACGCAGTGGTTGAAGCCATCGAAGCCGGGATCGGCCTCGTGGTAGTCATCACCGAAGGTGTGCCGGTTCAGGACTCCGCCGAGTTCTGGGCGCTCGCCCAGTCCAAGGTGGACGCTGACGGCAAGCAGATCACCCGCATCATCGGACCGAACTGCCCCGGCATCATCACCCCGGGTGAGGCCCTGGTTGGCATCACCCCGGCAAACATCACGGGCAAGGGCCCCATCGGACTGGTTTCCAAGTCCGGTACCTTGACCTACCAGATGATGTACGAACTCCGCGACCTCGGTTTCTCCACCGCGATCGGAATTGGTGGCGACCCCATCATCGGCACCACCCACATCGACGCCCTGGCTGCGTTCGAAGCCGACCCGGAGACCAAGGCGATCGTCATGATCGGTGAAATCGGTGGCGACGCTGAAGAGCGCGCAGCCGACTTCATCAAGGCCAACGTCACCAAGCCGGTCGTCGGCTATGTGGCAGGCTTCACGGCTCCCGAGGGCAAGACCATGGGCCACGCCGGCGCCATCGTGTCCGGCTCCGCTGGTACCGCACAGGCAAAGAAGGAAGCCCTCGAGGCAGCAGGCGTGAAGGTCGGCAAGACGCCGTCCGAGACCGCCAAGCTGCTGCGCGAGGTTTTCGCAGCGCTCTAGGTTTTACAAATAAGTACGACGGCGGTCCGTCACCTTCCGAACGGAAAGGTGAAGGGCCGCCGTCGTGCTTTAAGCGCCCGTTGTGAGGCCTGCTCAGCGCGCTATTCCTCAGCAGGGCCCGCACCACCCGGGTTCCCTGGCCGAGCTTGCGAGGTTGGGGGAGTAGGGATGTAGAGCGGCCTCGCAAGGCTGGGTATTTGGCCCGTCCATCCATGTGGGCGGGCCTTTGCTGTACCCAGAATCAGGATAGTTTGTTAGTATGTTAGGACAAACTATTCGAAGGGACCTGCAATGCCTCTTGTTCGTATCGACGTCAACCAGGGCCGCTCGCCCGAGGATCTGGCCGCCATTAGCCGAGCCATTCACGATGCCATCCTGACCGAGTATGGAATCCCCGAGCGGGACTACTTCCACATCCTCACGGAGCATCCACAGGGCCAGATCGTCGCCCAGGACGCCGGGCTCGGTTTTGAGCGCAGTTCCGGCGTTGTCATGATCCAAATCTTCACCCAGGGTGGTCGCAGCCAGATGGCGAAGAGTTCGCTCTTCGAGGCCATTGCCTCCGGGCTCGCGGGGGTGGGGATTGCCGGCGAGGACGTGTTCGTGGGCTATGTGGAGAACACTGCCGGGGATTGGTCGTTCGGCTTTGGGCGCAGTCAGTATGTCACCGGAGAATTGGCGGTTCCCCGCAAGTAGGCGCGCTGGGTGTCATGTTGTAAATATGTCAGTACAAACCTTTGACAGGACATTAAATCTGGTGCAAAGTAGTCATGTGGCCCCGCTCACTGAGGGGTAGCAAGGCATTGGGGCCCAGCGCTCAAAGGTTCAGAGTTCACAAGAGAAAGGTCCACGAGTACCGTGACCCACGAACTGCTCACGATCGGGCGCATCAGCGTTGATATCTACCCGAACGATATTGGAGTTGGGCTGGAGGACGTGTCGTCTTTCGGCAAGTACTTGGGAGGTTCGCCTTCCAATGTGGCTGTTGCCGCTGCCCGCCATGGCCGCCGCACGGGTGTGATTACCCGGACCGGTGATGATCCTTTTGGCGGCTTCCTGCACCGCGAGCTGCGCAAGTTCAACGTGGATGATTCCTTCGTCACCCCGGCACCGGGCCAGACTCCGGCCACGTTTTGTGCGATCAAGCCGGCCACGGATGAGTTCCCGTTGTACTTCTATGGCCGGTTCCCCACGGCGCCGGATCTGCAGATCAAGGCCGAAGAGTTGGATCTGGACGCGATCCGGGACGCCGTGATTTTTTGGTCCACGGTGACGGGCCTGTGCCAGGAGCCCTCACGCAGCGCCCATATTGCGGCGCATGAGGCCCGCCCCCGGACCGGTTTGAAGGATGGCCAGTTCACCATCCTGGACCTGGATTACCGTCCGATGTTCTGGGCTTCCGAGGAAGAGGCCCGCGCGGAGGTGGCCAAGATCCTTCCGCATGTGACGGTCGCGATCGGCAACGACAAGGAATGCGCCGTGGCCGTGGGGGAGGGGACCCCTGATGAGCAGGCGGACCGCCTCCTGGCTGCCGGCGTGGAGATCGCCGTGGTGAAGCTCGGCCCGGAAGGTGTGATGGCGAAGACCCGCACCGAGCGTGTGGTGTCGGCCCCGGTTCCGGTGGAGACGGTGAACGGCCTGGGTGCGGGGGATTCCTTCGGTGGCGCGTTCGTGCACGGATTGCTGTCCGGTTGGCCTTTGTCCGAGGTGCTGGATTACGCGAACGCCGCTGGTGCGATTGTCGCCTCGCGTCTGTCCTGCGCGGATGCGATGCCGACGCCGGATGAGGTCACCTCGCTGCTGGCTGAACGCGGCCGTCCGGTCCCCGCCGCCCCCGTCGAAGAAGGAGCAGTGCGTTGAGCCTCAACGATGACCCCCGCCGTTATGAGCACTTGAGCCGGATCCGTTTGGAGGATCCGGGGGCCGTGGCCCGCGCTGCTGCGACCCGTCGTCGTCATCCTGGCCTGAAGCATGGCGTGCAGAACTTCATTGTCGCCGCCGACCACCCGGCCCGTGGTGCCCTGTCTGTTGGTTCGGAGCCGATGGCCATGGCCGACCGGCGCGATTTGCTGGACCGTTTGCAGGTCGCGCTGGCGAATCCTGCCGTGGACGGCATCCTGGCTTCCCCGGACATCATGGATGACCTCCTGCTGCTCGGTGCGCTGGAGGGCAAGCTCGTGTTCGGTTCCATGAACCGCGGCGGCCTGGCCGGACTGGTGAACGAGTTCGATGACCGTTTCACCGGCCACACCGCAGCCGCCTTGGAAGCCTTGGGCGCGGACGGTGGGAAGATGCTGACCCGGATCTGCCTGGGCGACCCGGACACGGTTGCCACGCTTGAAGCGACTGCGAAGGCGATCGATTCCCTGGCCGAGCGGAAGCTCATCGCCATGGTGGAGCCCTTCCTGTCCGTGCGTGACGCGAACGGCAAGGTCCGTAACGATCTCCGTGCCGATGCCGTGATCAAGTCCGTCGGGATCGCCGAGGGCCTGGGGTCCACGAGCGCCTACACGTGGATGAAGTTGCCCGTGGTGGCGGAGATGGAACGCGTCATGGCCTCCACCACGCTGCCTACCGTGCTGCTCGGCGGTGACCCGGACGGGTCCCAGGACGAGGTCTTCGCTTCCTGGCAGGCGGCGCTGGCTCTGCCCGGCGTGCAGGGCCTCACCGTGGGGCGGACGCTGCTGTACCCGCACGACGGCGATGTGGCAGGTGCCGTCGCGACGGCGGCCTCGCTGCTGAACACCACTGCGCCCGCTGCCGCCGCTGCCGCTGGGTTCGCTTCGTCAGACCGTATCCCCGTGAAAGTATCGGAGTAGTTACCCATGGGATCTGTAACCCGTCGGATGACCGTGGCTCAGGCCGTGGTTGAGTTTTTGTCCAAGCAGTACACGGTTGATTCTGTTGCTGGTGTGGAGTTCCGTGAGCGCCTGATTCCGGGCACGTTCGGTATTTTCGGGCACGGGAACGTGGCCGGTGTGGGCCAGGCGTTGAAGCAGTACCAGGCCGCCGATCCCTCGATCATGCCGTACTACCAGGGCCGCAACGAGCAGGCCCAGGCCCACCAGGCCGTGGGCTATGCCCGGCACACCCGCCGCCGGCAGACGTTCGCGATCAGCACCTCGATCGGTCCGGGGTCCTCGAACCTGCTCACCGGGGCGGCGTTGGCCACGACGAACCGGCTGCCGGTGTTGTTGCTGCCGTCCGATACGTTCGCGACCCGCGCAGCTGACCCGGTGCTGCAGCAGCTTGAGTTGCCGTATGCGTATGACATCACGGTCAATGACGCGTTCCGGCCGCTGTCCAAGTTCTTTGACCGGGTGTCCCGGCCGGAGCAGTTGTTTTCCGCGTTCCACCACGGCCTGCGGGTGCTGACGGACCCGGCCGAGACCGGTGCGGTGACCATTTCGCTGCCGCAGGACGTCCAGGCCGAGGCGTTCGATGTGCCTGAGGAGTTCCTGGCCGAGCGGGAGTGGCGGATCCGCCGGCCCGAGGCCGAAGATGAGGACATCCGCCGCGCCGTCGAAGCGATCCGCGCGGCTAAGCGGCCATTGGTCATTGCCGGCGGTGGCGTCCTCTACGCCTACGCCAACGATGAACTGGCGAAGTTCGCCGAGCTCACGGGCATCCCGGTGGGCAACACCCAGGCCGGTGTGGGCGTCCTGCCGTGGGACCACAAGCTCTCCCTCGGTGCCATTGGTTCCACGGGCACGACGGCGGCCAACGCCATCGCCGCGGAGGCGGACCTGATCATCGGGATCGGCACCCGGTATGAGGACTTCACTACCGCGTCCCGGACAGCGTTCCAGAACCCGGACGTGCGCTTCGTGAACATCAACGTCGCCGCGATCGATGCGTACAAGCACGGAACGCACCTGCCGATCGTCGCTGATGCCCGCAAGGCCCTCGTGAAGCTGAACCAGGCCCTGGGCGGTTACCGCGTGGGTGCTGACCTGGAAGAGAAGGTCGCCGCCGAAAAGAAGCGCTGGGACGGAATCGTGGATGAGGCGTTCGAGACCCGGTTCACGCCGTTGCCGGCGCAGAACGAGATCATCGGTGCCACGAACAAGGCGATGGACGCCCAGGACGTGGTGATCTGCGCAGCGGGTTCCCTGCCGGGTGACCTGCACAAGATGTGGCGTGTCCGGGACCCGTTCGGCTACCACGTGGAATACGCGTACTCCTGCATGGGCTACGAAATCCCCGGAGGCCTGGGCGTCAAGCGCGCAGCCCTGGCCGAAGCCGCCGCGGGCGGGCCGGAGCGCGATGTGGTGGTCATGGTGGGGGACGGCTCCTACCTGATGATGCACACCGAACTGGTCACCGCCGTCGCCGAACGCATCAAACTGATCGTGGTCCTGATCCAGAACCACGGCTATGCCTCCATCGGCTCCCTCTCGGAGATGCTGGGTTCGCAGCGTTTCGGAACCCAATACCGGGTCCTGAACAAGGAACAGCACTCCTTCGACGCCGGCGAGAACCTGCCCATCGACCTCGCCACGAACGCCGAGTCGTTGGGCGCGAAGGTCATCCGGATCGAACCGGGCGAGAAGGTCATCGCCGAACTCGAACAAGCCATCCGCGACGCCAAAGCCGCCCCCGAGGACACCGGCCCGATCGTGATCCACGTCGAATCCGACCCCCTCCTGGACGCCCCGTCCTCCGAATCCTGGTGGGACGTGCCCGTCTCGGCCGTGTCCGAACTCGAATCCACCCAACAGGCCTACAAAACCTACACCGACCACAAGAACCGCCAGCGCAAACTGCTCGGCTGAGTTCCCCAGACAGACAAGGAAGTCCACACACATGTCGACGACGACCACATTGACCACCATCAACCACTTCATCAACGGTGGTGAAACCTCCGGTGAAGGCGCCCGCACCCAGCCGGTCTACAACCCGGCCACTGGCCAGGTCACCGCGGAACTGCGCCTGGCCAACGAGAACGATTTGAATGCCACGGTTGCCGCTGCCCGCAAGGCCGCTGATTCCTGGGGTGACATTTCCCTGGCCAAGCGCACCGCGGTGTTGTTCAAGTTCCGTGAACTCGTCGCCGCGCACGTGGACGAACTCGCCGAACTGATCACGGCCGAGCACGGCAAGGTCCTCTCCGACGCGAAGGGCGAGATCGGCCGCGGCCTGGAAGTCATCGAGTTCGCCTGCGGCATCCCGTCCTTGTTGAAGGGTGATTACTCGGACCAGGTCTCCACCGGCATTGACGTGTTCTCCTTCCGCGAGCCCCTCGGTGTGGTGGCGGGTATTACCCCGTTCAACTTCCCGGTCATGGTCCCGTTGTGGATGGCCCCGATGGCGATCGCTACCGGTAACGCGTTCATCCTCAAGCCCTCCGAACGTGACCCGTCCCCGTCGCTGCTGCTCGCCAAGCTCTGGAAGGACGCCGGCCTGCCCGACGGCGTGTTCCAGGTCCTGCACGGCGGCAAGGAAACCGTCGACGGCCTGCTCACCCACCCCGACGTGGACGGCATCTCCTTCGTCGGGTCCACCCCGATCGCCCAATACGTCCACGAAACCGCCACCAAACACGGCAAAAGGGTCCAGGCGTTGGGTGGGGCGAAGAACCACGCGATCGTGCTCCCGGACGCTGACCTGGACAACGCCGCCGACCACCTCGCCGCTGCCGCGTTCGGCTCGGCAGGAGAGCGGTGCATGGCGATCTCCGTCGCCGTCGCCGTCGGGGACGCCGCCGACCTGCTGGTGAAGAAAGTCGAAGAACGCGCCCTGGCCGTGAAGGTCAACAACGGCACCGAACCCGGCGCCGAAATGGGCCCGGTCATCACACCGGCCTCCAAGGAACGCATCGTCAAGATCGTCACCGAAGCAGAAACCGCCGGCGCCGCCATGGTAGTAGACGGCCGCGACCTCGTGATCCCCGGCCACGAAGACGGCTTCTGGGTCGGCCCCACCGTGATCGACCACGTCAAGACCGAAATGAGCGCCTACACCGAGGAAATCTTCGGACCCGTGCTCGTGGTGGTCCGCGTCGGCACCCTCGAAGACGGCATCAAGCTCATCAACTCCAACCCCTACGGCAACGGCACCGCGATCTTCACCTCCTCCGGCGCCGCAGCACGGAAGTTCCAGCGTTCGGTGACCGTGGGCATGATCGGCATCAACGTGCCCCTGCCCGTCCCGGTGGCATACCACTCCTTCGGCGGCTGGAAAGCCTCCCTCTTCGGTGACAAGCACATCTACGGCCCCGAAGGCGTCTCCTTCTACACCCGCGGCAAAGTCATCACCTCCCGCTGGCCCGAAACCCACCACGCCTCCGGCGCCTCCTACAACTTCCCCTCCAACTAGTTCCATCCGTCCTGCTCCGGCCAATCGGCCGGAGCAGGGCGGACCCTGGAAAGAAAGACACCGTGGTCATGACCGACGTCGAGAACAAGCTCATCATTGGCACCGCCCCCGACTCCTGGGGCGTCTGGTTTCCGGATGACCCCCAGCAAACCCCGTGGGAACGGTTCCTGGATGAGGTTGCCGAATCCGGTTACAAGTGGATCGAACTGGGCCCCTACGGCTACCTGCCGAACGACCCCACCCGGCTCGCAGAAGAACTGAAGCAGCGCGACCTGCAGGTCACCGCCGGTACGGTTTTCACGGCATTCCACCGCGGTGCCAAGCAGTACGACGAAGCTTGGGAACCGGCCCGCAAGGTGGCCGAACTGACGGCGGCCATGGGCGGCGAGCACATCGTGGTTATCCCGGCCATGTGGCGGGACGACGTCACGGGTGAGGCCGTGGAGAACGGCGAACTCACGGACGAACAGTGGGCGGATCTCTTCGCCGGCCACAACCGAATGGGCAAGGTCCTCCTGGAGGACTTCGGCCTGCACCAGCAGTTCCACTCCCACGCCGACTCCCATGTTGGAGCCCAGAAGGATATCGAAACCCTCCTGGCAGCCACGGACCCGCAGTACTTGAACCTGTGCCTGGACACCGGCCACGCCGAATACTGCGGTGCTTCGAGCCTGGAGCTCATCAAGAACTACCCGGACCGCATCGGCTACCTGCACTTGAAGCAGATTAACCCCGAGGTCCTGGCTGAAGTCAACGAGAAGAACATGACCTGGGCCGCTGCGAACCTGGCCGGCGTCATGACCGAGCCGCC
Organism: Paenarthrobacter sp. NPDC090520; assembly: GCF_044769205.1. Lineage (NCBI taxonomy): Bacteria > Bacillati > Actinomycetota > Actinomycetes > Micrococcales > Micrococcaceae > Paenarthrobacter > Paenarthrobacter sp. NPDC090520. Next base: position 198,356 of record NZ_JBIVXM010000005.1, read on the forward strand.
GAACGGCCTCCCGGATCTCCGTGCCGTCATCGAAGCAGTCGAGGGCCTGAACCGGCCGATCTTCGGCATCGTGGAGCAGGACATGTACCCGGTAGCGTTCGACGTACCGATGCCCATTGCCAAGCGAACCCGCAATTACCTCCTGTCCTGCGGATCCCGTACACGGGTCCAGTAGCCAACCAAACCTCACGAAGGATAAGAAAGTGACAAAGTCTCTCCGCGTTGCCGTCATCGGCGCAGGCCGCATGGGTGCGGACCACATCAAGCGCCTCAGCACCCGCATCCACGGCGCCGAAGTGGCCGCCGTCGTCGATGTCGACCTGGCCCGTGCGCAAGCCGCCATCGAAGGCATTGACGGGGCGGTTGCCCTGGCCAGCGCCGACGAGGCGCTCAACAATGGCGACGTCAACGCCGTGCTGATCGCCACCCCGGGCTTCCTGCACGAGGAAATCCTGTACAAGGCCTTGGAGAAGGACTTCCCGATCCTGTGCGAGAAGCCGCTGACCCCGGACGCAGAGAGCGCCTGGAAGGTTGTGCAGGCCGAGCAGGCTTTGGGGCACAAGCGCATCCAGGTTGGCTTCATGCGCCGCTTCGACGCAGAGTACTCGGCGTTGGGTTCCATCATCCGCAACAGCGAATTGGGGGAGCTGTTGATGCTGCACCACCAGCACCGGAACCCCACCACGCCCGAGGGCTTCACCAACGAGATGCTGATCAACGACTCCGTGGTCCACGAGTTCGACGCGATCCGCTTCTTCACCGGTGAGGAAATCACCTCGGTACAGGTCCGCCTGGGCAAGCCGACGCGCAACGCCCCGAACGGACAGCACGATCCCCAGCACGTCCTGATCGAAACCGAATCCGGTGTGCTGGCCGACGTCGAAATCTACGTCAACGCCAAGTTCGGCTACCAGGTGGCCACACAGGCGTCCTTCGAGGACGGCATCGTGAGCATCGGCGGCGACAGCGGCCCGTACGTCCAGACAGCGGGCAAGTGGGGCGGCAACGTCACCCCCGGTTTCGAGGACCGTTTTGGTGCCGCTTACGACGTCGAGGTCCAGGCTTGGGTGGACGCGGCACTTCGCGGTGAAATCGGCGGCCCCACGGCTTGGGACGGTTATGCCACGGCAGCGTGCTGTGAGGCCGGCGTCGAGGCCCAGAAGTCCGGCGAGAAGGTCAAGGTGCGGCTCAACACCAAGCCGGACCTGTACAACTAGCGCAGCCCCACCATCACAGCGGTGGCTGGCCGGCAGTACCGCGGCCGGCCACCGTTTTCTTTCCCCAGAGACCACAAAGGAGTGCCCAGTGAAGATCGCCCTCGATCCCACACCGTTCCACCACAGCCACACCCTGCTCGAGTTCCCGCGCGTTGCTGCGGACCTCGGCTACAACTACCTGCAAATGACCCCGCATGCGGACCTCATCCCGTTCTACAACCACCCCAAGGCTGACGATGAGTTGGTTGGCAAGCTGAAGGCAGCGTGCAAGGACGCCGGAGTCGAGATTGCCTCGATCCTTCCCGTCCTGCGCTGGTCCGGTCCCGACGAGGACGCCCGCGAAGCTGCTGTTCGGTACTGGAAGCGTGCCATCCAGATCGCCGTGGACCTGGGCGTGCAGACCATGAACACCGAGTTCAGCGGACGCCCGGAGAAGGCCGAGGAATCCGAGCGGGCTTTCTACCGGTCCATGGAGGAACTGGTGCCGATCATCGAGCGCGAGGGCCTGGACGTGCTGATCGATCCGCACCCGGATGACTTCGTGGAGGACGGCCTGGCCGCACTGCGCGTGATTCGCGGCATCAACTCCCCGAACATCGGAATGGTCTACGTTGCCTCGCATACTTTCCACATGGGCAACAAGCCGCTGGAGATCATGCGCGCCGCCGGTGACAAACTGCGCCTGGTGCACATTTCAGACACCATGAACCACCACGCCTCCCACGGCCTGCGCTACATCACCAACCCGCCCGGCAACGCCGTCCGCGTCCACCAGCACCTGAAGATCGGTGACGGCGACGTGAACTGGAACGAGTTCTTCGGCGGCCTGAAGGAAATCGGCTTCCTGGACAAGGCGAACACCGTCATGGTCTCCAGCGTCTTCGCCGAGGACGAGAACGCCGAGGACGTTTCCCGCTACCAGCTCAAGACGATGACGGACTACATCGCCCAAGCGAAGTAGCGCCCAAACGCAAAGAAAGCCCCTGTGACTCGTCGAGTCACAGGGGCTTTCTGGGTTTTCAGGATCAGGCCGAGAACGGGAGCCTCGGGTCTACGTCTTGGCCATCCCAGGTTTGGCGGATCCAGCCGTGGTGGGGGTCGTCGCTGATGAGCCAGTCGCGGACACGTCCAGGGCCGGCCATGACGTTGAGGTAGTAGAGGTCGTAGCCGGGGGCTGCCATGGCGGGGCCGTGCCAGCCGTAGGGGACCAGGACAACATCGCCGGTACGGACTTCCGCGGAGACGTCGATGGGACGCTCGTCCGAGGCGTACACGCGGGCATGGCCGAACGCATCGGCGTCTTCCGGGGCGGGGGAGCCGGGAGCCACGCGGGTTTCGAAGTAGTAGATCTCCTCGAGGCTGGTTTCGCCGTCCTTCTCCTCGTCGTGCTTGTGCGGCGGGTAGGAGGACCAGTTGCCGGCGGGGGTGATGACTTCGCAGACGATGAAACGGTCGGCTTCGAGTGCGGCCGGTGTGCCGAAGTTGTGCACCTGGCGGGAGCAGTTGCCCGCGCCGCGCAGTTCCACGGGGGTTTCGGCGGCGGTGATCAGGCGCGTGGGGTACCCGGCCTTTGCCGGTGCGGTTGCGACGGCGACGCGGCCGCCGTCGTTCGTGCTGATGGTGAGGGCCTTATCGATACCCGTGTAGAGGACGTCGCTTGGCCCGTGGAAAACCGACTGCCGGCCAGCGAGACTGTACGACCCGCCGTCGACCGTCACCGTGAAGGAGCCGCTCAGCGGCACCACGATGCGCTCTTCGGCAGCGGCGGAAAGTTCGACGGCGGCACCCGGGGCGAGCGTCGCGACCTTCAGTCCCGTATGGGCCCAGCCGTCGACGGCGAGGCTGGAATCGGAGGTGCCGAGGGAAACGTCCCACTTGCCGTCGGTGGCGGTTCCAAGGGGGTATACCCAGTTGGCCATAAGTTGTGTCCTTGCGTTAGCGCTGTACGAGGGTCATTTCAAAGCTGTAGGAATCGGCGCGGTAGACGTGGTGTCCGGTTTCCACCATGCGTCCGGTGTCGTCCACCGCGGTGCGTTCCATGGTGACCAGGGCCGATCCCACTTCTGCTTCGAGGAGGGGAGCCTGGTAGTCGTTGGCGATCATGGCGCCGATGCGCTGCGAAGCGAGCCGGAAGTTCACGCCACCACGCCGCAGGATGGCGTAGAGGCCTTCGCTGGCGAGCTGGGCTTCGTCCATGCTGGTGATGTCGTCGCGGACCCAGTTCTCCATGAGGGCCAAGGGTTTGCCGCCCACTTTGCGGAGTCGCGTGAAGTGGTACACCTTGGATCCGGCAGGGAGTTGCAGGGCCGTGAGTGTCGCGGCATCGGCCTCCACGTGCGAGAAGCTCAGTACATCCGTGGTGGGTTTCTTGCCGTTGTTGCTGAGATCGTCGAACAGGCTGGAGAGTTCCAGAGGCCGCCGGACCTGGCTGGCGACCACCTGGGTGCCCACGCCCCGCTTGCGGACCAAGAGGCCGGCCCGGACCAGTTCGTCCATGGCTTTGCGCATGGTGGGGCGGGAGAGATTCAGTTGCGCCGCGAGATCGATTTCGTTGTCCAGGCGGCTGCCCGGTTCCAGGAGTCCGCTGTGGATCGCGGCTTCGATGCCTTGCACCACCTGGTGGTAGAGCGGCACCGGGGACGAACGGTCGATGCTGAGGCTGAGTTGGTTCGTCACTGTTTCCTCCTGGACGGCTGGAAAGGCCGGCCGGGGAGCAGGGTCACGGCTCCTCTGCCGGATGGATGAGTTTGTCCGCTCATGTTCGCTTGATAGGACATACTGCCTTTTTCTGATCATAGCAGCCGCTATCGGGCCGTCAAGGAATTGGTCTCGCCCGGAAGTATGGCGCCGTCATAGAGAAGGGTTTACGTAAAAACATCCTAATGTCAGGACAAACTCTTGACAAAGTGTGAGGTCAGTCACCATGATCTGAGTAGTGGCTGATCCGGATACGAGTCTCCGGACACCCCAAGCTGAAATCAAAGGAGATAACGGTGGCAAAATTCTCGTGGCGCAAAGCGGCACTCGCCGCAGCAGTGGTTCCCCTGATAGCACTGAGCGCCTGTTCGAGCCAGGGCGGAAAGCCTGCAGACAACGGCGGTGGGGCTGCGGCAGGCCAGGCAGCTTCCACTGACCGCATCAAGGTCGCCCTGATCACCCACGCCGCAGCCGGCGACACGTTCTGGGACATCGTCCGGAAGGGTGCGGAGGAAGCTTCCTCCAAGGACAATGTTGAACTCCTTTACACGAGCGACCCCGAAGCCGGGCGCCAGGCGCAGTTGGTCCAGCAGGCCATCGACCAGAAAGTGGACGGCATTGCCGTCACCATTGCCACACCCGACGCCCTGAAGGACGTCCTCAAGAAGGCAACCGATGCAGGTATTCCCGTCGTCAGCCTCAACGCCGGAGAATCCGTCTCGGCAAAGCTCGGCGCCTTTACCCACTTCGGTTCCAACGAGCAGCTCGCTGGCGAAGCAGTGGGAACCAGGCTCGCTGCGGAGGGCTACAAGCACCCCGCGTGCGTCATCCAGCAGCAGGGCCACGTGGGCCTCGAAGCCCGGTGTGCAGGCGTGAAGGCCAAAGTCCCCGCAACAGAGATTCTCTACGTTGACGGCAAGGACATGACCGCCGTGCAGTCCACCGCAACGGCCAAGCTCCAGGCTTCGAAGGACGCTGACGTCATCATCGGCCTTGGCGCCCCCATCACCCTGACGCTCCTCAAGTCCGTTACCGATGCGGGCAGCTCGGCCAAGGTGGCCAGCTTCGACCTCAACGCCGAACTCGCCCAGAAGATCGTGGACGGCAACGTGATCTTTACGGTCGACCAGCAGCCGTGGCTCCAGGGCTACATGTCCGTTGACGCCCTGTGGCAGGCCAAGCGTGGCGGCTTCAAGATCGGTGGCGGCCAGCCCGTCCTGACCGGACCCACCATCGTGGACAAGTCCAACGCTTCCGACGTCCTCAAGTTCGCCCAGCAGGGCGTCCGCTAGATCCAGGAATCCGGCTGCGCGGCGATTCGCCCGCCGCGCAGCCTGACCAACAAGGAGTCATTCCTATGGCAAACACAGCAACCCTGCCGCCGGCGACATCGCCCGGTGACGAGCGGGTCGGGCGCCGGAACCCGTTCCAGAAATTCCTCGCACGGCCCGAGGTTGGCGCACTCGTTGGTGCCGTTGTCCTCTTCATCTTCTTCGCATCCGTCTCGCAGACCTTTACCCAGCCGAATGCGCTGGCTACCGTGCTCTACGGTTCCTCCACCATCGGGATCATGGCAGTGGGAGTGTCCCTCCTGATGATCGGTGGTGAGTTCGACCTCTCCACGGGTGTGGCCGTCATCTCCTCGGCCCTGACCGCATCGCTGTTCAGCTGGTACTTCTCCATGAACGCCTGGGTTGGCGTGGCTCTGGCCTTGGTAGTGTCCCTGGGCATCGGCTTCATCAATGGGTGGATCCTGGTCAAGACCAGGCTGCCCAGCTTCATCGTCACCCTGGCCACCTTCCTCATGCTGACCGGCCTGAACCTGGCACTGACCCGCCTGATCGGCGGCTCCGTTTCTTCCCCTTCGATTTCCAAGCTGGACGGCTTCGATTCCGCCCGCGCCGTCTTCGCCTCCTCCATCAGCATCGGCGGTGTTGAAGTGAAGATCACCGTGTTCTTCTGGATCGTTCTAGTGCTGATTGCTTCCTGGATCCTGCTAAGGACCCGCGTCGGCAACTGGATCTTCGCCGTCGGCGGCGACGCGAATGCCGCCCGCGCCGTGGGTGTTCCGGTGACCAAGACCAAGATCGGACTGTTCATGGCAGTCGGTTTCTGCGGCTGGATCCTGGGCATGCACAACCTGTTCGCCTTCGACGCCGTGCAATCCGGTGAAGGCGTGGGCAACGAGTTCCTCTACATCATCGCCGCAGTGATCGGTGGCTGCCTCCTCACCGGTGGCTACGGCTCGGCCGTGGGCGGCGCGATCGGTGCATTCATCTTTGGCATGGCCAACAAGGGCATTGTCTACGCACAATGGAATCCGGACTGGTTCAAGTTCTTCCTGGGCTTGATGCTGCTGCTGGCCACCATCGTCAACCTCATCGTCAAACGCCGGGCAGAACTGAAGTAAGGGGCCGGACCAATGAATGCACACCAGATCGACCAGCAGACCCTGCTGAAAGACGAGAAGGACCCCTTGACCCACACGCCCGTGCACCTGCTCTCCCTCGAAGCCGTGGGCAAGCACTACGGCAACATCATCGCCCTCCGGGACGTGACCATGGCCGTGGACAACGGCCGCGTCACGTGCGTCCTGGGCGACAACGGTGCCGGTAAGTCCACGCTGATCAAGATCATCGCAGGCCTGCACCAGCACGACGAAGGCAGCTTCAAGATCATGGGCGAGGACCGCAAGCTCGGTTCACCCCGTGAAGCGCTCGACGCCGGCATCGCAGCGGTGTACCAGGACCTCGCCGTGGTGTCCCTCATGCCGATTTGGCGGAACTTCTTCCTGGGCTCCGAACTAACCACAGGCGTGGGCCCGTTCCGCCGTATGGATGTCCAGAAAATGAAGGACATCACCAAGAAGGAACTCGCGGACATGGGCATCGACCTGCGCGACGTGGAACAGCCCATCGGCCAGCTCTCCGGCGGTGAGCGCCAATGTGTGGCGATCGCCAGGGCCGTGTATTTCGGCGCCAAGGTCCTGATCCTCGACGAACCCACCGCCGCGCTGGGAGTCAAGCAGTCCGGCGTCGTGCTCCGCTACATCCTGCAGGCCCGCGACCGCGGCCTGGGGGTCATCTTCATCACCCACAACCCGCACCACGCCTTCCCCGTGGGCGACCGGTTCCTCCTGCTCAAGCGCGGCAAGTCCATCGGCTACTACGAGAAGAAGGACATCACCCTCGAAGAGCTGACCGCCCAAATGGCCGGTGGCGCCGAACTCGCCGAGCTGGCGCACGAACTCGAACAACTCGGCGGACACTCGGACGCCCTGGAAGAAGTCAAAGCCGAAGTAGCCGACGTCGCCGATGCCGCGCCCGAAAGCACCACCAAACGGCACTAGTTCGCCCGCGTACGGGCCCCGGCTGATGCACGTCCGCCGGGGCCCTTCCGTGGTTTCTGTGTAGGCCGGAGAATCGCCCGCAATTGTCCGGCAAAAGCCCCGCAAGGAAGTGAGACAGCATGAAAGAAGTAACCCTCGGCCTGGTAGGCGTGGGCCGGATCGGCGTGATGCACGCAAGGAACATCAGTGCCTTGAACGAGGTCCTCAACCCGGAAGGGACTGCCGTGCGGCTCAAGCTGACGGACGTCGCGCAGGAACACGCCCGGTCCGTGGCTGCGGACTTCGGAGCGGAGTTCCTGCCCTCCGTGGAGGAACTGGTTGCCTCCGGCATTGACGGTTTGGTGATCGCCACAGGCACTGCAACCCACCCGGACCTCATCAGGGCGGGCGTGGACGCGGGGATCCCGGTGTTCTGCGAGAAACCTGTGGCCGTCAACGTTGCCGAATCCCTTCCGGTGCTGGACTACATCCGGGAGAAGGGCGGCACCGTCCAGATAGGGCACCAGCGACGGTTCGACGCGGGCTACCTCGAGGCGAAGCGGGCCTACGACGCGGGCGAACTCGGTTGGATCCACTCCGTCCGCGCCGTCACCTGTGACATGACACCCCCACCAGTCGAATTCCTCGCGACGTCCGGGGGCCTGTTCCGCGATTGCTCCGTCCACGACTTCGACATCCTGCGCTGGCTAACGGGCAAGGAGATCGTGGAGGTCTACGCCAAGGGCTCCAACAACGGCGACCCCGCGATCGGTGAGGTGGGCGACGTCGACACCGCTTTGGCGGTGGTGACGTTCGACGACGGCACGGTGGGAACGGTCTCGGCCAGCCGCTACAACGGGGCTGGCCATGACGTCCGGTTGGAATTGCAGGGGTCTGACGGTTCAATCCTGGTGGGGATGGACCACCAGATGGCGGTACGTTCAGCGGAGTTGGGGATCGCGTTCCCGGCCGGCGAAGCCCACAAGACTTTCGCCGAGCGTTTCCACCAGGCCTACCGCTCGGAGATGGCAGCGTTCGTTGAAGTGATCCTTGGCGAGCGCAAGAACCCCTGCACGCCGGAGGACGCTGTGGCCGCCTCCCGCGTGGCCGACGCAGCCCAGGAGTCACTCGAAACCGGCGTCCCCGTCAAGGTGCGCCCCTAAACGCTCTCTCACCGAATCCCCCTTTTGACCGGTCCCTCTCTCATCCAATGCCCCCTTTTGACCGAACGTTCTCTCACCGAATGCCCCTTTTGACCGGTCCCTCTCTCACCCAATGCCCCTATCGACCGAACGCTCTCTCACCGAATGCCCCTCTTGACCGAACGTTCTCTCACCGAATGCCCGTTTTGACCGGTCCCTCTCTCATCCAATGCCCCTATCGACCGAACGGTCTCTCATCGGCCGCAGGAGGGCCCGACGTCGGCACGCGGGTGAGTGCCGACGTCGGGCCTTCCTGCGGTTGGCTTTCTTGAGGCAAGTGAGAGGGCGTTGGTGGGAGAGGGCGGTTTGGTGAGAGAGGGTCGGTGGCGGAGGGTGATTCGGTGAGAGAGGGTCGGTGGGAGAGGGCGGTTTGGTGAGAGAGGGTCGGACGTGGCTGACGCGGGCCGGAAGAGTCTGGGGGAAAACTCCGACCCGCGCCAGGTTCAGTGGGGGTTGTTCAGGCGATGACCTTCATCCCCTGCCAACCCGCGCCCAGGCTGATCGGCGGCACATTTCCCAGAGTTCCGCCTCCCGATCCGGGGTAGAGCCACAAGTTGTCTCCAATGCGGCCCAGGACGTCGTTCTTGCCGTCGCCACTTAGGTCCCGGGGGCCGGCGAGTGCAGTGCGCGTATTCCAGCCCGTAGCGATCTGGTTCCACTGCAGCCAACCTCCGGAGCCATTGCCCGGATACAGCCATAATGCTCCCGTATCCGTTCGGCGCGCCAGTACATCGGCTTTGCCGTCTCCGTTGAAATCGCCGGTGCTGAAGATGGCGTTCATGATGCCCCAGCCGGTGCCCACTGTGTACGGGGTGCGCTGGCCACCGTTTCCGTTGCCCTCGTACAGCCGGAGCTCACCGTTGCTGCGCCGGCCCATGAAGTCAGGGATTCCGTCGCCGCTGAAGTCGCCGGGGGAGAACAGCTGGGTCATGGTGCTCCAGCCCGTGCTCACCTGGGTCCTTGCGCCGAAGCTGCCTGCACCGTCACCAGGGTAGAAGTACAGGATGTCCCCGGCACGGGCCAGGAGATCGTTCTTGCCGTCCCTGTTGAAGTCGCCGGGAGTGATGGTGTCCGTGATCGAGGACCACGCAGGGGCGGGCAGGGCCACCTGCCGGGGGAGGAGCCCGCCGGAACCGTTGCCCGGATACAGGTAGAGGTTGCCTGCGGTGTCCGCAGCCAGGACGTCCGCACGCCCGTCGCCGTTGAAGTCATGGGCCGACGGCGGTCCGGCTGCGGGCACGGTGTAGGTCTGGGTTCCCGCTGCCGAGGTATTCCCGGCCGTGTCCACGCCGATGTACTTGAGCGTCAGCGTGGAGCTGCCCATGACGATCGGGGCCGTGTACTTGAGGTTGGTCGCCGATTCGGTAGCCGTGGGGGTACTTCCATTGGTGGTGTAGTAGATCGTGGCCGGCTCATTGGCGCCGAGGCTGATGGTTGCCCCACTGGCCAAAGCCCTGCCGGTGGGATTGGCAGTGATCACCGGTGCCGTGGTGTCCGGGGGCACTGTGTACGTCTGGGTAGCGACGTCGGAGGTATTCCCTGCCGTGTCCTTGGCGTAGTACTTCAACGTCAGGGGGCCGGGGCCGTTGAAGGTGACCGGTGCGCTGTACACAAGTCCTGCTGTCAGCGGATCCGTGCCGTCCGTGGTGTATCGGATCTCGGCCGGCTCGTTGGCGGTCAGCGCGATCTTGGTTCCCGCCGCGTAGGCTCCACTGGCCGGGTTGGCCGTCACCACGGGCTTGGTGACGTCAGGGCCGGTTGAGTACATCTGCGTGGCGACGGCGGAGGAGTTGTTCGCTGCATCCACGGCGAAGTACTTCAGGGTCATCGCACCGTTGAGGGTGATCGGGGCCGAGTACTTGGGACTGGACGTGGTGGGTGTACTTCCGTCCACGGTGTAGTAGATGGTGGCGGTCTCGTTGGTTGCCAGGGTGATGGCCTGGCCGGCGGCATAGGTTCCGCCCGGCGGAGTGGCCGTGACGACGGGTGCAACGGTGTCTGCCGTGACGTACGCTTCAAACTCGGAAAGACCGGCGTTGGTGGTGCCCGCACTGACGGAGGTGATGTTGAAACGTACCCAGCTCGCGGTCCGTGCCGGGAAGTTGACTGTCAGGGCTGAGCCGTTGTTTGGCAAGGCCGGGACCGCCACGGTGCTGCCGTCGGAGAAGGTAAGGTTGCCGCCGGTCACTTGGTCAGTGAGGACAGGCCTGTCCGAGAGCGTCACCGCGTTGATGGTCCGCGTGGGCGAGAAGTTGTACTGGATCCAGCTGCCGGTTTTTTCGCCGGCGGTGACCCACTCCCGGGTAGCGTCCATCGGCGCGCCCCAGAAGTACCCGTCGCGTGCCTTTTCGGGGCTCTGGGCTGCAGCTTTCTGGGACGAAGCCGTGACGGTGGTGCCCGCCAACTTGGCTGCGTTTCCTACCCACTCGATGGCCGTGACATATTGCCGTTTGAGCCATTCGTCGTAGGGAGAGTCCGGGCAGCCCTCGCCGGGGCTGCTGCAGATGTACATGTCGAAGTCGGCGAACCGCACGAAGGTATCCACTTTGGCCGTGAGATCAGCACCCGTCACGTTCTGCGGATACTCGTCGATCACATACGCGTCGTAGGCGATGGAGGTGTGCGGACCGGTGTAGCTCCGGGTAGCCAGTTGGGCGAACTTTGCCGTGGCCCAGTGGTCGCTGTGGTCGTAGGGGTTGTTGAAGTTCCCGGTCCAGTCCTGGGTGCGGAACGTGGTGGGCTGGAAGTTGGCCACCAGTCGGTTCAGGGCGTTCTGGAACTGCGTCTTGGTGAACGTTGCTGCGTTGTCCACGGGCCGGATGGAAGAGAGACGTCCGTCCCAGAGTTTCAGGATGCTTTGGTCGTTGTACGCGGCGCTGCCATCGCCATCGGGGAATCCGTCGGGGAGCCGCATGAACACCACGGAAATGTTGGGTGCCCCGTTGAGCGTCTGCATGGTCAGCGGCCTGTTGGGGACACCGGCGTCCGAGGTGGTCCACGAGTCGGCGACTCCGGCCATCTTGGAGTAGCTCGCACGGATGCCTGCTTCGAGGCCGCGCCAGTACGAGGCGCCTTCTCCGGCTTCTCCGGCGGTGGTGAAGACCGTCTGCACACAGCGTTTGGCCTGGATATCCCGCATGAAGTCGGGGCTGAGGAACAACAGGTCGTCGTCGGTGTGGGCCACGATCTGCATGGCCCCGCCGGTTCCGGCGCAGGGTGGGACTGCGGCGGCTGCCGGCGCAGCGCCGCCTAGGACAAGCCCGCCGAAGGCCAGAGCGGAAGTCAGCAGGATGCCAAGGAGGGAAGCGGGAGTCTTCGGATGACGGTGTGGATTGGCGGGTTTTGAACGGACCACAACAATGCTCCTTTGAGCAGACGTTGGGCCCCCCAGCCGGCGAACTTAAGACGCCCTTGCGACGTCATTCGAATGTAATTGTGCGCTCCAGGTCCCCAGAAAGTAAGGGAACTGATGCAGTGAGCGTTACTGTACTCCTCCGGGCCGGTCCTGGGTAGCTTTCCGGCACACTTTTACGAAGGCGCTGAAAGGCAGGAGACGCTCGGCGGAAGGAAGCTGGGCTGCTTCGGGGTGCCACTGCACGGACGTCACCCACCGGGAGGGATCTTCCAGTGCTTCGATGGTGCCGTCGTCGGCAATGGCTGTGACAGCCAGGCCCTCGCCGACGGTAGCCACGGCCTGGTGGTGGCCCGAAGCGATCTTGACCGTGGTGCCGTCCGTGGAGCCGTAGAGGGCAGCGGTCCGGGAGTCGGGGGCCAGTACCACGTCATGCCACGCCCACTCGCTCGCGGCGGCATCATCCGGATCCAGGCCGCTGTGCACCACGGTGGACGGAAGCATGTCCTGGATGAGGGTTCCCCCATAGAGGACATTGAGGAGTTGGTGTCCTCGGCAAATGCCAAGGAGCGGCAGACCGGCGTCGAGCGTTGCGCGCGCAACGGCCAGGTCCAGCGTGTCCTGTTCGGGGTTGACGTCGTAGACGGCTTCCACCGGTTCCTGTCCGTACAGCCTGGGGTCAAGGTCGCCGCCGCCCGGCAGGAGCACCCCGTCCAGCGCGCCCAGTTCTGTTTCCAACACGGATTCCGGGGTCAGCAGCACCGGCTCGGCACCGGCCTCGCGGAGCAACTCCACAATGAACACGAACAGTTCGTTGGCCTCGCCCACCCGGGCGTCCGGGGCGTCGGAGCTGCTGAGGCGGATGGGGACGCCGATGCGCGTGGGAGCGCCGGAAGTGTTGGTCATGCTTCATGATGCATGGGCGGTGTCCAGGGCCCCAAACGGCGGTGTAACCTTCCGGCGCACTACGCTGAAACCATGAATCCCTCCGGTGCCTTGAACCCCAGCCCCCGGACGCTCGACGTCGAAAGCGTGGTTCACTTCGACCGTTTGGTGGGGGCCGGAGCTGCTTCCATGCACGGCTGGCACGCGCAGTCCCTGGACCTCCGCGGGCGCTCACGGGAACTGCTTTCCCTTAGCCCGCAGGGTGCCATCTTCCTGGGATGCACCTTCGACGACGGTGTGGAAGAGACCCTCCGGGGCCGCGGCGCTTTGATCTTCCCCAAGCTGCGCGGAGTGCCGTTCAACCCTTACCGCGGCAGCCTCTACACCGCACAGGAACTCTACGAAGACATCTCCGCCACTGAGTACGAGGACACGCTGGATGCCAAGGTCTATCAGTGGAGCATCCTTCCGGGCCAGCGCTCAAGCCTCGATGCGACGCTCGCCGCAGCACTCCATGACCACGCGATCGGCGACGCCCTGGATGAGGCGCTCCAGAACGGGGCCTTCCCGGGTTCCATGCTGGTGGGAGTCATGGGCGGCCATGCTGCCCAACGCGGCACCCGGGAGTTCGCTGATGCTGCCCGACTGGGACGCCTCCTCGCGCAGGCCGGTCTCACGGTCGCCACGGGCGGCGGTCCCGGTGCCATGGAAGCGGCCAACATGGGTGCGTACTTGAGCGAAACGCACGACGACGACTTCCGCGCGGCGCTGCAGGCGCTCGCCGGCGTTCCGGGGTTCAGGCCGTCGGTGACGGCGTGGGCGCGCGAGGCCGCCGCCGTCGTCGACCATCATCCGGAAGGCACCGCCACGCTGGGCATTCCCACCTGGTTTTACGGTCATGAGCCACCCAACCTGTTTGCGACGCACATCGCCAAGTACTTCGCGAACGCCATCAGGGAGGCCATCCTTTTGGAACTGTGCAACGGCGGAATCGTGTTCCTCCCGGGCTCGGCCGGGACCGTGCAGGAGATCTTCCAGGACGCGTGCGAGAACTACTACGGTGCGCCGGAAACCGTCACGCCCATGGTGCTGGTGGGACGCGAGCACTGGGAACGGAGCTTTCCCGCGTGGCCCATGCTGCAAAGCCTGGCCGCGGGAAGGCCCATGGCTGAACGGATCTTCCTGGTGGACACCGTGGAGGAAGCGGTGGACATCGTGGCCGGACGGGCCGGGCGTCCTGTGCAGGAGCGCTAGAAGTCCTTGCTGCACGGACCGGAGCCGAGCTTGGCCAGGCCCGTCAGGTCGCCGGCCGCGTATTGGCGCACCCACGAGGCTTGGTCGTACATGAGCTGGCGGGGATCATCCACGTGGTCGAGGCCCAGGACGTGTCCCAACTCGTGCATGATCACTGCCACGCCGATCTCGCGGCCCTGGGAGGACCCCATGATGCCGGCGAATTGCGGCGCATCCAGGGACACCGTGCCGGTGACATAGGCCTTGTAGCCGTTACTCAGCCCGATCGACGAACTGCCACCCAGCCCGACGGTCTGGCCCGTGAGCCGCGGGACCTGCTCCGGGGTGGTCCAGGCGATCAGGACGGGAGCCCAGCGGTCGCCGTACATCTCTGGCTGGTAGCCGGCCCTGTTGCTGGTGGGCTGCTCCGAGGTGGGACCGTCGTAGATGAAGTGAAGGCCAGTCGCCAGGCTGGCCTGCCGCACGGCTTCCTCCACCAAGGATTGCCAGGACGCAGGAGCCAGAGTCGAGTTCACCACGTAGTGGATGGGGCGGCAGGGGGAGTAGGCCACAGGTGTGCCGTCCGTCTTGAGCGCCAGGAACTTGTAGGCTGTACTGCTCCGCTGCAGGGGTGCGGGCGTGCCCAGGGGAGCGTCGGCCTCCTCCCGCCCTGGGACAGGGTCTTCCCGTTGTCCGAACGGCAGCACCCCCGGGCGCGGGGACTGGCTTTGCGGTGCATCCGAACCCCACAGCGGCTGCAGGTCTCCGCCGAAGTAGGCACCCGCGCAGACCAATCCCAGGACCCCGAAAAAGAAGAAGACCGCGGCCACGGTGCGGTGCCTTATCTGTGGAGTGGGTTGCTGCAGCGGTCCCTGTGCAGGAGGGAGATGACGCGGCGGGGGATAGGGGTCTGGCCCTTGTGGCGACCCATCAGGTTCCATCGAACCCCCTGACGCGACGGCCCGGAACCGCGGTTGGGGCGCCGCCGTCGGCCGTTTGGGGACAGCATAGGACCGCGCCCGCCGGGAAGTCCATGGCTCGGCCCCAGCCAGGAACCGGCCTAGATGTCCTTGCGGCAGGGGGCAGATGCCAGCAGGTGCAGGCCGGTCAGGTCGCCGTCAGCCAAACCATCAGGTGCGCCGATCTCCGGATACATCAGCTGCACCGGGTCATCCACGTGGTCCAACCCCATCACATGGCCCAGCTCGTGCTGCATGACGGCCAGGACGTAATCCGAGCCGCCTTCCTCAGCCAGGAGCTCGGAGATCTGTGGCGTGTCGAGTTCCAGGCTGCCCGTGATGTAACTCTTGGGTCCCTTGTTCAACCAATACATGCTGCTGCCACCGGTGCCAATGACCTTGTCCTCCAGCGCGGGTGCGGCCTCCGGGGTGGTCCAGGAAATCAGCAGCGGTGCCCAGCGCTCGCCGTACTTCGCCGGTTGGTACGGCTCCCGCTTCGCAGTGGGCAGCTCGTCCGTGGTGCCGTCATTGACGAACTGGATGCCCGTCGCGGCCGAGACGTTGGCCAAGGCCGCCTGGAAGAGTTCATCCGTTCCCGCGGGTGCCGAGGCGTCATTGACCACGTAGTGCAGCGGCCGGCACGGCGAATAACCAACCGGAGTGCCGTCGTCGTTCGTGGCCAGGAACTTGTATGAATCGCTCGTGAAGGCCGGTGCGGGAGGCGAGGCGAGCGGGGCATCGGCCTCTTCCAGCCCGGGTGGGGGAGCATTGTGGGCGCGCGCCGGGTTGTGCGTGCCTGGTCCGCCTTGTTGGGCGTTGGGCAGGGCGGCGCCCGGGACCAGGGCCGTAATGCGTGGATCGCCGTGCAGGAAACCGCTGACCAGGACGGCGACTACAGCGGCAACCACCGCCATGACAAGGCCGAGGAGCAAACGCAGCGCCTTGCCGGCACGGCGGGGTTCTAGCGCATGCGACTCCCCATGCTCGGTGTCCACGGTTCTCCATTCCTCAGGCCCCGTTCACGCAGGCAGCGCAGAGGACGAACCAACATTACGGGACCGGGGTGGTCCCGTCTATTCATGCCGGCGAGGCCTAGACGATCACCGCTCCGAAGAGGAGGCCCAGTCCGTAGGTGGCAGCTGCGGCGCCCAAGCCGATGGCCAGCTGGCGGAGGCCACGGCTCAGCGGGGACGTTCCGGAGAGCAGCCCGACGACGGCGCCCGTCGCCAGAAGTGCAATGCCCACCAGCGCTCCGGCCAGGATCAGGGCGTTCCAGCCGACCATGCCGAAGACGAATGGCAGGATGGGGACGATGGCGCCCGAGGCGAAGAAGCAGAAACTCGACATGGCAGCGCCCCATGCGGAACCGACGGTCTCGTGCTCGTCCGCCACTTCTTCCTTCTCTGGCTGGAGCGAAAGGCTGGGATCGCAGTCGCAGCTGAAGAGCCCCAGGCGCTCTGCGGCGCGGTGTTCAGCAGCTTCCCTGGTCATGCCGCGCGCCAGGTACACCAGGACGAGTTCGTTGTGCTCCACGTCCAAGGACGGCGCTGCGGCCAACGTGGCCTGGGTGGGAAGGGTGGCGTTGAGCAG
The DNA here is from genome assembly GCF_044769205.1 of Paenarthrobacter sp. NPDC090520. Lineage (NCBI taxonomy): Bacteria > Bacillati > Actinomycetota > Actinomycetes > Micrococcales > Micrococcaceae > Paenarthrobacter > Paenarthrobacter sp. NPDC090520. Next base: position 214,819 of record NZ_JBIVXM010000005.1, read on the forward strand.
TTCCCGTTGCGACCGGACGGAGACGTACTCGCCGGCACCCATGGACAGTGCACCCGCCAGCAGGCCGGCAACGCCACTCATCAGCACCACGGCACTGGAAACGCCCGTCGCGGCCATGCCCATCACCAGGGAAAGGTTGCTGACCAGGCCGTCGTTGGCGCCGAAAACCGCTGCGCGGAACGTGCCGGACAACCTGTTGCGGCCGCGGGTTGCGAGGCCGCGGACAACTTCCTCGTGGATTTGCTCGTCGGCCACCATGGCGGGGGTGGCGTACGGGTCGGTGCCATAGGGGGAGCGCCCCTCAGCACGTTGGGCCAACGCGAGGACGAAGACGGATCCGAAGTGCCGCGCCAGGAAACCGAGGAGCCGGCTGCGTGCGGACGCCGCCTTGGGCATGCCGGCGTGTTCCCCGAGCAGCTTGAGCCAGTGGGCTTCGTGCCGGCCTTCCGCTTCTGCCAGGGCCAGGAGGATCTGGCGTTCCTCGCCGTCACGGCGTTGGGCGAGTTCGCGGTAGACGGCGGCCTCGGCCCGTTCGTCTGCCAGGTACTGCCGCCAGCGCCGGATATCCGACTGCGTGGGTGTTCGCGGGGCTTCGTCTGCGGGGTGGGGGGCCGGAGCGGGGCTCGACGGACCGTGGGATTCCTGGTGCTGTTGCACTGTTTCTCCTGGGCTTGATGGGACGGTTACGGCCCCTTTGCACCGCCCACTGTACCGCTTATTTCCGGGGATTTTTGGCTGGTATTCCTTAGCGGGAATGTTCGGCATGCCTTAATTCCATACCCTGCTGCAGCGGCGCTGTGGCCGTCGGCAGCCCTCCCTTGACCCCTTCCTGAGGCGGTGCTCAGATGGTTAGACAGGGGCGGGGCACTCCCCGCACATCGGTCAGTGGACCGCCTGGTGCGGCCCATCGGACGGAGGTTGCAGCATGAGCACCGAATCACATCCCCACCACCCGGAACGGGCAACCATCGAATCGGATCCGGCCTACGATTACAACGAGGACCAGGAAGTGGACGAGGCCTGGGCAGAGGAAGGCGAGGTGGCGGACGACGACGAGCGCATTGTGCCGCTCGATGAGGCCGAGGAAGAATTCCGCGGCGACGGCGACGAATCCTAGGCAGCCGGCACCAGGCTGAAGTGCTGCTCGCGCCCCGCGGTATGTCCGACGGCGGCCACCGCCACCGTCAGCGTCTGCGACGCGGAACACCAACGTGCGGCGCGGACGGACCGTGCCAAGGCCGCGGCCAGCAGCCGGGGCTCAGGGTGGTGAAATCGTTCGGCGCGGCCGCGCGCTGCAATGATCACCGTGCCTTGGACGAGATCGACGACGGGAATCACCCGGACTGCGGGGGCGGCGCTTTCGATGGGGCTGGTGTTGACCAGGGCCGCTTGGGATGCGCCTGCTCGGTGTGCGGGATCTTGGATCGTGCTGGTTTCAGCCTGGTACGGCAAGGACTGCTCCTTGGTGGGAGTGCTCTTGCCCGCTCGGTTGTCTCTGGTCCGGGGCGGGCCGCTTCCTCATCCGAACCACCCGTGAACATGGGGTTGGTGTGCGGCCAGTCGGAGCTTGGCGCCACATCTCTTGAAGCTGCGTCCTATCCTAATGCCTCCCCGCAATGGGGGTGGGTGTGCTTGTGGAAGCCGGGGACGACGCAAACGGCGACGCCACCCCGCGAAGGGTGGCGCCGCCGTCGTACATTGCCCAGGTGGCCACTGTGTGGCCGGACTCTAGGCCTTGTGGCTGGTGACCGGGTGGGCGTCCAGCGGGAGCTCATCCGAGATGGCTCCAGCAACCCGCTTGTCCCACGCCGCGCGGACGGCGGCATCGGTGGGCGGAGTGAGCAGTGAGATCACCACGAACGTCACGAACGAAGCGCCGAGGCCCCAGTAGATGGGATCGTTGGCGTAGACGCCGTCGGCGCTCTCGATCACACCCGTTGCGAAGAGGATCAGCAGGACCAGGGTGAGGACCGAGCCCACGGCCATGGACCAGGCTGCCGCGATGCCGGTACCGCGCTTCCATACAAGGCCGCCGAGGATGGCGACGAGGAGGCCGCCTACCAGGATGTCGTAGGCGATGGTGAGGGCCACGACCACGTCCTGGGCCGCCATGGAGATCAGGACCGCCAGGACGCCGAGGCCGAGGACCCAGTAGCGGTTCGCCTTGACGTCGTGCTCGGGGTTTTCCGTGTCGTCGGTGTTGATGGTCTTGCCGAACCAGCTGGCGACGAAGGGGACTACGTCTGCGCGGGCCACTGTGGCCGCGGCAATGAGTGCGCCGGAGGCGGTGGACATCATCGCGGCAACGGCAGCTGCCATGACCAGGCCGCCAATGCCGATGGGCAGGATGTGCGTTGCCACCTCGGCGTAGACAACGTCCTTGCCGAGGTTTGCCACGTCGATGTCCGGCAACGCCACGCGTGCGGCGAGGCCGATCAGGGCGCCGGCTACACCGTAGAGGATGCAGTAGACGCCGGCGGTTGCGCCGCCCCAGCGTGCAACCGTGGGGGTCTTTGCCGTGAAGACGCGCTGCCAGATGTCCTGGCCGATCAGGAGGCCAAGCGTGTACACCACGAAGTACGTGATGATGGTCTGCAGGCCGATGCCGTCGATCTGGAAGAAGCTTGCATCAACGCGCTGGCGGATGCCGTCCAGGCCGCCGGCTGCGTTCATGACGAACGGCAGCATCAGCAGGAAGATGCCCACGGTCTTGATGATGAACTGGACCTGGTCAGCAAGGGTGATGGACCACATGCCACCGATGGTGGAGTAAACCAGCACGATCGCACCGCCCACGGCGATGGCCAGCCAGCGTTCCCAGTCGAAAAGGACCACGAAGATGGTGGCGTAGGCGCCGGTGGAGGTTGCGCAGAGCATGAGGGTGTAGGCCAGCATGACGATGCCGGAGGTCTGGGTGGCCTTGCTTCCATAGCGGAGGCTCAGCATCTGCGAGACCGTGTAGATCTTCAGGCGCTGGATGGTGCCGGCGAACAGCAGGCTCAGCAAGAGGACGCCGGCGCCGATGGCCACCACCAGCCACATGCCGGAGATGCCGAACTTGTAGCCCAGGCCAACGCCGCCAACGGTGGATGCGCCACCCAGGACAACCGCGGCCATGGTGCCGGTGTAGAGGAACGGTCCCAGGCGGCGGCCGGCCACCAGGAAGTCGCTGTTGTTCTTGGTGCGGGACTTGCCCCACCAGCCGAACGCCAGCATGGCAAGCAAATACACCACCACAATGGCGATGTTGATGAACGAAGAGTCCATGAGTGGCTCCTTGGAGCTGATGCACGGAGGTTGGGGTATTCGACGATACTCCTGCAGGGCGTCGAAGTCTCTGTGCTGACGAACGGAGTTGGACGTGTGTTGTGTGCCTCACAGACAACACTTGTTGCCTATGAGGATATGTTGTGATGGGAGTAACAGTCAAGGTGGTTTGGTCATGGTTCCGCGGATTCTGGGTCTTTGCCGTGGCTGTCCGGCTACTATTGGCTCCAATGACAGGGCCTCCCGGACGGGCCTGAAAGGTTTTGTGAATGAAGGCTCTACCCGTTGAACCCAGCAATGTTCCCGTTGCCATCGGTTCCAGAATCCGTGCAGCCCGGCAGGCGCAGCGGCTCACCATCGAGCAGGTTGCAGACGCGACGGGACTGACCAAAGGCTTCCTCAGCAGGGTGGAGCGGGACCTCACCTCACCGTCAGTGGCCTCCCTGGTGACGCTGTGCCAGGTGCTGTCCGTGTCTGTCGGCGACTTGTTCGCAGCGCCCGAAACGCATCTGACGCGGCGCGACGATGGACCGCGCATTTCCCTGGGTGGCCAGGGCATTGTGGAGCGGCTGCTGACGGCGCGTTCCGAGCGCAGGCTCCAGATCCTGCAGGCAACCATCGAGCCGCGGGGGCGTGGCGAAAATGAACTCTATGCCGTGGACTGCGATGTTGACGTGCTGCACGTCGTCAAAGGCAGGATCAAGCTGATCCTGACCAACGAGGAATATGACCTCGAAGAAGGGGATACCCTTTCCTTCCCGGGCCGCGAGCCCCACACCTGGATCAACCCCACGGATGAGACGGTGGAGGTGCTCTGGGTCCTGGTGCCCGCGGCCAGCAGGTAGGACTGGGGGCTTAGCCCACGTGGACCCAGGGGCGGCGGGTGATGTCCGGCTCGGCTTCCCTCAGCACTTCCCGGGTGACCGGTGCGATCTCGCCCTCGCCGAAGAAGAGGAACTTGCTGAGGTTGGAGATCGGGTTGCCCTCGGTCCAGCGGAAGTAGATGTGCGGCATGAAGCCCGTGACATCCCGGATGTGGAGGAGTACGGCGGCCAAGGTATTGGGCACGTTGTTGCTGTGGACTTCCAGGATCTTGAAGCCGTGGCGTTCCTTGCCCACTACCTGGAGTTCCTGCTCGAAGTCCGAGCTGTCGTCCACGATGATCTCGATGAACAATGCGCCGCAGTCCTTGGGCAGGTGGTTGGCCTGCTGGGCGTGTTCCAGCTTCTCCTGGTACCGGTCCGCGCTGAGGTGCTTGGGCTCGTGGGCAATGATCCGGACCGGACCATCACTGTTGTTCGCGGTGAACTCGAGGGCCTTCTCGTCCATTTTGATATGGGTGGCCCGCAACTCGAAGGCGCGGCGGATCCGGGAAATGAAGCTCACCACCATGATGCCCAGGATGAACAGGGCAGCAATCTTGAGGCCGTCCGGGCGCTCGATCGAATTGACCACCGTGGTGTAAATGAAGACGAGCGAGACGATGCCGAAGCCGATGAACTGGGCCCGCTGCTTCTTGCGCCGCGCGGAGAGCGTCACGGCAATGGATGCCGACGTAATGAGCACCAGCACGCCCGTGGCATAGGCGCCGCCCTGGGCGTTCACGTCTGCCTGGAAAATGATGGTCACGGCGAAGGCGATGACCGTGAACACCAGAACCAAGGGACGAAGTGCCCGGGCCCACGCGGGAGCCATGCCGTAGCGCGGCAAGTAGCGGGGGACCAGGTTCAGCAGGCCGGCCATGGCAGAAGCGCCGGCAAACCACAGGATGGCTATGGTGCTGATGTCGTACACGGTGCCGAAGCCATCGCCGAGGAACTTGTGGGCAAGGTAGGCCAGGGCGCGCCCCTCGGCCTTGCCGCCGGATTCGAACTCGGCGGCGGGGATCAGCATGACCGTGGTGAAGCTTGAGGTGATCAGGAAGGAACTCATGATGATCGCTGCCGTTGTCAGCAGGCGGTGAGCACCCTTGATCCGGCCTGCGGGGTTGGCATCGGTGTCCGTGGCGCGCCCCTTGATCTGCGGCATCACGGCCACGCCGGTTTCGAACCCGGAGAGGCCCAGGGCCAGGCGCGGGAAGACCAGCAGGGCAAGCCCGATCATCATCAACGGATCGCCGTGGGACGTGGTCAGCGCACTCCACCAGTCGGTGATCACGTGGGATTCGGTAAAGAGGTGGCTGATGGCCACGAAGACCACCACAAGGTTCAGTGCCAGGAAGGCCGCGACGAGCACCACAGCAACGTTGATGGCTTCCCGGAATCCCCGGAGGAAGACGATGCCCAGCCCGGCGATCAGGGCCAAGGTGATCACCACGTGCTGCCCCTCCAGGAATTCCGGAGCGAACGGGTTCTCGATGAGGTGTGCTGTTGCGTCAGCGGCGGACAACGTAATGGTGATCATGAAGTCCGTTGCCGCAAAGCCGAGGAGCGCAAGGACAAAGAGCTTGCCTCCCCAGCGGGGGAGCAGGCGTTCCAGCATGGCGATGGAGCCTTCGCCGCGGGGGCTTTCCTTGGCCACGCGTCGGTAGACGGGCAGCGCTCCGGCCAGGGTGGCGAAAACCAGGAGCAGGGTAGCCAGCGGTGAGAGCAGGCCTGCGGCAAGGGCCGCGATGGCGGGTTGGTAACCAAGGGTGGAGAAGTAGTCCAGGCCCGTGAGGCACATGACCTTCCACCAGGCTTGAGGCTTGTGTGAATCGGATGGCTTCCCGTGCGGTCCTTGCCGTTTGCCCGACGTGTCCGGCATGCCTTCCAGCAGCCACGCCTTGAGATTGAAGGCTTCCTTGCGCCGGTCGGCAGGGTCGGCCGGAGGCCTGGTCAGCGTGGTCACGTCGTCCTTTCGCGCAGCACGGTGCTGCTCCCGGAATGGAGCGTATTGCTGGGAATTGCCTGTTAATACCGGTTTTTATGGAATCTTTACGCCTCATGTGACCGGCATCTCATATGGTCGACCCGACAAAGCTGACTTGTAAACAGGTGATGCTTATTAGACAACTTTGAGTGTATGATGGGTGTCACAGCAGTCATCTACTTAAGGAGTTGCGCAACTTTGGAAGAGCTCCGTATCGAGGCCAACGGCAACCTCGGCCCCATCGATTCCTCCCGCATCCCGCGCTACGCCGGTGCAGCCACCTACGCCCGCCTGCCCCGCCTGGACCAGGTGTCCAAGGCCGACGTCACCGTTGTCGGCGTGCCTTTCGACTCCGGCGTTTCCTACCGTCCCGGCGCGCGCTTCGGCGCCAACCACGTGCGTGAGGCCAGCCGCTTGCTGCGCCCGTACAACCCCGCGTGGGACGTCAGCCCGTTCGAGAACATCCAGGTTGCCGACGCCGGCGACATGGCAGTGAACCCGTTCAACATCAACGAGGCCATCGAAACCATCCAGCAGAACGCCCTGGACCTTACCGCCACGGGCAGCAAGCTTGTCACTCTCGGCGGCGACCACACCATTGCCCTCCCACTGCTGAGGGCGGCGGCTGAACGTGCCGGCGAGCCCATCGCCATGCTGCACTTCGATGCCCACCTGGACACCTGGGACACCTACTTCGGTGCGGAATACACGCACGGTACCCCGTTCCGGCGTGCCGTCGAAGAAGGCATCCTGGATACCGAGGCCATCAGCCACGTTGGAACCCGCGGTCCGCTGTACGGCAAGAAAGACCTCGACGACGACCACCGCTTTGGCTTCGGCATCGTCACCTCGGCAGACGTCTACTACCGGGGCGTTGCCGAGACGGTGGCCAAGATCCGGGACCGGATCGGCAACCGCCCGCTGTACATCTCCGTGGACATCGACGTCCTGGATCCGGCCCATGCGCCGGGAACGGGTACGCCGGAAGCCGGCGGCATCACCAGCCGTGAACTCCTGGAGATCATCCGCGGCTTCCGTGGCATGAACCTCGTGGGAGCCGATGTTGTGGAAGTTGCTCCGGCCTACGACCACGCGGAAATTACGGGTGTGGCCGGCAGCCACGTTGCCTACGAACTGGTGACCCTCATGGCGGACAACGCTGTGGAGGGCGACCGGCACGGCGCCCCGAACGGCTACGCCCAGCAGGCCCTGGGTGCACGCATCGAAGAACTCGCGAAAGCTACCCGGCGATGATCGACTTTGATCCGGGCACGGCGGCTCCCACCAAGGAGACAGGCCAGCGCAACGGTGGGGACCTCGTTGTCGAGACCCTTGAAGCGCTCGGCGCGAAGACGGTCTTTGGCATTCCCGGCCAGCACGCCTTGGGTTTGTTCGATGCCATGGGCCGCGGCAACCTGCACTTTGTGTCCTCCCGGGTGGAGAACAACTCCGCGTTCGCCGCTGACGGGTACTCCCGCGCTACCGGCGAGGTGGGGGTGTTGTTCCTGTCCACGGGTCCGGGCGCGTTGACGTCCCTGGCTGGTTTGCAGGAGGCCTACGCCACCGGCGTTCCGATGGTGGTCGTCGCAAGCCAGATCCCCTTGGAGGGGTTGGGTGCCCGCCGCAAGGGCATGCTCCACCAGCTCGATGACCAAAAGGCGTCGGCCGCGAATGTCACCAAGAGCCAGCGGCTGATCCAGCACGCTTCGGGTATCCCGTCGGCCATCCAGGACGCCTGGACGGAAGCGATTTCGTCCCCGCAGGGCCCTGTGTGGATCGAGATTCCGCAGAACGTGCTGCTGGATCCGATCGTGGTCCCGCCGGTGGAAGATGCCTTGGCTGAGGCTTTCGACAACCCGCCGCGCGTGGAGTTGGTCCGCGAGGCCGTGAAGTGGCTTACGACGGCGGAACGTCCGGCGATCATCGCCGGCGGCGGTACGCGCCGTGGCCGGGCCGAAAAGTCGTTGCTGTCCATTGCCGAGCAGTTGCGGTCCCCGGTGATCTGCACCCCTGGCGGCAATGGCGCGTTCCCGTGGAACCACGAGCTGTCCCTGCAATCCTGGATCGAGGACCGGTACATGACCGACGTCCTTGAGGACGCGGACGTACTGATCGTCATCGGTTCGTCCCTGGGCGAGGTGACGTCGAACTACTTCACGTTCGCCCCCCGCGGCCGGATCATCCAGATCGATGCCGAACCCCGTGTCCTGGAATCCAACCGTCCCGGCCTGGGCATCCGTGCCGACGCCGGGCAGGCCCTCGCGGCCTTGGACGAGGCACTTGCTGAAGCTGGCGCCGCGGATGCAACCCGACGCGACTGGCACGGTACCAGCCCGGAGGATGTGGTCAAGGACGCCTTGGCCAAGGTCAAAGCCCGTCTGGAATCGCAGGACCTGGCCAAGGAACTGAAGTTCATGGCCGATATCCGCGAAGCCGTTCCGGCGGACATGCAGACCTTCTGGGACATGACCATTTCCGCGTACTGGGGCTGGTCCTGCTGGGATTCCCGCGAAGGCCAGTTCCATTCCGCGCAAGGCGCAGGCGGCCTCGGGTACGGGTTCCCGGCAGCCATCGGCGGGGCCGTGGGCTTGGAAACTACCGGAAAACCAAGCAGGGTACTCGCAGTGTCCGGCGACGGTTCGTCCATGTACTCCATCTCGGAACTCGCCACTGCGAAGCAGCACAACATTCCGGTCACGTGGTTGATCGTGGACGACGGCGGCTACGGCATCCTGCGCGAATACATGGTGGGTGCCTTCGGCAAGGCCACGGCCACCGAACTCGCCCGCCCCGACTTCGTCAAACTGGCCGAGTCCTTCGGCGTCCCCGCGCGCCGGGTATCCCCGGAGGAAGTGGGGGATGCGCTCAAGGCGTCCTTCGCCGCAGACGGACCCAACGTCGTCGTGGTTGAAACGCTGCTGAAGATGTTCGGCCCCACCCACCTGGACGACTAGCAGCACGAAAAACCCCCGCGCAGAAGCGCGGGGGTTTTTCTGCATTGCAGGGCGGAACCCACAGGTTAGTCGAGGTCGCGCCGCGTGCCCTCCGGTGTGGCCTTGACCGCGATCGCCGAGGCCAGCATGGCCACGATCCAGAACACTGCGATCAGCCAGATCCCGCCTCCGGCAGCGAGGCTCAGGCCCGCGACGATCATCGGTGTGAAACCTGCACCGATCATGGAAGCGCCTTGGTACGCCAAGGAAGCGCCCGTGTAACGATTGCGGGTGGGGAACTGTTCGGCCACGTAGGCTGCGATGGGTCCGTAAAGGAACCCTTGGACCAGGCCGTTGCCCAGGATGATCGCCACCGCAAAGCCCCACAACTCGCCGTTGGTCAGCAGCATCAGGATGGGGTACACCAGCACCGCGCCCAGGAGGGACGCGCCGATGAGCACCCGACGGCGGCCCACGCGGTCGCTGAGGCGGGCAGAGTAGAAGCAGATCACCAGGGTTAGGAGTGCGGCAAACGCCTTGATGTTCAGGACGCCGTTTTTGTCCGCGCCGCTGTCAACGGCCACGGAAACGCCCCAAACGGTGGTCATCGACTGGCATACATAGAACGAGGTGGTTGCGAGCAAGCCCAGGAGCACGGCCTTGGGGTTGTTCTTGAGGACATCCAGCAGGGGGACCCGGCGCTTTTCGCCGGCTGTCTCGAGCCGCTGGAACGCCGGAGTTTCGGCCACCTTCAGGCGGATCACCAGGCCCACCACAATCAGCAAGGCACTCAGCAGGAACGGAACGCGCCAGCCCCACACGAGGAAATCCTTGCCGGACACCGCGGCGAACAGGGACAGCGCAAGCGTGCCGAGGATGGCCCCGGCCGGCCCGCCTGCGTTGGCAAACGCTGCAGCGAAACCACGGTGTTCCTTGGGCGCATGTTCGATCGCCATGAGCGCCGCTCCGCCCCACTCGCCACCCACGGCCACACCCTGGACCAGCCGGAGGATCACCAGGGCCAACGGTGCGGCCATGCCGATCTGTGCAGTGGTGGGAAGAAGGCCGATGGCCGTGGTGCCAAGGCCCATGATCAACATGGACAGCACCAGCATTTGCTTGCGGCCCAGGCGGTCGCCGAAGTGCCCGAAGATCAGGCCACCCAACGGGCGGGCGATGTAGCCCACTGCAAGGGTCACGAAGGAGGCGAACAGGTCGAAGCCCGGGCCGAGGTTGGCGAAGAAGACCTTGTTGAAGACCAGGCTCGCTGCCGTCGCATACAGGACAAAGTCGTAGTATTCGATCGCGCTGCCAATAAAGCTGGAGGCCAGGATGCGGCGCATGTCCTTGGAATTCATGGACGATTCCGTGGTGGTGACAGCTCCGGTTTCCGGGGCTGTTGGGGCTGAGCTCATGGGGTTTCCTCTGGTGTTTCGGGCCGCGTCAGCGCTGACGGGCGAACGGGATGGTGTCGAGGTCGTTCGGGACAGTGAAGGTCCCGGTGAAGTGCTCTCCCGCTTCCTGCCAGACTGACTCCGGGGCGGAACCGGGGACGAGGTGGTGCAGGGCCAGGTGGCCGGCGCCGGCAATTTCTGCCAGTTTGGCGGCCTCGCGGACGCTGGTGTGGGACTTGTAGTGGTGGTCGCGGGATGCCCGGCTGGACTCGTCCGTCTTGTCCGCGTAGAGGGACTCCACCCAGGCGAAATCGATGGCTTCGTGCAGCAGCAGATCGGTGTCCTGGGCGAGGGTGATCATGTTCTGGGTGTACGCGGTGTCGCCGGAGATGGTCACCGAACCCTCGGCGGTGTCGAAACGGAACGAGAACGCCGGAGCCACCGGCGGGTGCTCCACCAGGATGGCCGTCACCGTGACCAGTTCGTCGCGGTACACCTCGAACGGTTCCATGTCCGGCGTCGGGTTGGTGTTGGGGTGGTAGCCGCTTTCGGCCGGGATCTGGATGTCTTCGGCGTGGAAGATGTCCAGGGGGCTGGGCCGGAGGCTGTCCAGGATGCGGTCGTTGAGGTCCGTTGCGTGGGCCTTCATGAGCTGTTCGAACATTTGGCGGGTGCCCGGCGTCGGATTCTCCGGAGCCAGCGGTTCAGGAGCGACGACGGCGCGCGGCGACACCGCGGGAAGCTCGCCACGGTTGCCGGGTCCAATGATGCGGACCGGGTTCTCCGTGCGCTCGGTGAGGGCGTAGAGCCCGAAGATACCGAGCCCGGCGAGGTCGTAGACGTGGTCCGAGTGGAGGTGCGTGATGAACAGGGCACGCAGGTCCTTCAGTTGCAGTCCGGACTGGCTGAGCCGTCGTCCCGCGCCTTGCCCGAAATCCACCAGGTAGAAGGCATCCCCAACCACCACGGCCGTGGCGATTCCCATGCGCTCGCCGGAATCGGCTGCGGCCCACCACCGTGGCCCACCGGCTGTTCCGAGGGTGACGATGTGTGGCTTGAGGGATGACGTCGGCGTCATGGTTCTCCTTGGTCGGAAGGTCTTTCTTCCAGTGTGGTCCGCACCACGTCACTTGTATAATCAATCAATTCTAAGAAGTTCATAAGGAGAACTGATGGGTGAGTTTACGCTGCGGCAGCTGGAGTACTTCGTGGCCGTCCTGGACCACGGCTCGTTGACCAAGGCCGCCAGCGAATCCAACATTTCCCAGGCTGCGGCCTCCATGGCCATCGCCCAGTTGGAGAAGAGCCTGGGGTTGGACCTGCTGATCCGTACGCGCGCCAAGCGGGTGGAACCCACGCCGGCGGGAATGGAACTGGGTGTCCGCGCGCGACGCATCCTGCGGGAAACCGCGGAACTCCATGGCGCGCTTCACGGCTCCCATGAGGACATGCGCGGCCGTGTGTCGATTGGTTGCATGATCGCGATCTCGCCACGGTTGATTCCGGAACTGATCCGTGTCTTCGCCGCGCGGTGGCCGGACGTGGAACTCGACTTCGTGGAGGGCAATGCCGAAGAACTCCAACGGGCTGTGGGGGAGGGTGAGCTGGACGTGGCGTTCATCTATTCGCTCCAGGCGGTTCCCGGCGTCGAAATCCTCACGGTGGCAGCATCCCGCCCGCAGTTCATGCTGGCGGCGGACCATCCGCTGGCGCAGCGGAGATCGCTCAGCTTCGCCGATCTGGCGGAGGAGGACGTAGTCCTCTTTGACGTACCACCCAGCGCGGAGCGCGTCATTGCCATGTTCCATTCGGCGGGGATCGAGCCCAAGGTGCGGTGGCGGAGCGTGGTGGCTCAGACCATCCGCGGGATTGTGGCCAGTGGCAGGGCGTATTCGGTGACGAACGTGTGGCCCGGGATCGAGTCCCTCTATACAGGCGCCCGGGTGGCGTTGGTTCCCATTGAGGACAAGCTGCCGGAGAACAAGCTCGTTGCCGTGGTCCCGCCGGGTGTGCACCGGCCCAGACGGGTGGAGGAAGTCATTTCCGTGGCGCGGGAGCTGACCGAGGACGCCTCCTGACCCTTCTTTAGTTTCCCAAAGCAATCATTCTTGTGTATGGTTGCTTTAGGCAAACAAAAAAGGGGTGTTTTCCATGTCCGTCGGTTCAGCCACGGCAACCGATCTTGTGCATCAAATTTTCGACCTGCAGCGGACTCTGCGCTGTGTGGTGACCGCCCACCTGGCCCGCGTTCCCGACGTCGGAATGGCTGTCCAAGGTGTCATGCGGTTCATTGGCGAGGGGGAGACCCGTGCCACCCACCTGGCGGCCAAGCTGGGCGTCAGCGCGCCCGTCCTGAGCCGCCACATCGCGGAGCTGGAGGACCTGGGCTTCGTCATGAGGCGGCCTGATCCGGCAGACGGCAGGGCGCAGCTCCTCGCACTGACGGAGAGCGGCACAGCCAAACTCCGCGAATTCGAAGAGCAGCGGAGCGTCCGGTTGCGGGACTACCTCGCGGACTGGAGCGAAGCAGATGCGCTTGAAGCATCCAGGGTGCTGGAGAAGCTCAGCACGTCCCTCAAAGACTCAATCCGGGCAACGGCGGCCGGTTCCACAACGACGAAACTCACAGTTTAGGAGCCACGCATGGCCAAACCAGCAGTCCAAACCGCAGCGCCAGGGCACGTGGGCGCCGCAGCGCCCATGACCCACCGCCAGATCATGGAGGCTTTGACGGGCCTCCTTGCAGCGTTCTTTACCGCGATCCTGAGCAGCACCATCGTGGCGAACGCCCTCCCCACCATCATGTCCGAGCTCAAGGGCACGCAGACCGACTTCGCCTGGGTCATCACCGCGGCCCTGCTCGCCAACGCGGCCACCACGCCCATCTGGGGCAAGCTCGCGGACCTCTTTAACAAGAAGCTCCTGGTGCAGCTCAGCATCATCATCTTCGTTGCGGGCTCGGTCATGGCAGGTTTGTCAGAGACAATTCCGCTGTTGCTGACCGCCCGCGTGGTCCAGGGCGTGGCCATGGGTGGCCTCACGGCACTGGCCCAGGCCATCATCGGCTCCATGATTCCGCCGCGGGACCGCGGAAAATACTCGGGCTACATGGGTGCTGTCATGGCTGTTGGCACCGCCGGTGGCCCGCTGCTTGGTGGCTTCATCGTGGACAGCCCCCTCGGCTGGCGCTGGACATTCTTCGTCTGCGTTCCGCTGGCCGTGATTGCGCTCATCCTGCTCCAGATCACGCTGAAGATCGAGCACATCAAGCGTCCGGCGAAGATCGACTGGCTGGGTGCCATCCTGCTGACCACCGGCGTGAGCCTCCTCCTCATCTGGGTTTCCTTCGCCGGCAACCCGGAGTACTACGACTGGGTGTCCTGGCAGTCCGCCCTGATGGTGGGCGGCGGTGTGGCCCTCCTGGCGCTCCTGGTGTTCGTTGAGACCAAGGTGTCCCAGCCGATCATTCCCCTGAAGATCATCTCGGAGCGCACCACTGCCCTGGCCATCCTGGCTTCCGTTGCCGTTGGCATCGCGATGTTCGGTTCATCCACGTTCCTTGGCCAGTACTTCCAGGTTTCACGTGGCGCCACGCCTACGGAGGCCGGCCTCTTGACGCTCCCGATGATCGCCGGAAACCTCGTGGGCTCGGTGGCCTCGGGTATCCTGATCAGCCGCTTCGGCAAGTGGAAGAGGTTCCTCATCGCCGGTAGCGTCCTGCTGATCGGCGGGCTCGCTTTCGCCGGCACCATGGACCACACCACTGAACTGTGGATCGTTGCGATCTACACCGGCGTGTTCGGCCTTGGCCTGGGCATGCTCATGCAGAACCTGGTGCTTGCCGTGCAGAACACCGTGCAGGCCAAGGACATTGGAACGGCCAGTGCTTCGGTGGCATTCTTCCGCTCGGTGGGTGGCGCGATCGGTGTCTCCGTCCTGGGCGCAATCATGTCCAACCACGTGAAGGACCTGGCGGTCGAAGGACTGGCCGCCGCCGGAATCCCCGTGCAGGGTGGTTCCTCCGGTGCCAGCATGGACCTGGCCGACATGCCCGCCCCGATCCGCGACATCATGCGTGCCGCCTACGGTGACGCCACTGCCCAGATCTTCATGATCTCTGCCGTCATCAGCGTGGTTGCCCTCCTGGCCGTTCTCCTGATCAAGGAACGCCCCCTCCGCCGGACCGTCGACGCGGCCCCGGAAAAGGAACTCATCGCCACCGCGTCCGGTGAGGCAGCGATGTCCTTGGACACGACGTCCCTGGACGCAGTGCCGTCCGGCGCTGGTGAATCGCACGACGCCGGCACCCGCCTCGATGCCGAACGGCACCTTGCTTCCGGCTCGGTTCAGGATTCCGGTCCCCGGCAGGGCGGGTCCGGGGAAAGCGCGCGGCGTTCGGCACCGGGGGACCGCTCGTCGGAGGACCTCGACCTTGAGTTCGCCAGGATCCTGACCCAGGAACGGCCCCATGCGGCGACCGACGTGAAGGAACTCCAGGAGCAACTGTCACGGACCCAGTACGTCCTGGCGGAACAACAGCTCCAGCTCAGCCGGGCGAACGTGGAACTCCAGGCCCGGCTCCGCGAGCAGCAGGGCGTCGCCGAGCAGCAAGCCAGGACCGCCGATGAGCTGAGGGCCCTGCGCAAGGAACTCAAGCGCGAACGCCGGCAGCAGGAACGCATGGCCCTGATGCTCCTGCAGGGCGTCGAAGCCAAAACGGACCACGGCAAGCACGCAGGCTAAGTCTGCCAACCTGCCTTTCCTGCTCGCTTTCCCCACCTCGCTGAGACGGGAATTGAACAAGGGCGCGACAAAAGGCGCTGGCCGGGATTCCTGCCAGTGCCTTTTGTCTTTGGGTCGCAGCCGTCGGTCGCTGTGGTCACCAGAAGATATTCGTAATACGATTCTTTGCATGGAACGCAAAATGCGCGGACGGGAAGTCTCGGAGTCTGAGATCGACGAATGGGTGGAGGAGGCCGAAGCTGGCTACGACCTTGAGGAGTTGAAGGCGCGGATGGGGCGCCCTGCCCGGGGGGCGGAGGCATCTCAGGTCATTCCGGTACGCCTGACGGTGGACGAGTTGGCAGCTGTGATGGCAAGAGCCGAGCGCGAACACCTCAACCGATCCGAAGCCATCCGTGCCGCCCTGGCCGCCTGGTCGCACGCGGCGTGAATGTCCGCCGTTCCGCACGCAAGCACGGTATCAGCTCCGCTGACGCGATCGAGGCGGCGACTTGGCCGCTGGTGTCAGTCCCTTTGGATGATGAGGACCCACGCAGGTTCCTTCGCCTCGGCTTTGATACGCACGGGCGACTGCTGGAACTCGTAGTACTGGTCTGGGACGACGGTAGTGAAGAGCTGATCCATGCGATGAAATGCCGCCCGAAGTACCTCGGGATGCTTGGCTAGCGCCATCTACACCAGAGTGTCGCTGCTGGTACTCCGCTGGGATGATCTTTTCCGGAGGTTGTTTCGCATAGGCAACTGACCTCGTAGAGTGGGGAGGCTAATACTGTCAGCGCCTGCTGCTAGAACTTACTTAACTCATTCACGCACTCTCTCCTTAAGGATCCGTGGGCATGCTTGTCACCCTTATACGGCGCTACTCCAAGCCGTATTTGCCGCAAATCGTGGCCGTCCTCATCTTCCAGTTGGCGTCCACCATCGCAACGCTCTACCTTCCCAGCCTCAACGCCAAAATCATTGACGAGGGAGTTTCCCGCGGCGATACCGACTTCATCTGGCGGACCGGCGCGCTGATGCTCGCTGTCGCCCTCGCCCAGGTACTCACTGCCATCGCGGCCGTCTACTTCGGAGCCCGGACGGCCATGGCCATTGGCCGCGACCTCCGCCGGGGCGTTTTCCGCCAAGTCAGCAGCTTTTCCGCCCAGGACGTCAACAAATTTGGCGCTCCAACCCTGATCACCCGCGGCACCAACGATGTCCAGCAAGTCCAGATGCTGGTCCTCATGGGCCTGAACTTCATGGTCTCCACGCCCATCATGTGCGTGGGCGGCATCATCATGGCCGTCCAGGAAGACGTCAGCCTGTCATGGCTCGTGTGGGTCTCCGTGCCCGTCCTCGTGGCGGTGGTCGGTTACCTGGTGGTTCGCCTGATGCCGCTCTTCCGGTCCATGCAGGCCAAGATCGACGCCATCAACGGCGTGCTGCGCGAGCAGATCATCGGTATCCGCGTGGTCCGGGCTTTAGTTCGGGAGCCGTATGAGGCAAAGCGCTTCGGCGAGGCCAACCAGGACCTCACGGCCGTGTCCGTGAAGATCGGCAACCTGTTCGTCCTCATGTTCCCGGCCATCGGCATGATCCTCCACCTCTCAACCGCCGCCGTGCTCTGGTTTGGTGGCCAGCGCGTCGATTCCGGAGACATGCAGGTGGGAGCCTTGACCGCGTTCCTCCAGTACCTGCTGCAGATCCTGATCGCCGTCATGATGGGTACCTTCATGGCCATGATGATTCCCCGCGCTTCGGTGTGTGCGGACCGCATCGGCGAGGTACTCGACGTCGAGCCTTCCATCCATAACCCCACCACCCCGGTGGTGCCGGCCGAAAAAGCCGGTCGCGTGGAGTTCCGCGACGTTACCTTCAAGTACCCGGGCGCCGAGGCTCCCGTGCTGAGCAACATCTCCTTCAAAGCCGAACCCGGCAAGACACTGGCCATTATTGGGTCCACCGGCGCAGGCAAGACCACCCTGGTTTCGCTGCTGCCGCGGCTTTACGACGTCGCCTCCGGTGAAGTTCTGCTCGACGGCGTCCCTGTCACCCAACTGGATGCGTCGGAGATCAGCAGCCGTGTGGCCGCCGTTCCCCAGAAGCCGTACTTGTTTTCCGGCACCATCGAGCACAACCTCCGTTTCGGCAAGACCGAGGCCACGGACGAGGAACTCTGGGAGGCACTCGAAACCGCGCAGGCCAAAGGCTTCGTGGAGGAGAAATCGGCAGGCCTCAACCGCCGTATCGCGCAGGGCGGCACCAACGTCTCCGGTGGCCAGCGGCAGCGCCTCTGCATCGCACGCGCCTTGGTGACCAAGCCCAACGTTTATGTCTTCGATGACTCGTTCTCGGCACTGGACGTCGCTACCGACGCCCGGCTGCGCAAGGCGCTGAAGGCCAAGACCCGCGACTCCACGGTGATCATCGTCGCCCAGCGCGTCTCCACCATCCGCGACGCCGACGAGATCCTCGTCCTCGACAACGGGCGGATCGTTGACAGGGGTACCCACGACGAACTCCTGGAAACCTCACCCACCTACCAGGAAATCGTTGAATCCCAGCTGAGCGTGGAGGAAGTGGCATGACCGAGCAGAACCAGCAAAAGAAGCGTGGCTGGGCTGCCAAGGCGGAAGCCGCCAAAGCCGCCAAGGCCGAGGCTGCCGCTGACGTAGCCACAGAGGCCCTTGAAGATGAGGACTTCGTCGAGGAAGAGTACGTCCCCACAGAGGCCGACGGCGGAATGTTCGGCGATGTGCCGGCCAAGAAGGCCAAGGCTTTCTGGCCTTCCGCCA
Source organism: Paenarthrobacter sp. NPDC090520 (assembly GCF_044769205.1). Lineage (NCBI taxonomy): Bacteria > Bacillati > Actinomycetota > Actinomycetes > Micrococcales > Micrococcaceae > Paenarthrobacter > Paenarthrobacter sp. NPDC090520. The sequence goes on from NZ_JBIVXM010000005.1 coordinate 232,783, forward strand.
AGCGTCTCATGGGCCTGCTCAAGCCCGAACGGGTTGGTGTGTTGATCGTCATCGGACTCGTGGTGGTTTCCGTGGTCCTCAACGTCATCGCTCCCAAGGTCCTCGGCAGCGCCATGGACGTCATCTTCGGTGGCGTCATTGGCAAGCAGATACCGCCAGGTGTGACCCCGGAGCAGTTCGCGGACCTCATGCGCCAGCAGGGCCAGGACAACTTCGCGGACATGGTCTCCAAAATGACCCTGACCAACGGCATCGATTTCTCGAAGCTGACATTCCTGATTTCGATCGTCCTGCTCATGTACTTCGTGGCCAACATCTTCCTGTGGGCCCAGGGATGGCTGCTGAACCGGATCGTCATGCGGGTCATCAGGAACCTCCGCGACGAAGTCCAGGCCAAGCTCAACCGGCTCCCGCTGAACTACTTCGACACCCGCCAGCGGGGCGACATCCTGTCCCGTGTCACCAATGATGTGGACAACGTCCAGCAGGGCCTCCAGCAGGCATTCGCGCAGCTGGTCAGTTCGGTACTGACCGTGCTGGGCATCATCGTGATGATGTTCATTGTGTCCTGGGAGCTTGCGCTGATCGCCTTGATCGCGCTGCCGCTCTCCGGAGTCATGGCCGGCGTGATCGGTGCCAGGAGCCAGAAGCTCTTCGCCGCGCAGTGGAAGAACACGGGTGCCTTGAACGGCCAGATCGAGGAGTCGTTCTCCGGCCATGACCTGGTGAAGGTCTTCGGCCGCGATGCAGACATGCTGGTCCGCTTCGATGAAAAGAACGAGGAACTGTACAAAGCCTCATTCGGTGCACAGTTCGTTTCCGGCATCATCTTCCCGGCCATGAACTTTGTCTCGTACCTGTCCTACGTGGGCATCGCCGTCGTCGGTGGCCTGCGCGTCGCCTCAGGTTCCATGAGCCTCGGCGATGCCACGGCCTTCATCCAGTACTCGCGCGAATTCACCCAGCCGCTGGGCCAAATCGCGGGCATGGCCAACATGCTGCAGTCGGGCGTGGCTTCGGCAGAGCGCGTCTTCGAGTTCCTGGATGCCGAGGAGGAAGTCCAGGAAACCGGCACCAAGCACTTGCCGGCCAAGACAGACGGACACGTGGAATTCGAGAAGGTGTACTTCAGCTACGTCGAGGACAAGCCGCTGATCGAGGACCTCTCCTTCAGCGCTGAGCCGGGTCATACGGTGGCAATCGTGGGACCGACCGGGGCTGGCAAGACCACCTTGGTCAACCTGGTGATGCGTTTCTACGAGCTCAACGCAGGGCGGATCACCTTGGATGGCGTGGACGTCAAGGATCTCAGCCGGGCCGAGCTCCGCTCGAAGGTGGGCATGGTGCTGCAGGATGCGTGGCTCTTCGGGGGCACCATCTACGACAACATCAAGTACGGCAACCTGGATGCGACAGAGGAACAGGTCATGGAGGCGGCAAAGGCCACCTACGTGGACCGCTTTGTCCGTGCGCTTCCGGACGGGTACCAGACAATCATCGACGAAGAGGGCAACAACGTCAGCGCCGGTGAGAAGCAGCTCATCACCATCGCACGTGCGTTCGTTTCCGATCCATCCTTGTTGATCCTCGACGAAGCGACGAGCTCCGTTGATACCCGTACCGAACTGTTGCTGCAGAAGGCCATGGCTGCCCTTCGCACGGACCGCACCAGCTTCGTGATCGCCCACCGCCTTTCCACCATCCGCGATGCCGACACCATCCTGGTGATGGAGAACGGCCAGATCGTGGAGCAGGGCAACCACAACCAGTTGCTGGCCCTGCAGGGCGCGTACTACCGCCTCTACATGTCCCAGTTTGCTGGTGAGGATGCGGGCGAAACCACTGTGGACGATTCGACGGCGGTGCACAGCTGAGCACGCAAACGGCACCCGCGTCCGCGGAATCGTCGGTGGCACCCCAGCGCATCGAGGTCTTGGTGCCCATGCGCTGGGGTGACATGGATGCCTACGGCCACATCAATAACGTGCAGATCGTGCGCATGCTGGAGGAAGCCCGCATCGCGGCTTTCGGTCCGCCCGCAGGCGCCGGTTTGCCGGGCACGGAGCCGCCCGCCGCCTTGTTCAACGATGTTGGCGAAGGCGTCATGACCCTCGTCGTCGAGCACAAGGTCCGCTACGTCCGAACCTTGGAATACCGCAACATCCCGGCAGTCGTGGAAATCTGGGTGGGCGCCGTTAAGGGAGCCAGTTTCGATCTCCACTACGTCATCAAGGATCCCGTAACCCGTGAGGAGTGCGTCAAAGCGAGCACGCACCTGGCTTTCGTGGCTGAAGAGAACGGACGGGTCTTGAGGCTCACTCCGGAGCAAAAGGCGAAGCTCGCGGCCTACCAGGCCTGAACCACCTTGGTTTGCACCTAAGGCCTCTGGGAGATGCTTCTCAGGGGCCTTTGGTGTGCCCAAACCCGGGTCCACGTAGAGTTTCAGCATGAAACTTGAGATCGCCGTGACAAGCGCTGCGGGCGCAGGAACGTCAGCCGCGGAAGGCGCCGACAGGATCGAACTGTGCAGCGGCCTGGAACTCGGTGGCCTTACTCCAAGCCAGGGCCTCCTGGAGTCAAGCATGGAACATGTGGACGGTCGCCTGGGAATCCATGCCCTGGTCCGGTGCCGGCCCGGCGATTTCCACTATTCCGCCTCGGAGGTGGACACCATGGTTCACGAAGTCAGGCACCTGCTGGCCCTGGGAGCTGACGGCGTTGTGGTGGGGGCGCTGACCCGCGACGACGAAGTGGACGTTCCCGTGACGGCCAAACTGGTGGACGTGGCCCGGCAGACCAAGCCGGAGGCCGGGATAACCTTCCACCGTGCCATCGATCAATCCCGCGATCCTCTCCGTGCCCTGGAGCAACTCCTGGAGCTCGGGTTCACCCGCGTCCTCACGTCCGGACACGAGCCAACGGCCGGGGAGGGCCTGCCCACCCTGGCACAACTGGTTGAACGTTCCGCTGGGGCCATCGAGATCATGGCCGGGGGAGGGCTCAAGCTCTCGGACATCCCCGCCATGCATGCGGCAGGTCTCTCCGCGGTGCACTTGTCCGCCAAGAGGACTGTGTCCACGCTCGCCGACTCCGCCATTTCCCTCGGGAGCCAGGACGGCGCGGATCCCACAGCCTATTCCGTGACAGACCGCGAGACAGTGCGCGCAGCGAGGGCCGCGGTGAATGCCGTCAATCTGCAGTCGCGGGCGTGAGGCTTGGCCTGCCATGATTGGGGCTGCGCAGGGACGATAGGCCGGGGCGTCCCACGGAGCACTCTTGACCGGGACAGCGTGTCTCTACAGGGCCAACGTGGGATCGGCGAGGAGCCGTTCCAGGGTGCTCCGGCCGAGTGCGCTCATCGCAGGATTCGTGTCGGCGTAGTACCAGACGAGCCCGATAGCTTGTTCGAAGGCCCAAGCGGCGCCTCGTCTCCATTCGAGGTCCCCGATGGCGAGGGTCGTGCGCAGGACGTTCCTTCTGCTGGAGTCGAGCATGTGCCAAGCGGCAACGAGGTCCAGTGCAGGGTCGGCGGGGCCGAAGCCACCGGTGTCGAGGATACCCGCGAGGCAGTCGGCGCCCACGACCACATTTCCGGGAATGAGGTCCTTGTGGGACATGACGTCGTCACCATGACGAGGCAGGAGCCTCAGCGAGGACCAAGCCAGGCGGAGCCGGTCAACCGGCAGGAGTCCCTCGCTCCGTCGGAGGCACTGTGCCACCCACCCATCATGGGTGACCAGTTCGCCTCCGCGGCCCCCACCGGAGAATGAACGGCCCTTCGTGTCGGCCTGCCGAAGGCTCGCGATGAGCGCCGCGAGGTCCAGCGCAAAGGCTGTCGACGAAGCCGCTGACGTCGCGGTAGCAGTTTCGCCCTCGATCCAGGTCTGGATAGACCACGGCAGCGGATAATCGGCGCTCGGCTCGCCAATCGCAACAGGCACGGGTGATGGAACGGTGCTGACTGCGGCGAACTCACGCATCGCGGCGTGTTCCGCGAGAAGGGTTTCGCGGGCCAGGGCAGCGTCCGTGCCTTGCATCGGAAACCTCGCGGCCAAACCTGGTCCTATCCGGTACAGGTAGTTAACCGTTCCCGAACTCTCCACCGCCACGACCTCCGATGCGGCGGTCGACGGAAGGAGCCCCCGCACCAGCCGCACAGCTTCAGCCAGCCCAAGACTGAGCTGATTCGCATGCATGGTCACTGACCAAGCCTACGCACAATCCGTGCTGGTCAAACACTCTGCCAATGACACTCATCGCGCATCGCAATACCCTTTACAGCCTTCACGGAGCGCGGCAATGATGTAAGGATTCACCAACTCGGTGAAACCACCCCGGAAGCTACCTTCAGGAGTCCCAGCGATGCCGCTGCCCGAGCCGCTCACACCGGCCACAACACGCCCCTCCAAGCCCGCCCAATCCATCAAATCCCCGCACATCGGCTCCACCCGGCAACACGTACCCCAACGCGTTACCGGGCACCCGGAAATGGAGTGCGGCGTAGGTCACTGGGACAAGCTCCTGTACGGCAACCACCGCTTCGTGGTGGAGGTCCCGGACGATGGCTTGGGCCAAAACAGGAGGGTGGTCATTCCTTGGCGGCGACAAGACCAGGACCCTGCCGGTGTGGAGATCATCGTCGTGGCCGCCCACTCCGGGACGAGGGTCCGGAACGTCATAGCGGAAGTAGCTACGCGCGAGTCCGGCACGCTGGTTTTCCAAGCCGTCGATGGCCCCGGAACCTACTTCGTGTACTACCTGCCGTACGCGATGCTGGGAAAGGCGCACTATCCCCAAGCGCAGTACCTCCCACGCAGGCCGGCCGCAGCGCCCGACTGGGCGGCCGCCGTCGTGGTTTCCCTGTGGGCGGACAGCAACGGAACCCGGCTCCCACCAGCGCACGCAGTGCGTTACGAGGCCGCCAGCGAGCGTGACTCGTTTGCGCCCATGAACTTCACGGCGACAGCGGCAGAACTGGAGCAGCTTCAGCAGGAGTATGCCGGCGAAGCCTTCCTCATCTTCGCCGAAGACCGGCTCAACCCCATCTCCATGCGGCACGGGCTGGCCGCGCACTGGGCCATCAACGGACCCACCGGCCACTTCCGGGGCACGGCCGGGCCGGGTGAGGATTACGTGGTCCAGCTCGGTGTCTATGCACTGAAGGACCTCGACGGCGTATCGGTGGAGGTAGCGAACGGGCGCTGCATCAACACCGACGGAACGGACCGGCTCGGCAAGCCCTTGAAGAAGTCCCTCAGCATCCCCGCGGGAACAGTAAAGGCGTTGTTCGTCATCGTCCCTATCCCCGATGATGCCGACGGCGTGGTCAGAGCGGGCATCACGGTCCGAAACGACGACGGCCGAACGCAGCATCTGGCCGTGTCCTTGGATCTTAGGGAACGCACGGAAGCCACCAACGATCCGCGGCTGCTCAGGCGGCTCGCGTGGCTCGACTCGACCATCGCCCAGGACGCCGAGCTCGTGGCCCCGTTTACCCCTGTCACGCTGGATGGAGAACGCCGGACGTTGGGGATCCTGGGCAGGACCCTCAAACTGGGAGATTCGGGTCTCCCGGCGCAGGTGACCTCCACGTTCACTGCGGGCGTGACGGCAACGGACGGTCCCGCCGTCGGGCTTTTGGCGCAAGCGATGACGTTGGAAACGGGAACCATCGACTGGGCCTACGGGCCTATCGATTACACCGTGACGGGACCGGCGCGGGTCTCGTGGACCTGCCAGTGGACGGGCCTGCAGGGCAGCAAGACAGTGGCGTCGCTGGAGCTGGCCGGAACGCTCGACGCGGATGGTGCCGTTCACTTCGGGCTGCGGTTGAGCGCACGAGGGACTGTGGACCTGCCCGACGTCGGGCTGCGGCTTGGATTGCATGAAGCTGCGGTACCGCTTGCCATGGGCTTGGGAATCCCGGGCGGACAGCGACCCGCGGAACTGGACTGGGTGTGGAACGTGGCAAGCAAGAACCAGGACGCGCTGTGGCTGGGCGGGGCTCATGCGGGGCTGCAACTCGCCCTCCGTGACAAGAGCTACGAACGGCCGCTGAACACCAATTTCTACCTCGAGAAGCCGCTGCTGCAGCCGGATTCGTGGGGGACCGGGGGAGTCTCGCTCCGGACGCAGGACGGCATTGTCACCGTAAAAGCCACCAGCGGGCCACGCGCCCTGGACTCCGGGCACGCACTCGACTTCGATTTCCGGCTCCTCCTGACTCCGTTCAAACCGATCGAACCTGGCAAACATCTGGTCAAGCGGTATTTCCACGAGCCAGCGGACCCACAACAGATTGCGGAAGCAGGCGCAACGGTGGTCAACATCCATCACGCCACGGCGCCCGCCCCTTACATCAACGATCCACTGCTGAGTGAGGACAAGCTCCGCAGCTACATAGCCGAGTGCCACAAGCACGGACTCAAGGCCAAGGTCTACAACACCGTCCGGGAGCTCACCTTCCACAGTCCTGAGCTGTTGCCCATGCTCCACCTGGACCATGAGGTGTTCAGCGACGGACCGGGTAAGGGACACATCTGGCTCCAGGAACACGCCGGGGATGGTTACGTCTCCGCGTGGTTTGCACCCAACGTGGATGACATTGCGGTGGTCACCACAGGTGGCTCGCGGCTGGAGAACTTCTACGTCCGCAGCCTCGCCGAGCTGTCCAAAGGCGAGGACGGCATCGACGGGATCTACCTGGATGACATCGCCTTCGACCGGCACACCATGCTGCGGGTCCGGAAAGTGCTGGAAACAGCCTGCCGGGAGCGCGCCACTGACGGCCCGGAGATCGACCTGCATTCGGCCAACCAATTCACCGCCCACGATGGCTACGCGTCGTCAGCCAACTTGTACATGGAGCAGCTGCCCTATGTGGACCGGCTCTGGCTCGGGGAGTACTTCGACTATGAAGGAACCGACCCGGACTACTGGCTGGTGGAGTTGTCCGGAATACCGTTCGGCCTCATGGGCGAAATGCTCGAAAACGGCGGCAATCCCTGGCGAGGCATGGTGTTCGGCATGACGGGCAGGGCGCCGCGCGTGGACAACCGGCCCCTGTGGGACTTCTGGGCAAAGACAGGGTTGGAGCAGATGGAGATGGTGGGCCACTGGGATCCGCAGGCGCCGGTCACAACCAGCCATGCTGACATCCTGGCCACCACGTGGACGGACGGCGGGAAGGCAGTAGTAGCGCTGGCTTCGTGGTCCGAGGAGACTGTGGACGTGCAGTTGAATTTCGACGCCGGTTCCGCCCACCTTGCGTCCGTGGACATGGACGCCCCTGCCATTGAGGGCTTCCAGAATGCCGCGCACTACAAGCCCGGCGCCACCATCACCATCGAGCCGAACCGCGGGCTCCTCCTCACGATTGGATACTGACGTGGCATCATCCAACCTCACAGTGACAACCCTGACGCTGGGCATGGCGGACCTTGGCCCCCTGAACCCCTTGCCCGTGGTGGCCTCCGAACTCGACCAGCCCTACACCGTGGGCGAGGGCATCCCTGAGGAGCTCCAGGCGTCTGCACGGTACGGCCTGGTGCCCAACGTTTATCCATACCTCATGCAGGACGGCTATGACCGGGACGCGGCACCCAGGGAGTTTCCCGCCGTCGTGCTTGAAAACAGCAAGCTGCGCGCCACGGTGCTGCCGTCGCTGGGCGGCAGGATTTGGGAGTTGTTCGACAAAGCCACGGGCAAGCAGCTCCTGCACACCCACGGAGCGCCGCAGCTGGCCAATATCGCGCTGCGTAAGGCGTGGTTTGCCGGCGGTTTGGAGTGGAACATCGGAACGCGCGGCCATTCGCCCACCAGTTGCGATCCGCTGCATACGGCGATCGTCCACACCCCGGACGGCAAGCACGTCCTGCGGATGTGGGAATTCGAACGGCTCCGCGAAGTGGTGTTCCAGGTGGACCTCTGGTTGCCGGAGGATTCGGCCGTGTTGTTCGCCGCCGTGCGGATCCGCAACCCCAATGACCACGACGTTCCCATGTACTGGTGGAGCAACGCGGCGATCCCGGAGACAGCAAGGACCCGCGTGATCGCGCCCGCGGACGAGGCGTTCGGCAGCGACTACGCCACGGACATCACCCGCGTCCGGCCCACGGCCCATGAAGGCTACGACGGCACCTGGCTGGTCAACAGCCCGCACGCGGCCGACTTCTTCTTCGACATCGATCCGGCCGAGCGCCGTTGGGTAGTGGCAGCTGACGACGACGGCGATGGGCTCGCGATGCTCTCCACCGGCCTGTTGCGGGGTAAGAAGCTTTTCGTCTGGGGCCAGGGGCAGGGAGGCAAGCGATGGCAGGAGTGGCTGAGCCCCGGCGCCGGCCCCTACGCCGAAATCCAGGCGGGACTGGCACAGACCCAGTTCGAACACCTCGTCATGCCCGCCGAAACGGTGTGGTCCTGGGTGGAGGCCTATGGCAACGGGCACCTTGATCCGGGCATTTCACACGGCCAGGATTGGGACGCTGCCGTGGAACACGCGGGCCGGAAGCTGGAGACACTGCTGCCGCACGAGGAACTGGAGGCCATGCTTCCCGCCGCGATCAGCAACGCCGATGTGCCGCCGTCGAAAATGCTGCTGACCGGCAGCGGCTGGGGAGTGGCCGAACGCGCCCGGCGCCGGCGCACCGGCAAGCGGTGGATCGACGAAAGCGGCACGCCGTTCGTCACGGAAAGCGTCACGGCGGAGCAGGAACCGTGGCTTGGGCTGCTGAAAGGGCAACCGTTCGACGGCGCGCCCTCCTTTGTTGCCGGCGCGGACTGGGAGGAGCTTCTTGAAGCGCAGGGGAACCCGGAAGCGGACTTCCAGGTGGCTACCATGCGGCATGCCAGGCAGGACCTCAATGGCGCCAAGGAATGGTACAAACGGACACTTGGCGCCAAGCATGCCCACAGGCGGACGAAGGCCTTGGCTCACCGTGGTTTGGGCCTGGCCCTGCTCGCTGCGGGGAAAAACGAAGAAGGCCTCGCTGAGTTGCGGAACGGCGTGGAGGCTGATTCAACCGTCATCGCCTTACTCGTGGAAGCCGTCACCCTGAGCATTCGGCACGGAGACCCGGTCATGGCGCTGGACCTGGCGGAGTCGGCACCCAAGGAGGGTGCCGCCGTCGGACGTTTGACGTTCCTCAGGGCGCTGGCGCTCGCCCGCGGCGGGCACGGAGCCGAGGCCGCGGCGATCCTCCGTGACGGCGTCGAGATCCCTGATTTGCGGGAAGGCGAGGACGCCATCGCGGACCTGTGGGAGGAGGTATGTCCTGGCGAACCCGTCCCTGCTGCCTACCGGTTTGGGATGCATTAAAAGCTGAATGAACCCTGTGGAAATCCAGATGCCGACTTAAAGCAAACAAGGTAAGTTGGCATGGTGACCCCCTCCGTGATGCCTGCCATTGACCGCGCCCCCGGAATCTCCAAGGAGATCGAGGACGCGGCGTGGTACGTGCTCAGTCCGGCCCTCCAAGGCAGACCGTCAGCCTTGGATGGGAGGACCCTGACGTGGACGGCCGACGCCGCACGGGAACTGCTGGAACGGCTCGAACGGGGAGTGGCGGATTCCAAGGCGCCCATGATGACCAACCTGCGCCAGAACCTCGAGGGCGCTTCCCGCGAGGCCAAGCTGCTGGCCGTCGAGTTGCTGTTCCTGCAGTCGTTGCCGCTGGCCCACGAGGTCAAGTCGCTCCGGGTCAAGCGCGCGCGTGTTGCCGAGGCGGCCTCGTGGGTGGAGCCTGCCGTTGAGCTGCCCGAAGAACTCTATGAAGGCATGACGGACCACGGCGTCATCCGGGACCGCACGGCTGAGTTCAACTGGACCATTTGGGACCACCTGGTGTGGCTGTGCCGCTTCGTGGAGCACGTGGACAGCCAAAGCACGGAGACCATCAGCGAGGCACTGTCCGATCCCCTGAAGTTCCACGAACTGGCCGTTGGAACACCCGAGGACCAGCCCGCCCTCCGTCGCAGCATCGAGTACCTCGTGTGGCCCAGCTACTTTGAGCCCGTGGTGGCCGACGTGGAGCGCCGGGAAATCCGTGACGCCTTCGCATCGTTGGTGGGCGGGGCCGACGGCGACACCGAGGAAGACATCACTGCGGACATCCACCGGATCCGGCTCCACCTGGATGAGCAGGCCGGCCAGCGGATCGACTGGTACGCGCGCCAACTGGTGAGCCAGTGGCGGAAGGTGGGAGACCCTGGCCGCCGATCATGGCTCCTGCGCACGCACCACGACAACGCCGACCTGCTCGCCGGATGGCTCGGCGAAGAAAAGGCCACGCTGGATGTGGAACACCTCCGTTCCCTGGACGCCGGAGTCACGGCCGGCGTGGTCCAGCATGCTGTGGACGAGGATTGCAAGCACCTTGGCTACGTAGAGCGCGAGGACACCAAGACCGCCGTCTTCGCCTTCCTCACCGTCATGAAGCCCGGTGACCTCACGCTCTACCAAAACGGTGGCCGCGTACGCGTCGGCGTGGTCCTGGGCGAACCGGATGAGGACAACCGCCGGATCCGCCGCAAGGTCCGTTGGTTCGACGACAGCTACGCCATCACCGAATTGCCACGCCACGCCCAGCGTCAGCTGTCCACCCCCGGCATTATTGTGGACGTCACCCGGGTCATCCAGGCGCTCCAGGAATTGCTCCCTGTGGAAGCCGAAACCGATGGCGAGGACGAAGCGCCCCCGACTGTCGCCGTCGAGGTTGTGCAGCAGGGCTTCCGGCCTTTGACCGAAGAGTTCGCTGCTTCGCTGCACATGGACCTCGAGCCGCTCAAGGAAATCGCTGAACTCCTGGAAGAGAACCGTCAACTGGTCCTCTACGGTCCGCCCGGCACCGGCAAGACGTACCTGGCCAAGCACCTCGCGGCTGAACTCGCCGGAGACAGCACGGACGAACGCGTGAAGCTGGTGCAGTTCCACCCCTCGTACGCTTATGAGGATTTCTTTGAGGGCTATCGCCCGGACAAGACCGACGACGGCCAAGTGTCCTTCAAGCTTGTCGCCGGGCCGCTGCGCAGGCTCGCCGAAGAAGCCGCCAAACCGGAGAACGCCCACAAGCCGTACTTCCTCATCATTGATGAAATGAACAGGGCCAACCTGGCCAAGGTGTTCGGCGAGCTGTACTTCCTGCTCGAGTACCGGGACGACCGCATCTACCTGCAGTACAGCCCCAACGAGCCCTTCAGTTTGCCGGACAACCTGTACATCATCGGCACCATGAACACCGCGGACCGCTCCATCGCCATGATGGATGCGGCCATCCGCCGCCGCTTTGCGTTCATTGAGCTCCACCCCAACGTGGAGCCGGTCAAGGGCTCCCTGCGCCGCTTCCTCGAAGCCCGCGGGCTGGATACCCTCAACGCGGACCTCCTGGATGCCCTCAACGAGGCCATTGACGACTGGGACCGGGACCTCATGATCGGGCCGTCGTACTTCATGAAGAACGCTGCCCAGAACCCCACGGGCCTGCGCAGGATCTGGAAGTACGAGCTCATGCCCCTCCTTGAGGAGCACTACCACGGCCAACTGAACCGTGCACAACTGGAAGAGCGCTTCGGCCTGGACCAGCTGCTGGGACGACTTGCGGCCCGCTAAGGCCATCCCGCCCCGCCCGGGGCGGCCGCCTTCCAGCGCCGCAGCTGAGCCGTCGGGCGCTCCGGCGCGGAGCGTCACCCCGGCCGTTGGCAGAACCGCGGCGGCCGTAGCGAAACGGGGCCAGGGGAGGCTGACCGGACCACGGCACATCGTCATGGACGAACTGTCCCGCGGCGTGGTGGACAAACTGGACCCCGAGTCGGCGGCGTTCATCAATGCCAGCGGCCTGGCCAAGACCTCGCCCATGGGCATGGGGCTCTACCGGATCGAACCGGCCGGCAAAGTGGGCTCTGTACGCACCTCCACCATTCAGCTGGAGGTGCGCCCCAAGGATCGCCTGGGCCTGAACCGGCTCCTGTTCCTGCTGAGTTACGCCGGCGACCAAGGCTTTGGCGATCACGCCGTGGAAGCCGTGGAGCACCCGGACCTGTGGAGTGCGCTCGCCGAATCTCTGGCACAATTGGCCGACCGTGCCCTGAGCCGCGGGGTCCTCCAGGGATACCTCACCGTGGACGAATCATTGCGGACCGTGAAGGGCCGGATCCGGATTTCGGACCAGATCTCCCGCCGCCCCGGCATGATGGTCCCGTTGGAAGTCTCCTACGACGAATTCACCGAGGACATCGCCGAGAACCGGATCCTCCGCGCCGCGCTGGAGCGCATGGCGCAGGTGCCCGGCGTCCGCGCCGATGTCCAGAGCCGCCTGCGGCAGCTCAAGGGAAAGCTCGACGCCGTCACCCGCCTCCAGTCCGGAGCGCCACTGCCGCCGTGGAAGGCCAGCAGGATGAACCTGCGGTACCACGCGGTGCTCCGCCTGGCCGAAGTGATCCTGCGCAACGCGTCCGCGGAGGCAGGAGAGGGCAAGCAGCAAACGGCGTCCTTCGTGGTGGACATGGCCAAAGTGTTCGAGAACTTCGTGGGCACGGCCTTGCGCCAAGCCATGAGTTCGCACCCGGGAGAGATGCGCCTGCAGTACGGTGCCTTGCTCAACGAAGCTGTCCGGGACACCGATCGCTTGATGGTCAGGCCGGACGCCGCACATTTCCTGGGTGGACGTCCCGTGGTGGTTTACGACTCCAAATACACGGCAGCCGGTGACGCGGGCGCCTCGCTCAACGCCGATCACTACCAACTGCTGGCCTACTGCACGGCCCTGCGGGTTCCCACGGCGTGGCTCGTTTATGCCGGTCAAGGGGAGATGAAGCTGCGGCGGATCCTCAATACGGATATCGATATTGTGGAGTACCCGCTGGACCTCTCCCTGCCGCCGCAGGACATCCTGGCCGCCATCAAGGACCTCGCCGAACAGTCCTGGGGTGAAGTAGTGCGGCAGGCTGTGGCGGGTCGCGGAGCCGAAGACTAGCCTGAGAAGTACACGTTCCCGGATGGAGGCATGATGGCCCGCAAGAAATCTTGGCGAGACATGAGCACAGGCCAACGCGTGATGCTGATGATCAGCGGTGCGGTGAACCTGACGTTGCTGATCGCCGCGCAACGCAGTTTGGCCAAGACCCCGGAAGCGCAGATCAGGGGCAAGAAGGTGTTGTGGCGTGCAGCGTCCTTCATCAACTTCTTTGGTCCGGTGAGCTACTTCCTCTTTGGCCGCCGTCGTGATTCCGGTCTGGTGACGGCCAAGCGCTAAGGTGCGTAGCCGTGGCTAGGCAGGAACCTTGACCGTAAAGGTGGTTCCGCGTCCCGGTTCGCTTTCCAGTTCTATGCTGCCCCCGTGGGCTTCCACGATTGCTTTGCTGATGGGAAGCCCCAACCCCACGCCCGGGATGGCACTGTTGCGGACTCCGCCTGCCCGGAAGAACTTGGTGAAGACCTCTGACGCTTCCTCCTCGGTCATGCCCATGCCTGTGTCCGAAACCCGGCAGAAAACGTAGTCCTGGTCCTCCCAGGCGGCCACCACCACATCGCCGCCGTCGGGGGAGTACTTGATGGCGTTGGAGACCAGGTTATCCAGCACCTGCGACATCCGGGAGGAATCCACCCGGGCTTCCAGGACGGGAGGCACGTCCATGGACAGCCGGATGCCTGCCTTCGCGGCTCGGGGCTCGGCTGAAGTGACGCTGCTGCGGACCAGCTCCACCACGTCCACGGTGTGGGGCTGGATGGCAATCTGGCCGGACCGCACGGACAGCAGGTCCGAGACGAGGGTGAGGAGCCGCTCGGCGTTGCGCCGGACGATGTCCAACTGCATCCGGTACTTCGGATCGAGGCCGTGGGGATCGTCCAGGATCAATTCCACGTAGCCCAGGATGGAGGTCAAAGGCGTCCGGAACTCGTGGGACACGTTGGCTACGAAGTCGTCCTTGGCTGCCAGGGCGTTGACCAGTTCGGTGACGTCATTGAACACCACCACGGAGCCGGCGAACTTTCCATCGTCATCCACCATCGGCCTGGCGCTTGCCGTGAAGGCGCGCTGGTCAGTCCCGCTGCCCAGCCACACGAGTTGGTCGGTGAACCGTTCGCCCAAAACGGCCCTGCGGACGGGACGCTGGTCTGCCGGCAGGGGAGTGGTCCGGTCGGTGTCGAAGACCAGCAGTTCGGCCTCGTTGGGATCCGGGTTGTCCGGCGGCGTCGCGAGGCTGTGGCTCTGGCGCTGGCGGCGGTTCATGAGAATGTCGTGGCCATTCCCGTCCACGGCAACGACTCCCAAGGGGAGGGCTTCCATGACGGTGTTCAGGAGGCGCTCCTGCTTGGTGCTGGCGTCCAGCGCTTCCTTGAGTTCCTCATCCTTCTCCTCCAAGGCTCTTTGCTGCCGCATCATGCTGAGCGTCAGGACGCTGACGGACACGCCGATGCCTACGATCAGGATGGGGAAGAGGAGGGGTTTGGTGAGGTCCTGTTCCGTGAAGCTGCCCCTGATGAACCACGGCGCCCAAACGATCGCGAGGGGACCGAGGAAGGACATGGCGATGGCCAGCCGGGGATACAGCCCCGAAGCGCATAGCCAGATGACGGGAAGTACCACCAAGACGCTGAGTCCCGTCAGGGCTTCCTGTCCACCTTCCCTGCCAAAGCCGATGGATACCATGTCCAGGACGGGAATGGCCAGGAAGCTGGGAAACGGAAGCCTGTGCCACGGCACAATGACGCAGGCGGCCAGCAGGAACGCCTGGCTCAGCAGGAAGATGACAAAAAACGGATTACTAAGCGTGGCCGGGAAAAACAGCCACACGAGGATGGCGGAGAGGCAGACGCATACCGAGAGTGGCAGTTGGCTCAGGACGACGCGCATGCGCAGGGTGTGCTCGTGGAACGAGCGCCGAAAGACCAGCAGATTCTTCTTTTCGCCCAAATCCCAGATGGTCGGGTTGGTCATGGCGCAACCCGCGGGGAGGCGGAAGAAAGTCTGTTCATGAGATCAGCCTAACCATAATGGTTATACTTCGAAGGGTTATCTAAGGGGGCTGAGGGGCAGCGATGAGTGAAGTACGTGTGGGGCTGGTTATTGAGGACGACCAGGATATACGCGAATTGGTCCGTGTGGTTCTTTCGCAGGCCGGGTTTGATGTCCACGTTGCCTCCACGGGATCGGCCGGTGTCTCCTCTGCCCGGGAACTCAACCCTGACGTTATTACCCTTGATCTTGGCCTTCCGGACATCGATGGGTTCGAGGTTGCACGGCAGATCCGGAAAACCTCGGATGCGTACATCATTATGCTGACGGCCCGGGCCGAGGAGCTCGATACCCTCATGGGCCTCGAAGCCGGTGGCGACGATTACCTCACCAAACCCTTCCGGCCTCGCGAGCTGCGCGCCCGGGTGGAGGCCATGATGCGCAGGCCGCGGTCGTCGTCGGACTCCAAGGCCGCCGCGGAAGAGACGGATCCAGAGGTGAGCCACAACGGACTGGCCGTTTCCGCGGGCTCCCGTACCGCCGTCTTGAACGGCACGGAGTTGAAGCTGACCCGCACGGAATTCGACCTCCTGGTTGCGCTGCTGGAAACCGGGCGGATCGTGCGGACCAAGGCGGACCTCGCCCGTCGCCTGCGGAACGAGCCCTACGACGTCGGCTCGTACGTCAGTGACGCGGACGAGCGTGCCGTGGAAGTGCACATGGGTAATCTGCGCAAGAAGTTGGGCGACAGTATCCAGAGCCCCCGCTGGCTGGAAACAGTCCGCGGCGTGGGCTACCGCCTTGCGCCCGCCTCGAACAACTAACCCCAACTGGGTCGCAGTTGTGCGCGTTTTGAGGGCCGAAAACGCGCACTAATGCGACCTAGTTGGGTTGGGGGACGGGTAGGCGGAAGGGTTCTGCGGAGATCACGGGGTGGTCTGTGTCCGGCCGGCTTAAACCCGGACCGTCGTCGAAGAACTCCGCGTTGGCCCTCACATAGTCAGCCCACTCATCCGGGACGTCCTCGGAGAAGTAGATCGCTTCAACCGGGCACACGGGATCGCAGGCACCACAATCCACGCATTCGGACGGGTGGATATAGAGGGAACGCGCGCCCTCGTAGATGCAGTCCACAGGGCACTCGTTGATGCAGGCCTTGTCTTTCACATCCACGCAGGGCTGCGCGATCACATAACTCATGGCCTGCTACACGCCCGTGTAGACGGTCTTGCCCCACGTGAAGAACTCCAGCGCGGACCGTCCTTGTTCGCGGAACGTGTTGGTGGAGGAGTCCTTGACACCGCCGAACGGTACGTTGAGGTCCAGGCCCGCCGTTGGCCGGTTGACCTTGACCACACCGGCCTGCGCCCGGGCAGCGAAGTCTGTGGCCAATGCCAGGGAATCGGTGCAGATACCTGCGGTCAGTCCGTAGCGGGAGTCGTTGATGGCAGCCAACCCGGCTTCGTAGTCGGGGACTTCCAGCACCGCCACCACCGGGCCGAAGATTTCCTCCGTCGCTGCGGCATCGTCGAAGGGCAAGTCGGTGAGGACCGCGGCCGGGAAGAACAACGCACCGGAGGGGTCGCCGTCGTACTCTCCGTGCAGCAGCGTCGCGCCGCGTTCGACGGCGGTACGCACCGCTGCCTGGTCCTGCTCGAATTGCTGCCGGCTCACCACAGCGCCCATCCGGGTTCCGTCCGCGAGCCCATCGCCGGTGCTGTACGCCGCGGCCTCCGCGACCAGCGCATCGAGGAACGCGGCACGGATGCCTGGCGTCACGTAGACGCGGGACGTCGCCGTGCAGGCCTGGCCGGTGAGTCCGAAGGCACCTGCCGCGACCACTTGGGCCGCCTTGCGGGGATCGGCGTCGTCCAGCACCAGGACGCCGTTCTTGCCGCCCATCTCCAGCTGCACGCGGGCTCGGCGGGCGTTGAGGATTTCCTGCAGCGCGAGGCCAACGTTGGTGGAGCCGGTGAAGGAAAGCCCGGCGATGCGGGGATCGCGGGCCAGGGCATCGCCCACCACGCGGCCCTTGCCGTGGACCACGTTGAACACGCCATCCGGGAGCCCGGCGTCCTGCAGCGCCCGGGCCAGATGCGTCGCGGACAACGGGGTGAGCTCGGCGGGCTTGATCACCACGGTGTTGCCGCTGATCAGGGCGGGGGCGGTCTTCCACGCCGGGATGGCGATGGGGAAGTTCCAGGGCGTGATCAGGCCGACTACTCCCAGAGCTTCGCGGCGTGTGGTGATGGTGGTGTCCGGAAGTCCGCTCGGCAGCACTTCGCCGGTGGCGGCCCAGCCCAGAGAGCCGAAGTAGCGCAGGACGTCCGACGCCCGCTTGACCTCACCTTTGGCTTCGGCGAGGGTCTTGCCCTCTTCCCGGACGAGGTCTTCGGCAATGGCGGCTTGCCGCTCGATCAGCAGGTTTCCGGCGGCGATCAGGATGGCGCCACGCGAGGGTGCGGGCAGTGCCGCCCACGTGGGCTGTGCAGCGGTTGCGGCGGTGATGGCGGCGTCCACGTCCTCGGCCGTGCCGCTCGGGGAGAGGGCCGCGAGTTCGCCGGGGCATGCCGGGTTCATCCGTTCCGTGGTGCCTTCGCCGAGCCATTGCCCGTTGATGAGGTTCTGGGCAGTGGTGGTTGCCTCAGCTGTCAGGGTGGTTTCGAACGCTGTTGAAGTCATGGCAAGTCCTTAAAGTGTGGGGGTTCAGAGGCTGCGGATCAGGCCGCCGTCGCACCGGAGTGCCACGCCGGTGATGTACGACGCCGGTGCGCTGCACAGGAAGGCGGCCGCGGCACCGAACTCGGCGGGTTCTCCATAACGGCGGGCCGGGATGGTTTTCCGGGACTCGAGTTGGATGTCCTCGAGCGTGGTGCCCCGGCGTTTCGCGGCGGCCTGGTCAAGTTGGGTGACGCGGTCCGTGGCGATCCGGCCGGGCAGGAGCAAGTTGACGGTGACTTCGTCCAAAGCCACCTCGGCTGACAGGGTCTTGAGGTAGCCGGCCAAGGCGGCCCGTCCCGTGTTGGAGACCGCGAGGTTGGGAAGCGGAGCGGTGACTCCACTGGAACCGATCGCGAGGATGCGACCCCAACGGCGCTCCCGCATCCCGGGCAGGACCCGCGAGACCAGGGCGTGGTGCGGTTTGACCAGCAGATCGAAGGCCGCGGCCATCTCCTCGGAGCTGAGCGTGGCGGCCGCGCCGGGCTTGGGACCGGGGCCGTTGAGCACCAGGATGTCGATCGGTCCAAGGTTCGCCACGGTCTGGTCCACGGCCGACGCGATGCCTTCCTCCGTGCCGAGGTCCGCCTCGATGGCAACAGCGTCGAAGCCTGCGCTGCCCAGGACTCCCGTGCCGTAGGCGGCCTGCAGTTCGGCAACGATCTCCTTTGCCCGGTCCCGCCGACGGCCAACCACTGCCACACGGACCCCCTCGGCCGCCAGCGCACGCGCGACGGCCAAGCCAAGCCCGCCGGTGGACGCGGCGACCAGCGCGGTCTTTCCTGCGATGCCGAGGTCCATCAGATACTCCCCACAGTTGCACGGGAGCCCAGCGCGGCAGCGGCTTCCTCCAGATGCACGTGCATGGAGGAGCGGAGCACTTCGGGGAATCCGGCCGCTGGAGCGCGGACACCGGAGTCCTTGATGAGTCCGCGCTCGCGGAAGCATTCCTTGCGGATGGCCAATGCCACCTTGGCTTGCTGCTCGAAGTTGATCAGCGGCAGGTAGGGCAGCAGTTCGCGCCGGGCGGCCTCGTAGCCGTCCGCTTGCCATGCCCGGACACACGCGATGAGCGCCTCGGGGTAGGAGAAGCCGGTCATGGCACCTGCGGCGCCGGCCATGAGTTCGTCCAGGAGCCCTTGCCCGCCAAGTCCGCCAAAAATGGAAACCTCGACGGCGTCACTCAGGTCCGCGATGGCGACGCTGGTGGGCGGGGCCTCGGCTTTGACGGCGACGACGTAACTGCAGGCGTTGACCACCGTGGCCAACGCCGCGGTGGAGATGCTGACCCCGCTGGCCAGCGGGTAGTCCTGCAGGACAACCTGGACGCCGGACGCCCGGTGGATGGCGTCCAGGTGGGCAATGACGGTTTCCGGGCGTGCCGAGTTGGCCTGGACCATGACGGCCGCGAGGCGGTTGCCGGCGGCGTCCTGGGCGGCGAGGACTTCCTCGATGGCAGGCCTGGTGGCGAGCGCGGTCACGCCCACCACCAAGGGAAGCGTGGTGCTTTCGACCACGGTTTCCAGGACGTCGCGGCGTTCTTCCGGGGTCAGCGCGGCTGCTTCGCCGAAGACCCCGAGCACGGTGAGCCCGGTAGCTCCGATGGCCTGGTAGTGCTCCACGAGTTCGGCCAGGCTGTCCAGGTCCACGTCGAGGGTGCTGCCTTGGAAGGGGGTGGCGACGACGCCCCAAACCCCGCCCGGAAGACTGGTCCGTAGGCTGTTTTTGGGCGCAGGGGACTGCGGCATGGTTGGTTCCTTTCAGTGCGGGACGGGGTTTGTGGGTGATGGGAGGGTGCGTCAGCGCCCGGGCCACACCGGAGGGCGCTTTTCCTGGAACGCCCTGACCCCCTCGGCTGAGTCTTCGCTGTCCAGGGCTGCCATAAGGGCGGGCAGGCGGAGTCCGCGGGCTTCCTTGGCAGTCAGATGCGATGTCTGGGTCACCATCTGTTTGACGGCCCGGACGGAGGTGGGGGCGCATGCCACGATCTGGTCTACCCAGCGCTGCACGGCGGCGTCGAGTTCCTCTGCTGGGACTACCTCGTTGACCAGGCCCATGGACTGCATTTCTGCGGCATCGGCTTTGCGGCCGGTCAACAACATCCCCATGGCCTGCGTGTACGGGACCCGCCTGACCAACTGGTGGATGCCGCCGTCGAGCGCCAACCGCCCGACGCGAGGCTCGGTCAAGCCGAACTTCGCGCTGGAGGCGGCCACCACGATGTCCGCGCCGAGGACGATTTCCATGCCGCCACCCAGGGCGTAGCCGTTGACACGGGCAATGACGGGGACATCGAGGGTGGTGCGGAGGCTCAGTCCGCCGAAGCCGTTGGGATCCAGGCCGGCCCAGTATTCCAGGCCGGTTTTGTCCACGGCGTCGGCCGACATATCGGCACCAACGCAGAAGGCGCGGGTGCCGGCGCCGGTCACCACCACGGCCCGTACGGAGGGATCTGCCTCCACCTGGTCCCAGATCTCGTTGAGCCGGGCATGGGTGGTCCCGTCCACGGCGTTGAGGACATGTTGCCGGTCGATGGTGACCGTCGCGACGCCGTCCTCGATGGTCAGCGTGACCGTGTCCACTCGCTCTTCAGCGACAACGCTCATCGGAGGACTCCCAACTGCTGCAACCGCTCGATGGTCGCTGCGTCGAAGCCGTTCTCCAACAGGACCTCCACGTTGTGCTCGCCCAAGCGCGGGGCCGTGCGGCGGATGGACGGGGGAGTGGCCGAAAGCCGGATGGGTGCGTTGAGCATGCGCACGGTTCCCACGGAGGGGTGTTCGGCCTCGACGATCATGCCGTTGGCCTCGGTCTGGGCATCGGCAAGGGCCTGCTCCAAGGTGTGTACGGGCGCATTGAGCAGTCCTTGATCTTCAAGCTTTGCGGTCCAGTATTCCGTGGTGTTCGTGGCAAAGTGCTCACGGAAGATGGCCTGCAGCGCGGGCTTGTTCTTGAACTGCTGCTCCAGCGTGGCGAAGCCGGGCCGTTCGGTGAGGTCCTCGTCGAGTTCCAGGGCCTCGGAGATGCGGGCCAGGGGATCGGGGGTGAAGCCGCCCACCATGCACACGGCACCGTCGGTGGTCTCGAAGACTCCACTCAGCGGCATGGCACCCCAGTTGACCTCGTAACCGCGGTTGAGCTGCATGCACGCTTCCTGCATTTGCAGGTGCAGCATGGAGTCGTACATGGTCACTTCCACTTTTTGGCCTGTGCCGGTGGCTTCGCGGGTGCGCAGCGCCAGCAGGATGCCCTGCATGAGGTGCATGCCTGTGATGTAGTCGCACAGGGTGGTGGGATAGATCGCCGGTTTGGTGTCATCGGACTCGCGGCGCCACATCACGCCCGAGTAGGCCTGTGCGATCGCGTCCTGTCCGCCCTTGTGCGAGTAAGGACCTTCGGGCCCGAAGCCTGTGCCCGAAGCCCAGATAATGCCCGGGTTCTTCGCCTTGAGGTCCTCGTAGCCAAAGCCCATCCGCTCCATGACACCTGAACGGAAGTTGCTGACCACCACGTCCGCGTCGGCCATGAGCCGGTGGAGCACCTCGCGGCCTTCGTCGGTGCGGGTGTCCACCGAGACGCTGCGCTTGTTCCGGTTGATGGACAGGAAGATGGGGTTGTCCTGGCCGTCCTGGTCCGGGAAGGAATTGCGCGAGATGTCACCGGCGCCGGGGCGTTCGACCTTGATGATGTCTGCGCCGTAATCACCCAGCAGCTGGGTGGCCGACGGTCCCATGAACACTTGCGTGAAGTCCACGATCTTGATGCCGTCCAGGGGGAGCGGCACGGGTGCCGGTGCCGCCGCGGCGCGGGCCGCCGTCGTGCTTTCAGTCTGTTCAGCGGTTTCGGCTTGCTCAACTGTCATGGTGCTCATGCCGGCACCACTGCGTCGGAGTCGATGGTGGCGTTCGACGACGGGACGTCGCCCGGGTCGGCGCCGTGCCGGCGCATGCCCAGCTGGATGTCCGCTGCCGCGACATCGCGGACCAGGAGGTTGTTCTCGACGGCGAGGGCTGCTGCGACGCCGACGGCCTGGCCCATGGCCATGCAGGGCGGGATTTCGCGGGACATTTTCTGGGCTTCGGGGGTGGCGGAGTAGTGGCGACCGGCCACCAGGAGCTGGTCCACTTCCTTGGGCAGCAGCGAGCGGTACGGGTAGTAATAGTCGCGGCCGCGGGCCACGGTGTCTTCGAAGTGGCGGCGCTGGGTGACGTCGTCCTTGGTCATGACGTATTCGCCCTCAAGCAGGCGGGTCTGGCGGACGCCCATCTGGGAGGCGACGTCCAGCATGTAGCAGTTTTCGAAGCCGGGCAGGTTGGCGCGGACGTACTCCACAGCCTCGGAGATCCTGTCCCGGGCGGCGAATTCTGCGGCGGTCATGTCTGCCGGGTCCACGCCGTCGAAGCCGGTCATGTGCGGGGCGTTGCACCACACCACGCCGTCGATGGGGGTCTTGAGCCACCACAGTTCCCAGGCACCGCCGAGGAGGCGCTTGATCTTGCGGTTGATGGCGCGGGCTTCCTTGGGGTTGGCCTGTTCGAAGGTTTCTGCCGCGTTGGTGTCCACGTTGCCCAGCCGGAAGACGAGCGTGGTGAGGTAGTTGTCCTTGGCGTAGCTGGCGCCGGCACGTGAAGCAACGTCGATGTCGCCGGTGGTGTCGATGACGACGTCTGCCGTGAAGGCCTGGGGTCCGGACTTCGTTTCGCAGATGACGCCCTTGATGACCCCGTTGTCCACGATGGGACGGGAGAACCAGGAGTGCAGGCGAAGGTCCACGCCGGCTTCGCGGACCAGGTCGTTGGAGACCCGCTTCCAGCCGTCGGGATCGAAGGCTGCCGCGTAGCAGATGGGCTTCGGGTTGGTGTGCGAGTGGAAGTCGAAGGTGCCGTAGCGGCCCCACTTGTTCCACAGTTCCTCGGAGGTCTTACGGTCATCGGCAGGCGGGACGATGGCGAGGCCGAGCTTCTGCAGGCGTTCGACGTACTCGGAGACAATGCCGGTGACGGTGATTTCCTGGCCGTTGATCATGTCATCGAGCACCAGGACCATGCCACCGGAAGCGAGGCCGCCCAGGGACGAGTAGCGCTCCAGGAGGGTGACTTTCGCGCCGGATCGGGCTGCCGTGACGGCGGCTGCCACACCGGCGGGGCCGCCACCGACGACGAGTACATCGGAACGGGAGATGACCGGGGCGGTGAGGTCCGCCGTCGTGGTGCTGAGTTCGAGGGAGTTCATGGTGAGGTCCTTACTTGCCGACGAAGATGCCGTTGGAACGGCGTGCGGCGAGGTAGAAAACGATGCTGAGGATGGACAGGACGGCCACGTAGACCGGGAAGATCCAGGTGAGGTTCAGGGATTGGAACCACACCAGAAGATAGGAAGCGGTGCCGCCGAAGACTGCCACGCCGATGCCGTAACCGAGCGCGACGCCTGCGCCGCGGATGTTCTTGGGCATCAGGGAGGAGCTGACCACGTTGTAGAGGGTCATGTTGAGCACCAGGACAATCGAGCCGCCCAGGAGGACTGCTGCGAAGCCGCCGATGCCCGGCTGGACGTAGAGCAGCATCAGGAACACGGACGGAATGGCCAGGATGCGGGTCACGAGGAACCACTTGGACATCGCCTTGCCGTCGGCAAGCTTTCCGATGACCCAGGATCCGACAACCAGGATGGCGCCCAGGACGGTGGTGAGGGCGAACACGGCAGTGGGGTCTTCCTTGAAGCCGCTGCGTGCTGCGCTGGGGAGGCCGACGTTCCAGGCGTAGTTGTAGGCCTGCGCGGCGCCCACCACGAAGATGATGGCCAGGACGGAGAGCCAGTGTTTGCCAACGCCCTTCCAGACGGCCCGCGGGGTATTGGTGGCCATTTCCTCTTGCTTGAGGGTTTCCGGGAGGGAACGGCGCAGGTAGAGGACCACGAAACCGAACAAGGCACCGATGATGAAGGGCACTCGCCAGCCCCATTCGCCCATGGCCGCTCCGCCGATCAGCAGGCTGCAAAGGAAGCTGACCAGGGAAGCCATGAGGATGCCGATGTTGACGTAGAAGGACATGATGCCGGCCACGTAGCCTTCACGGCCTTCGGGTGCCAGTTCCACGGCATGGGAGGTGGAGAGTGGAGCCTCGATGCCGGTGGAGATGCCCTGCAGGACGCGGCAGGCCAACAGGATGATGCCGGCCCAGGCGCCGATGGTGGCGTAGCTCGGAGTGATCGCGATGACCAGGGTTGTTCCAGCCATGAGCATGATGGACAGGAGCATCACCCGGCGCCGGCCAATGCGGTCCGCCAAGGTTCCCAGCAGGATGCCGCCGAGCGGCCGGAACGCGAATCCCACCGCGAACACGGCCAAAGCGTTCAAAGTAGCGGAAAGCGGATCGGTGTTCGGGAAGAAGTTGGGTCCGATGAAGGCGGACAGGAGGCCGAAGACCATCCAGTCGTACCATTCAAGGGCGTTTCCCAGGCCCAGGCCCAGGAGGCCCTTACGGACTTCGGGGGAGAACTTCGCGTTCTTGGCGGGGGTGGCGGTGCTTGGTTTTGGTGAGGGGACGGCGTTGTCCGTTTGGATGTCGAGCATGGAAGTTTCCTTTCGCTGACGCCCGGGAGGGCGTGAAAGGGTATGACGCAGGAACGCCCGTTGAAGGAGGCGCCTGATGCGAAAGTGGCAAGGAGTGTCAGCGGCCACGGGATCGTGTCCGGACAGTTAAGGGAAAACGCTCGGGCCGCTCGGGAGCGGCGGCGTTACCACGCGTGTGGTGCGTTGACCCAGATGGCTACGCATACCTCTTCGTAGCTGTTCTTGTACCAGTGGGGGATTTCGGAGGAGTAGGTGATCGAGTCGCCCTCTTCAAGGCTGTAGCAGACGCCGTCCAAGTAGACGTCCTTACGGCCGGAGATGATGTAGCAGAACTCTTCACCGCTGTGGGTAAAAGGTGTTGCGCTGGTGTCGTGCCCTGGGGGCGTACTGATCCATTGCGCTTCGATGCTTCCGTCCCGGTTGGGGGTGAGCAGTTCATGGACTGCCTCGCCCACGGATTCCCGGGTGACGTTTTTCAAGTTGCGTCGATCGGACCTGCGGACCACGGGGGACCGGGATTCGTCCTGGCCAATGAAGAACCTCCCTACGGGGATGTCCAGTCCATGTGCCAGTTGGGCCAGGGTGGTGAAGGATGGGTTCGCCATGCCGCGTTCGATTTGGCTGACGATTGCTTGGCTGAGGCCGGTGATGTCCGAGAGTTGGGCGAGGGTCATGCCCTTTGCCTTGCGCATGGTGCGCACCTTGTTCCCTACAGTCGCCAGCAACTCGCTGGTGGCCGGTGGAGCAGGAGTCTCGGTGGTCATTGCCGCATCCTTCGTTGGTGAGCTAACTCACACAACTATAGTGAAGATTTTTAGCCAGTCAATGATTTCTTCTTCACTAACGTGAATTTTTTTAGGAAAGTGGCGATTCAAGCTGGCAGATCGTGCCAAAAACGAAGGCGTCAATCTCGTCCACCAAGGGGTTCAATTGTCCCAGATGGTCGCCGTCGGGCAGCAGCTTCATGCTGATTTCGAGTTCCAGGGCCAGCCTTCGCAGGCAGACGGCTCCCACCATCTCGCTGGACGTCTTCAGGCTCAGTACCGCGTCCATGGCGTCTTCCAGGTCCAGGTTGTCCAGGGCATGGTGGAGCCGGGCTACCCTCCAGGGCAGCATTGCCACGTAGTTGCGGACAAAGGTGCTCACCAGGGAGTGGTCCCCGCCCAGCTCGGCTTGGAGTTCGGTGAGGACGGTGTGGTCCACCAACGAGTCTGTGCATTCGTCGTACTCGGACACCAAACTCCTCCCGCCTCCAGACAATGGATTCACGATTCAACAGTAGGACCGCCGGAACAACGCAAGTGCCGCAAAATCAAAGCTTGATCCAATCTTGAGCGGACCCAGAGGAAGTCTTGAGGGGACTGCCGGAAAGTGACAATCACCAGTCGAGTGATCGCGGACCAGGGGGATTCGGGGCATGGATTCAGGGAAGGAAAGCAGCATGGAAAGCAGTGTTCGGCCTTCGCCGGGACTGATGGTCATCATCGTCTTTTGCATGACCGTGCTGCTGGGAATTGGTGGCACGTCCGCCTTCGCGCTCTGGGAACAGTCTTCCCACGCCCAATCGGATCAGAGCGGCTCGGCGTCCTCGGCCCCGTAACCCTCCTCAAGGAAGTCCGTCAGTCTCTCCTCAAGCACTGACCGGTTCTTGAGTTCGCATTCCCACACTGTCAGGACTGCCCAGCCGGCGGCATGCAACTGCGCCCGTTGCTGCGAGTCGCGCTCGCGGGTGCGGGTCCGCTTGGCCTCCCAAAACTCAGCGTTCGCTGCCGGGGCATGAAGGCCCACCTTGCAATCGTGGAAATGCCAGAAGCACCCATTCACGAAAATCACTTTGCGGCGGCCCGCGAACACCAGGTCCGGACGACCCGGCAGCTTTCCCGCGCCAGCCTGTCCGTGGAGCCGGTAACGGTACCCCTTGGAATGCAGGAGGCTCCGGACCAGCAGCTCCGGTTTGGTGTCCTTGCCCCGGATCCTGGACATGTTGCGGCTGCGCTGTTCGGGCGTCAGCAGGTCCCGGCTTTGGCCCATGGCTCCACCATACCCAGGCGCATTATCCGAGCGCATTACCCAGGCGCCCGCCCACCGTGCACCCAACTGGGTCGCATTTGTGCGCGTTTTGAACGGTCAAAACGCGCACAAATGCGACCCAGTTGGGCAGGGGCGGGGCTGTGGCTAGTTGGGTGGGGCGGCTACCGTGACGGTCCGGGGTGCCTGGAAGGACAGGAGGCGCAACCACTCCGGGGCGGGTCCGTGCAGCCTGACCCGCTTGAGTGCCGAGGCAGTCTCTTCAACCACGACGGCGGCCTCAAGCTCCGCGAGTTTCGCACCGAGGCAGCGGTGGATGCCGGAGCCAAAAGCAAGGCCATAGGGTGTGGGGCCCGGCCGCCCGGGTACATCTCCGACGCCGGATGGGTCGCCTGCCGGAGCCCACGGAAATCCGTGGTTCCCGGTCAGTTCAACCAGGATCTCCTGGCCCGCAGCAACGGGCTCGCCCTTGAGCTCCGTGTCCCGGACCGCGACCCGGCGCCACGTTGGAACGGATGACTCCGTGGCCAGGATATGCCGGACGAAGTCCCGGGCTTTGGCACCGGACGCTGCATCCTCCCAGTTCATGCCCCGAGACCCTTCCAGGAGCCGGAACAGTGCGGTGCTGATGAGTTGTGTGGTGGTCTCCTGCCCCGCGATCAGGAGGAAATATCCGAGCGAGCACACCTCCGGAACACTCAGGCCATGCTGTGCCAACGCCTTAAACAGGTTCACGCCGGGGGCCGCCACGGCTTCAAGGACCAGTTCGCGCAACCAGGTGTAGAACCCGGCGGCGCTGTGCGCCAGTTCCACTTGCCGCACGGGCTCTGGCCAGCCCCAAAACAGCTCCAGCGAGTCCAGGCTCCAGGCCTTGAGCTGTGGAAGGTCCCGGACGGGCAACCCCAGCATTTCCATCATGACAATGGCAGGAGGGAACGCAGCAACCGACTGGACCAGATCCACGGTGCCCTTCGAAGCCAGGTCACTGCCTGCCCCGGCCACCGCATCGCGGGCCAAAGCGTGGATCCGTGGCTCCATCGCAGCTACTTTGGCCGGTGTGAAGAAGCCGGCCACCACCCGGCGGATCCCGGCATGTGACGGGCCAGGGTTGCTGGCCAGGACAGGCGGAAGAGCGAACCGGGCCTTCTGCAAAATCCGGAGGGCTTGACCGCTCAGGGGAGTGACAGCCAGCAGCGCATTGGTCGGGCTGAAATCATCGGGCCGGTGCAGGACCTGGCGCACGGTATCCGGGTCCCGCACCACCTTGTAGGGACACTCCAGCGCCGCTGGCTGGACCCCGGGCGTGGCCACAGCCCCGCTCATACGGCGACCCCCTCAAACCATGAGGTTGCCCGTTGGCGAAACACGTCGGGCTCCAACGTCGCCGCGCCGTCATCGACGGCGCCCAGAAGAGGAAGACGGCCCGAACCCAGGGCGGCCCTGTTGCCCCGTTCCACCAAACCCGGCGTGGCCGGCCACCGTCCCAGCACCACCCCGGAAACATGCAGGCCACGCCGCTCCAGGGCCTCGAGCGTCAAGGCGGTGTGGTTCAACGTGCCCAGCGAGGGCCGGGCTACCACGACGAAACCAGCCCGGCTGCCAAGGACGGAGCCCAACGCAGCCAAGGTGCCGCCGTCGTGATCCAACTCCACGAGCAAACCGCCGGCCCCTTCCACCAGGACGTAGTCGTGGCCGGACGCCAGGCCAAGGATGCGCTCGGCGTGCACCAGCAACGGCGGCAGTGCCACCCCATCGATTTCGGCGGCAGGCACCGGCGCCATCGGTTCCTCCAACACAAGGCCCGCCTCGGCCCGAAGCGGTCCCGCGAGTCGGACCACTTCGGCGATGTCCGAGTCGCCCAGGTTGTTGCCCGTCTGGCACGGTTTGTAGACGGCCACAGCGTGCCCGTGCTGTTGCAAGGCTGCGGCGAGCGCCGCCGTCGTCATGGTTTTCCCGACTCCAGTGTCGGTACCGGTCACCAGGATGATGCGTGGAAGGGTCATGGGGTTTCCTCCAGGATGTGGCGCAGCACGGCGCACGCGTGGTCAAGGTGGTCCGGGGTGAGGCCCGCATGGGAGGTCAGGCGCAGGCGGGACGTCCCGTCCGGAACCGATGGTGGGCGGAAACAGCCAACGCGCACGCCCGCCACTGCCGCTGCCCGGCTTGCTGCGACGGCAGCTTCGGCTGAAGGCATGCGGAGGGTCTGCACGGCGCCCGCGGTGGGCTCCAGCTCCAGGTGTGCGGCGAGGCGTGCCGCGTTCCGGTGCACGGCGGCCGCGCGCCAAGGCTCCTTCCGGATAATCCCGACGGCGGCAAGCGCAGCCGCCGCTGCGGGCGGGGCCAGGGCGGTATCGAAGATGAAACTCCGCGAGCGGTTGACCAGGTGCTCCCGAACCAAGGCCGAACCCAACACAACCCCTCCTTGGCTGCCCAAGGCCTTCGAAAGCGTCGCCGTCACCACCACGTTCGGATGGCCGGCAAGGGCCGTACCTGCGATGGAACCACGGCCACTGAACGCGTCCGAGCCGGCAACGCCCAGTCCGTGGGCGTCGTCCACCAACAGCACCGCGTCATGCTCCTCGGCGAGGCCCAGCAAGTCATCCAAAGGCGCGGCATCACCTCCCACGCTGTAGATGGATTCGACCACCACCAGCGCGCGTGGTTGCGTCCTGCCCTGGAGCAACGATCCCGCGTGGGAGGCGTCGTTGTGCCTGAACGTTGCCGTCTCCGAGCGGCTGAGCCTGAACCCGTCGATCATGGAGGCATGGCAGTGCTCATCCGCCACGATCAAGGTCCCCGGCCCGCCGAGGGACGTGATGATCCCCAGATTGGCCAGGTAGCCGGAGGAAAACACCAACGCAGCGTCTGCCCCCACCAAGCCTGCGAGTTCATGTTCGAGTTCCATGTGGAGTTCTGTGGTCCCGGCCACCAACCGCGACGACGTGGCACCCGTGCCCCACCGGTCAGCCGCTTCTCCTGCGACCTCAGCCAGGCGTGGATCCGTGGCCAGCCCAAGGTAGTCGTTGCCGGCCAGGTCCACCATCCCGTCCCGTGGGCCGCGCACTCCTGGCGTCCTGGTCAGCCCCCGGCGCTCGCGGACGGCGGCCTGCTGTTCCAGCCAGGTGGTCATGGCGCGGCTCATGCGGCCACCCCGTCGCTTGCCTGAACGCCCTGGGCGGCAGCCACCATTCCCTCAGCAATGGACTGCACCTCGGCAGCAGAACTGATGTAGGGCGGCATGGCATAGATGAGGTTCCGGAAGGGGCGTACCCAGACGCCATGCTCGACGGCGGTCCGTGTCACCGCGGCGACGTCCACGGCGTCCCTCAGCTCGATGACCCCTACACCGCCGATGGTACGAACGTCCGTGACGCCGTCGAGCTTCAACGCCGGGGTCAGCCCGGACGCGAGTCCGGCACCCACCCGGGCCACGTCAGCACGCCAGGTGCCTTCCTGCAGCAACCCCAGGCTGGCGTTCGCCACGGCGCACGCCAAGGGGTTGGCCATGAACGTGGGCCCGTGCAGCAACGCACCCGCGCCTCCACCGGACACCGCCTTCGCCACCTCCGCGGTGCACACGGTTGCGGCAAGCGTGAGGTAGCCGCCGGTGAGGGCCTTGCCGACGCACATGATGTCCGGAGTGACACCGGCGTGGTCGGCTGCGAAGAGTTCGCCGGTGCGTCCAAAGCCCGTGGCGATTTCGTCGAGGATGAGCAGCAGTCCGTGATGGTTCGCCACCTCGCGCAGGATCCGCACGCACTCTGCGGGATAGGCGAACATGCCGCCGGCGCCCTGCAGGACGGGTTCCACGATGATCGCGGCCAGCTCATCGGTGTGTTCGCTTGCCAGTCTTTCGACGTCGGCACGCCACTGTTCCATCGCCGCAGGGGTCGCTTTGGCTGCGGCCGGTGGACGTGGCGCGAAGACGTTCTTTGCCAGCAAGCCGGGAAACGCCGAATGCATGCCGTCCACTGGGTCGCAAACGCCCATGGCAGCGAAGGTGTCCCCGTGGTACCCGCCCCTGATGGTCAGGAAGCGTTGGCG
The DNA here is from genome assembly GCF_044769205.1 of Paenarthrobacter sp. NPDC090520. Lineage (NCBI taxonomy): Bacteria > Bacillati > Actinomycetota > Actinomycetes > Micrococcales > Micrococcaceae > Paenarthrobacter > Paenarthrobacter sp. NPDC090520. The sequence continues at coordinate 263,095 of NZ_JBIVXM010000005.1, forward strand.
CTTCGGGCGCCCCTTCGCCGTCTGGAACTGCACGGCCAGTTTCAGCGCCACCTCCACGGAGATGGACCCCGAATCAGCCAGGAACACACGTTCGAGGTTTCCCGGCGTCATAGCTGCAAGCCGTTCCGCCAGTTCCACTGCTGGCTGGTGGGTCAGGCCGCCGAACATGACATGGCTGAAATGCTCCACTTGGCGGTGGGCGGCGGCGTCGAGTACGGGGTGCCGGTAGCCGTGGATCACCGACCACCACGAGGACATCGCGTCGAGCACCTCATGGATCCGTCCGTCCTCGTCCCGCAGCCGCAGCGCCACGCCGTCGGCCGCCTCCACGGCCCACAACGGGAGGGTCGCCGAGGCAGGGGCGTACGGGTGCCACAAGCTGGCTCGGTCCCGTTCGATGAGCGAGCTCATGGGGTGACCCTTCCGTGACGGGAACATTCGGCGGTCCAACCCAGCGGAGTGACCTGGACCTTCATGCGGCGCCTGCACTGGGCGCAGTACCTGGGTGGCTCCATCACCAACTGCTGTTGGCAGCCGTGGTGGGCGGCCGACGTCGGACTCCCACCCTGGGTGGCTGTCTCGCCTGTAGCTTCGCCGCCGCAGTGTCCGCAGTAGCCGGCTTCGGCATTCACAGCGACTTCTGGAATTCCTTGATGGGCATGTTGAGTTCCACCAGGAGGTTGAGGTCCGCGGTGGCGGGGCGGCCCAGGGTGGTGAGGTAGTTCCCGACGATCACAGCATTGATGCCACCGAGCAAGCCGTCCCTGGTGCCGAGGTCTCCCAGGGTCAGTTCGCGGCCGCCGGCGTAGCGCAGGACGGTGCGCGGCATGGCCAGACGGAAGGCGGCGATGGCACGCAGGGCGTCCTTGCCGCCCATGATTCCTTGGTTTTCCAAGGGCGTTCCGGGGCGGGGGTTGAGGAAGTTCAAGGGGACCTCGTGGGGTTCCAGTGCAGCGAGCTGGGCCGCGAGTTCGGCCCTTTGGTGGAGCGTCTCGCCCATGCCGATCAGGGCACCGCAGCACAGCTCCATCCCGGCAGCCTTGACCATGGCGCAGGTTTCCAGGCGTTCCTCGTAGCTGTGTGTCGTGACGACCTCGGGGAAATAGCTTCGGGCCGTTTCGAGGTTGTGGTTGTAGCGGTGGACGCCCCACTCCTTGAGCTGGTCCACCTGCCGCTGGGTGAGCATGCCCAGCGAGCAAGCGATGTTGATGTCCACTTCTTCGTTGATGCGGTCGATCGCGAACTTGATCTGGTTCATCAGCTTGATGTCCGGACCACGGACGGCGGCCACGATGCAGAATTCGGTGGCACCAGTCGCAGCCGTTTCTTTCGCGGCCTTGACCAGTTCCGGGATGTCCAGCCACACGCCGCGGACGGGGGAGTCGAACAGTCCGGACTGGCTGCAGAAGTGGCAGTCCTCGGGGCAGCCGCCGGTCTTGATGGAGATGATGCCCTCAACCTCCACGTCCTCGCCGCAATGCTTGAGCCGGACCTCGTGCGCCAATTGCAGCGCGCCAGGGATCGCTTCGTCCGGGAGTTGGAGGATCTCCACAAGTTGGGCTTCGGTGAGGCCTTCGCCGCGATCCAGGACCTGCTCCCTTGCGAGGTCAAGAATGGCGTAAGCAGTGGTTTCTTGGGTTGAATCGGTGGTCATGCAGTAGACGGTATCCGCGCCGCGGAACAGCGATTTTGTGGGGTACTCACAAACCGGCAGGGCCCATTTTGGACGGCTTCTGCGAACTCAAGGCGTGACGCTTGGTGCAGAAGTTACAGCCGTGAAACATGCTTGTGACTGATTTGACGCGCTGCGTGACTAGCGTCGTGGGCGAACCACCGGCCAAGGAAAGTGATGACGTATGAGTGACGATGTGACCAGTACCCGGACACTGGAGCCGACGACGGCGGCGAGTACCGCCGTCGTAAGCGGCGCCCCCATCGCGGCAGCGGCAGGCAACGCCGACGCGATGAGCGCGGCCAAGGAAAGCCTGGAGGACTACACCCTTCGTTTTGCCCCGCGGTCCTACCGGAAATGGAGTGCCGGTGTGGTGGCGACGAGTGCCTTGGGCGGAATCGCCTACTTGGCCGATTTCTCCATTGGCGCCAACATCGGCATCGCCTACGGCACGGTGAATGCCATCCTCGGCATTATCGTGGCAGCGGTCATCATCTTCGCTACCGGTTTCCCGCTGGCCTATTACGCCGCCCGGTACAACATCGACCTGGACCTCATCACCCGCGGTTCGGGCTTCGGCTACTACGGATCCGTGGTCACGAACGTTATCTTCGCGACGTTCACGTTCATCTTCTTCGCCCTGGAAGGCTCCATCATGGCGCAGGGACTGGAGCTCGGCCTGGGTGTTCCGCAGTGGTTGGGCTACGCGGTTTCAACCATCATCATCATTCCCTTGGTGATCTACGGGATGAAGACACTGGCCACGCTGCAGGTCTGGACCACCCCACTGTGGCTGCTCCTGATGGTGGTCCCCGTGGGGTACCTGGTCATCTCCCACCCGGAAAGCATCGACTCCTTCTTCGCTTACACAGGTGAATCAGGTGACGGCGGACCCAACCTGGCCTCCGTGATGCTGGCCGCGGGTGTCTGCCTCTCGCTCATGGCCCAGATCGCCGAGCAGATCGACTACCTCCGTTTCATGCCACCCAAGACCGCTGAAAACAAGGGCGCCTGGTGGCGTGCTGTGATCCTCGCCGGCCCGGGCTGGGTCCTGTTCGGTGCCATCAAGCAGATCGTTGGCCTGTTCATCGCGATCTACCTCATCGCCACGCTCGATCCCGCCGCCTCCGTCCACGCCAACGAACCCGTGCACCAGTTCCTGGGTGTCTACCAGGAGATGATGCCGGCCTGGTTGGCCATGACACTGGCCGTGGTGCTGGTGGTCATCTCCCAGATCAAGATCAACGTCACCAACGCCTACTCCGGCTCGCTCGCGTGGACCAACTCCTTCACCCGGATCACCAAGACCTACCCGGGCCGCATGGTCTTCGTGGTGGTCAACCTGGTCATTGCCCTGATCCTGATGGAGTCCAACATGTTCGACTTCCTCAACACCATCCTTGGTTTCTACGCTAACTGCGCCATGGCGTGGGTGGTCACGGTGGCCTCGGACATTGCCATCAACAAGTACCTCCTGAAGATTTCGCCCAAGGTTCCGGAATTCCGCCGCGGCATGCTCTACGCCATCAACCCGGTGGGCTTCGTGTCCATGCTGGTCTCTGCAGCGGTCTCCATCGCAGTGTTCTTCGGAGCGTTTGGTTCTGCCGTGCAGCCGTACTCGCCGATCTTCGCCGTGGTATTGGCGCTCGTGTTGCCCCCGGTCCTGGCCCTGTGGACCCGGGGACGCTACTACCTTCGCCGGATCGACGACGGCATTGATCTCCCCATGTTCGACGCCGACGGCAACCCCAGCGATGCCAAACTCCTTTGCCATGTCACCGGCCTCGAGTTCGAGCGCCCGGATATGCTGCGATCGGCCCAGGACGGGCCCGACGGCGAACCCCAGTACATCTCGTCCCTCGCCTTGTCCACGGACAAGTCGGGCGGATTGGTGCTGCCGGCTTCTGAACGGTAACTGTCCGTACCCGGTGCCGAGATGCAGTGGAGCGCGTTGTGGGGCATCACAGCGCGCTCTGCTGTTTTCGCTCTACTTGTTGAAGAGCTTCTTGGTGAATTTTGCGAGGCGGCCGGGTTCTTTCGAGGGGTCGATGATGGTGGGTTCCACTGTCAGGTCGGTTCCGCGGTCTGTGACAGGGCGGCGTCGGTTCTTCCAGTCGACCGAGTTGAACCGGGGGTTGTAGACGGGTGGGGTGATGCCTTCGGCGCGGAAGATGTCCCACATCCAGGGCGGGATGTTGTCGACGGTGCGGGGGTAAAAGAGCAACTGTCGTGCCCAAGCGGCGGCGCTGGAGGGGTAGCCCCCTGGGAACCAGCTTCCATCAGCCATTCGATCGAGGTGCTCCTCTTCGAAGAAATCCACATGTCCCGGCCTGTCAGGATAAACGTGGACCTCAGCAGTGGTCCACGTGCCGCACCCCGGCAGGTAACTTCGAATCCTGCATTCTGTCAACCAGTCCTCAACCAATCTCCCGGCATACTGGGCATGATCGAGGCGAGGTACGATTTGGCCACTCCTGTACATGCGGCCACGTCGGAAGGTGCTTGACGTTCGGTGGACAAGGACGTCAACAAGTTCATCGGAGCCGATTGCAAAGCCACGTGGCCCGAAAGCCTCCTCGCGAAGCCTTGCAAGACCTTGGCGGATCCATGGGTCTTGGTTCAGATCCAATTTTTCCATTTGATGAAGCCTACTCACTTGTCTTGAGATTATTGAACCGGGCAGTTGTTCGATCCATACCGTCGAATGAGAACCATAGGTCGGTTGACGCCGGGACTGCCTCACTGTCGGATCGGTTCAGCACCATTTCCCATCTGAGATCAACGGGCTCGCCATTCATGAGGTCGTTCTTGACCTTGTTGATCACGTCCATTTCGACTTCGTGGAAGTTGTGGTCATCGTTGGGTATGCCCGCTCCGCGGTTTTGCCAGTGATGTTGCGGGAAAAGGCCAGCTTTCTCACCGATGAAACCGAGGGCGGACGGGCTGGCGTGGCCGCCGTCGTAGCCGGGTCCGCCGAGCCTGCCGGCCTTCCATTGTTGGTAGCCGTTCCGGTTCGAATTCCCTACGAGGGTGGAGACGACGTGGCCCTTGGCTGAGGCGAGGTGGGCGTACTGGTCCATGACGAGGGTGAACGTGTTCCGCAGGCCGCCGTCCACTTCGGCGATGACGTTGTAGGTCACGTTGGGCATGGGTTTGTTCAGCTCCGGTGACCAGGCGCCCCTTACACCTGCGTAAGTGTCCACGCGAGTGACGTGCCCGGTTTCGTCGGTGTAGTACTTCTCAAGGGAGGGCACATCGACGTTTCCGTCGCTGCCTTTCATGACGCGCCGGTTCTCGACGATGTACTCGGTGTTGGGCTTGAGGTTGGTTCGGGCGGCGAAGTTTTCCTTGCGGTGGATCGGGAAGCTGGGGTCACCGTGCCGCAGCGTCACAGTGTCGGTCACGTGCCCGGGTTTGGGGAACCTGGTCTCCATCGCCGAGGCAAATGACGGCCGCGGGGTGTCCGGTTCTGCGCGGTGGGACGGCGTGGAAGCGGTCGGGTTGTCCTCCCGGATCTTTGCGGCTTTGGCCTCGAGCCCGTCGGCGAGACCGGTGTGGGTGTGGGTGAGGGTCCCGTGGGCATCGGGATACGCGGCCTTGGGCAGGACGGCTTCTGCGGCCCGTACTCCGTCTGCGAGTTTGGTGAGGGCCTCGGCAGTGGCACGTTTGGCACCGGTGACGAGTTCGCCTGCTGCCGCCGGAACAGCTCCAGCAAACTTCCAGGCACCGACGCTGGCTCTGGTCAACGCGGCTTGGACCTTCGCGGTGGTGGCGGGGGCGAGGATGTCCGAAACCTTCAACGCCAGGGAGCCCGGCTTGGCCAGGAAGTCCCCGGCGGTGAGAAGGATATGGGAGCTCGCGGCGAGCCTGGCGGCCAACGCCGCGTACTTGCCACTCTCCGTGGCCGCTATGGACATCCGTCCGGGGAGTGCCCCCGCCTTGCTGAAGACCGTTCCTGATTTGATGAGTGCCCCGGCGCCGTAACCCACGGAAGCACTGGCCACCGTGAACATGTTTTGGCCGGCGGCCCAGTTCGGATTGGTGGCGTGCTCGTTGGTGTGGATCAGGGCCGGTCCGAGGGATCCGAGCAGTTCCTCGGCCTGGGCCACCTCCTCGGCGTGTTCCTTCCGGAAGCCCTCGTTTACTTTGGCCCAATTAACAGTTAGAGCAGCACTGGCCAGGGCGCCGACGCCACCCCAAGCCAGCTCGGATTTAGTGTCGTTTCCGGTCCCCACGAATGACCACACGCCGTCCACCAGCTCAATCGCGCCGGCGCCAAAGCCCTGAATGAACCCCAGAGCGTCGTATGGCCGGTACGGCACCGTCGCCCGGCCCCACGGCGGTTCCGGCTCGGGGTGGTCCACGCCAAGTGTGGTCCCGGCGTCGTACAGGATCTCATCCACCACGCTGCCCGACCGCAGATCGACGTGTGGCAGGGCGCTGGCGGTGTAGACCGTGCCGCCGGACACCTCGGCCAGGGACGCGGCGCAGGTATTTTGCGCCGTCAGGTATTCCTCATGGATTGACTTGATGTCAGCGGCGAGCCGGGCGCGCCTGTCGCTGAGGTCCGCGTCGCCGTTCCATGTGCGGTGCTCGGTGATGGTGATCTCGTCATCCTTGAGCCGGTGGGTGACCTCAACGCTGGTGGGATAGACCGAGATGTCCGCATCCAAGGTGTGTACAGCCCGGCCATACGCCTCCAAACGAAGCTTCAAGTCCCGGCAGGTGGTGGAGAACGTCTCCAGGGCCTTGGCCGAGGCTGTCGCTGTGCTTTGGACGCGCTGCGCGGTTGGGGTCAGATGATCAAAGGCCGCCAGCACGGTCGCCGACTCCTCGGTCTTGTACGAGGAGGAGAGCTGCCGCCACAGCGCGGCGGTAGTACAGAAATCCGTCAGGAAATCATCAGCGTGCTGCCGCAATGAACGTGCTCCGGCATCCAGGTCGTCAACATCGGGCAACGCAAAACCACCCGAAGGATTTAATCCGGACGACGTCTCAGGGAAGGCACTCATCCCTAACCCCGCAAGGGCAGGGCGGGGCCACCATGGACCGGTGACGGGTCGGGGGCCTCCACCTGGGCAGCGCTGCGCTGGGCGACGGCGGCCATGTCCAGGTCACCTTGCCGGTAGAAAGCCAGGGCCTTCGCCGTGGAGGTGATGATGGTCTCTGACCGGCTGGCCACCTCGGTGGCAGCAGGCGTGAGTTTCAGTTCCACCACGTCATTGAGTGCATTCAGGACCGTCGCAGCCTCCGGTGGGATCGCCTCCGCCGTTTTTTGCAGTGCCTTACCCATCCCGGCAACTGATGGTTGCGTCGTCTCAATCTGTGACGCAGCGGCCGTCAGCGTAGTGGTTGCAGCAGCCAAGTCGATATCCCAAACACCCATCAAGAGCCCCCAACAGCCTCGAACCATCACCCACCGCGAACCTGATGGGTGGCGAAGACCGGAATTGGTCACACGGTCCGGGTCATTGTGAGCACACGAAAATCGGTCTAGGTGGCAAAAAATGGCTTCCCTAGACCGAAACAGGGGAAATTAGGTGCTGATATTCAAAAATTAGGTGGAAGAGAAAATCATCTAGGTGGTGAACTTCCTGGTTACGCGCATCGAAAAAGGACGCCTTGGCCGGTGGGCCAAAGCGTCCCTTTCCCTCATGCGGGTTACTTGTCGAAGGCGTCCTTTGCGGCGTCCTTGACGTTTTCGCCGGCCTGCTTGGCCTTCGCGGCGGCCTGGTCGGCTACACCCTCAGCCTGCAGTTTCTCGTTGTTGGTGGCGTCACCCAGGGCTTCCTTTGCCTTGCCGGTGACTTCCTGGGCCTTGTTGCTGATCTTGTCTCCGAGTCCCATGAGGGCCCCCTTCCGGATAGTCGAACGCTGACAATCGCTAGATTACCTAGCAATTCTGTAAGTTTGCTGAGTATCCGCTGCGGTCTTCCGGAGCGTTGGCATCAGGGCTTGAGGACCACCTTGATGCAGCCGTCTTCCTTCTTCTGGAACTTCTCGTAGAGCTCCGGAGCCTCCCCCAGACCACCGGTGTGGGTGACCAAATGCATGACTGCCAGCGGATCGGCGTCGTCCTCCACAAGGGGGAGCAGCTGGTCGGTCCACCGGCGCACATTGCACTGCCCCATACGGAGTTGTATTTGCTTGTCGAACATCGTCATCATTGGCATCGGGTCCGCTTGCCCGCCGTAGACGCCGCTGAGCGAGATGGTCCCACCGCGGCGCACCAGATCGACGGCGGTGTGCAAGGCGGCCAGCCGGTCCACGCTGATGGTCTCCATGGCCACCTGTGCCGGCTTGTCGGGAAGCAGCGAAACCGCTTTGTGGAGGAACGACGCCACAGGGGACCCATGCGCTTCCATGCCTACCGCGTCCACGACGGAATCAGGTCCTCGGCCAAGCGTTGTGTCCCGGATCATTTCCGAGACGTCAGGGCTGTAGTCCATCGTCTCCACGCCATGTTCTTCGGCCATCGCCCGACGTTCCGGGACAGGGTCCACGCCAATGACCCGGAAGCCCTGGTGCTTGCCAATCCTGGCAGCGAACTGTCCAACCGGCCCCAACCCCAGAACGGCGAGCGTACCGCCGTCGGGGACGCTGGCGTAGTCGACGGCCTGCCACGCGGTGGGCAAAATGTCTGAAAGGAACAGGTACCGCTCATCGGGCAGGTCGGAGTCCACCTTGACGGGGCCGTAGTCGCCGAAGGGAACCCGTAGGTACTGTGCCTGTCCGCCTGGAACGGAACCATACAGCTCGGAGTAGCCAAAGAGTGCTGCCCCGGAATGCTTTTCCTTGACCTGCGTGGTTTCACACTGTGACTGCAGGCCCTGGTTGCACATGTAGCAGCGGCCGCAGGAGATATTGAACGGGACCACCACACGGTCGCCCTTTTTCAGCCTGTGGACTTCCGACCCCACTTCTTCCACAATGCCCATGGGCTCGTGCCCTATGACGTCGCCCTTGTGCATGAAAGGCCCGAGGACCTCGTAGAGGTGCAGGTCCGAGCCGCAAATCGCTGTCGAGGTAATCCGAACGATCACATCCGTGGGTTCCTGGATGGTTGGATCCGGTACGTCAACGACGCCCACTGAGCGTCGTCCCTGCCATGTCACTGCTTTCATCATTGATCTCCACTGCTCTTGCCTGGAGTAGTCCCGCGCTGCAGGAGACCTTCCCAGCGAATCAGAGTCCCGGCCCGGGCACAAGGGACCCGGACCCCGGGACAAGCTGCCGCCCGCCCGCATTAGTAAGCAGCCTGATGAAAAGTGTTAAGATGGTGGGAGGTACAAACATTTGTCGGACAGTGAAGACCGGGGAGTGAATGCATGGCGATTGGAAGCGGGGCCGGCGGGGTACACCGCGATCACGGCGGCGACCGCGCACAGCGTGGGCCAGGAGCGGCGCCCAAGAAAGCCGTTCACCAAGGAGGCAACCCACATGGATACCGGGCAATTGGTTCTGATTATCGTAGTGGCCGTCATCGTCATAGCCGCGGTGATTATCGCGGTGGTGGTTGGTCGGCGGAAAAAGACTGAAGCGAACCGCCGTCGAGCAGTCGATCTGCGCGAAAAAGCGGATCAGGAAGCCGTAGGTGCCCACCAGGCCAAAGTAGAGTCCGCCCAGGCGGAAGCGGCTGCCGTGCAGGCTGAAGCGGAAGCGAACCGGCTCCGCCGCGAAGCCGAGCGTCATTCGGCGCAAGCCAAGGAAGCCAGTGAGCGGGTGGACGAACACTTGCGCCACGCGGACAAAGTAGACCCTGATGTGCGCACCACCAAGGACGGGACGCGAACTTCGGAGCAGTCCCGCACCGATGATGACGTCAGGGCGCAAGTGGCTGAGCCCCAGGGGCAAAGGCTGGCCCGGGATCGTACCGGCCGCAACGCCGGGATCCCTGACGGCACGAGGCATGACGGAAACGGAGCTGAGGGCACGACCCGCGAAGAATCCGTGCGCGAGAGGCCTTTACGGGACGGCGATAGGAACGCATAGTTTCTAGGAAGAGACGGAGGAAGAAAGTGAGCATCGTGGTAAGGCGGACAGGGCAGGCGATGCGCTCGACGGAAGTCAAGCCAAACAGGCATTCGGTTGATGTGGTCCTCGGCCACTTGGGCGAAATTGGCCCGGCTGTTGCTGCCCTGCGGCGGGAATCATCGAGGCTGGCGGAGTGGGGCGAGGAATTGGCCCGGGTAAAGCTCCGCGGCGGCAGGATCTTCGCGGCGGGAAGCAAAGGGTCCGCCCACGAAGCCGACCGGTTCACCATTGAGTTGGCCGTGCATGATTCCCGCAACGGAGGCGACGGCTCGGCTTTCACCACCATCACTGCCCGCAAGGATGGTGACGGTGGGTCCATTGGTGCTCAGCTCACGGAACACGTCCGTAAAGGCGACATCGTGGTGCTGTTCGCCTCCGGTGGCATCGCCGATGACCTCCGCGACGCCGCAGCCGCCGCCAAGACCGCCGGGGCCAAAGTGTGGGCACTGACAGGCAAGGAGTCCAAGGACTTGGGGCAGTTGGTCAGCGAGGCCATCTGCGTCAACACGGACCCGCCCCACGCCGAAGAAGCGCACCTGGTGGCCGTCCTGACGCTCTGCGAGTGCTTCGACGAATCGATACGGGAGCTAACCAAGTAAGGCAAACTGGCTGGCGCGTGTGCTGGTCCCTTCCTTCCGGGGATCCTGGACGGGTGTCCTTGCGCGGGGCGGCTCCGTCCCTGTGGCACCCTGAACCTCGTGAAGAACACTGTTTTGACCTACTTTGTCTTGATGGCGCTGGTCGGGATGGTAACCCTCAGCGTGTTGGGGGCGTCCATGGTGCAAAAGAACGACGGCCGGGGTCTGGTCGTTTTGGCGCTGGTTGTGGGCGGGTTGTTGCTGACGTTTATCTACGGGCTCACGGCGGACCGCAGAGGCCGCGCTCAACGGGCGTCAGCGAGCAGGCCGCCGCGCTACAAAACTGTCACTGTTTCCAGCTCTGCGGAGTTCCCGCACCCGCCTTCGGCGGTGTGGGCGCTGATCCGTCCCGCCGAGTCGGCACTATCGCTGACCGACGGCGTGTACCACGCAGTCTCCGTCCCTCCCCTTCCCGATGGACCCGGGGAGTTGCAGTGTTTCTTCCACCGCAACGGCGACATAGGGGCCATAGAAGTTGTCCAAGAGATTCCAGAACAGTTGGCTGTTACGCGCCCCGTGCTGCCCGCTGGAGATGTGCAAACCCAGACGACGTATCGACTCGAAATTGCACCTCGGGGAGCGAAGTTGACTGTCGAGAGTGAGTTCGAGGTGCCTGAGCCCGCGGTGATGAATGAAGACATGTGTCGTCTGTATTGGGACAAGCATTTCGGTGAGATACGGGTCCTCTTGGATCGACAGGCCGTCATAGAGCGCGGGCTGTGATCTGCGCCTCATCTGGAATAGTTGCAGACGCCGCACAGTTGGGCAGAGTGAACCTGATTCATTCTGAAAGGAACTGCGCATGCTGTTTTCTCCACTGGCACTCGGTGAGCTCGAACTTCCCAACCGACTGGTCATGGCGCCCCTGACCCGCCTGCGCGCGGGCCTGGAAGGCGTTCCGAACGACCTCATCGCCGAGCACTACCGCCAGCGCGCTTCCCTTGGCCTGATCGTCAGCGAAGGCACCTATCCCACGCCTGCCGGCCAGTCCTACACGGGCCAGCCCGGCCTCGTCACTGAACAGCAGATCGCAGGCTGGAAGAAGGTCACGGACGCCGTCCACGCCGACGGTGGCAGGATCTTCGCCCAGGTAATGCACGGTGGCCGCGTTTCGCACGCTGACATCACCGGTGGTCACGAAATCGTCGGACCCAGCGCCGTTGCCATCGAAGGTGAACTCCGCACCCCGAAGGGCAAGCAGGCGTATCCGGTTCCGCGCGAACTGCGCACCGACGAGCTCCCCGCCGTAATCCAGGAAATCGTCACAGCTTCCCGCAACGCCATTGAGGCAGGGTTCGACGGTGTGGAACTTCACTCGGCCAACGGCTACCTGCTCCACGAATTCCTTGCTCCCAACTCGAACGTCCGCACGGACAGCTACGGCGGATCGCCGGAGAACCGAGCACGCTTCGTCATCGAAACCGTCAATGCAGTGGTGGAAGCGCTTGGCGCGAACCGCGTTGGCATACGGATTTCGCCGGAACACAACGTGCAGGGCATCGCGGAGGTGGACGCTGCGGACGTGCGCGCCACCTACGAGGTCCTGGTGGACACCATCGCTCCGCTGAACCTTGCGTACCTCAGCATCCTGCACCACGATCCCAAGGGGTCCTTGGTGCAGGACCTCCGCGAGCGTTTCAACGGAACTTTCCTGGTGAACACCGGCTTCAGCGAAATCACCACGCGTGATGAGGCAATCGCACTGATCGATAACGGTCTCGCCGACGGTGTGGTTGTTGGTCGTCCCGCCATCGCCAACCCGGACCTCGCACGCCGCTGGCGCGAAGGCCTTCCCGTCAACGAACCGAACGCGGCCACGTTCTACGCTGACGGCGCAGAGGGCTACACGGACTACCCGTTCTACGCCAACTAAAGCGCAAAGCACCCCAGCAGGATCCCGACGCCGGCACTCACCCGAGTGCCGGCGTCGAACCTTAACCGGTGCCTGCCCAACTGGGTCGCATTTGTGCGCGTTTTGAACGCTCAAAACGCGCACAAATGCGACTCAGTTGGGGGAGTGCGGGCGGAATGTGACGCCCAAAAGGTGGGCGCTTTTGGGGATGTTGGAGGCTTGTGCAGGGCGTTCCTATAGGATTTGGGCATGCCTGAAGCTTCCCCGAGCTCTGTCCGTACCGGCTTTCCCGTGAGCCGCCAAGTCCTGGCCGACCACGTTTATGAGGCCCTCCTTGAGTGGCTCATGGATGGTCGGCTGGAGCCCGGCGCGGCCGTGAGTATCGATGGTATGGCCCGGGAACTTGAGGTCTCGCCCACTCCGGTGCGCGAGGCGCTGGCCAGGTTGGAGCACACGGGCATGGTCCGGCGTGTGGCGCTCAAGGGCTATCGCGTCGCTCCGGTGTTCACCCGGGAAGATTTCGCCGAGCTCATGGAAGCGCGTCTATCGATCGAGCCGGTCAATGCGCGGTTGGCGTGTACAAGGATGACGCCGGAAGGACTGGATGCGCTGAGGCAGGCTGTGGAGGATCTGAAGACGGCGCCGCGGGGTGGCACGTTCGCGGAATACCGGAGCTACCTCGAAGCCGATGAGCGCTTCCACCAACTCATCGCGGCCCAAGCCAACAACCAGTTCCTTCTCGCCGCCTACAACACCCTGGGTGGGCAGATTCAACGCTTCCGCCTGTTCGGGGGAGTGGGCATCACGGACGCCGAGCAGGCCATCGCAGAACATCAGGCCGTCCTCGATGCCATGCTGGGCGGCGATCCAGAGCAAGCCGCCCAAGCGATGGTCCACCATGTTGAGCAGGTCCGCGGCCGGGCAATCGCCGACGCTCCCCAAGGCTGATTCCCTCCCCAGGGCTGGCCCCCGCCAGGGCGGACCCCGCCGAAAGAACAATCTGTGCGGCACCCGTTCGCGCCTCACGCTCCTGTGCTGCGTGGGTAGCGCACCCGTTCGCGCCTCGTGCTCCTGTGGTTACGGGTGCGGTTGGCGGCAAGTGGTGCGCCCCGCGCATCAGCCCTCCCCGTGATCCCCTTCACAATCATATGTAAGACATATAGGATCTAGGAAGTTTCCAAAACAGGGTTGACAGCTTTGCTTGATTCGTAAATCCTATAGGAAACAGGATTCCACAAAGGAGTGATCACACATGGCGTACACCGCCGACAACTGGCCCATCACCGCGGCCCTCCTCCAATTCCCGGGCACTGACGCTTCCGGCCTGCAGGTCAACGACGCCGATGCTTGCGTGTGGGCCGAGGTCTTCCAGGAAGTGAAGGACGCAGGTTTCGCCAATGCGGACCTCACTGACAGCTGGGTCCGTCCCGGCGACCTCAGCAAGGAACGCCTTGCCGAGTTCAAGCAGACCGCCGACGAGGTTGGCATCGGAGTCCCCGTCATCTCCGCCATCCGCCGCAGCGTCATCCACGAAACAGAGTGGGCCGAGAACCTCGCCTACAGCCACCGCACCATTGACGCCGCCGCGGAACTCGGCTGCGAAGTTGTCTCCTTCGGCCTGCACCAGGCCATCACCCCCGAACAGCAGAAGCAGCTGTGGTTCTGGACCGTGGAGGGCTACAAGGACCCCGTCGGCGACAAGGAAGCCTGGAACAACGCAGTGTCCCGCATCCGCGAGCTCGGAGAGCATGCAGCCGAAGCCGGCATCCTGGTCTCCCTGGAAATGTACGAGGACACCTTCCTCGGCACCGGCGATTCCTCCGTCCAGTTGGTCCAGGACATCGGGCTGGACAACGTTGGTCTCAACCCGGACCTGGGAAACCTGATCCGCTTGCACCGACCCATCGAGGACTGGCGCGAACTGGTCCACAAGACCCTGCCTTACTCCAACTACTGGCACATGAAGAACTACATGCGCGATGAAGATGTGGCCCGCGACAGCTACATCGCCATGCCCGCGCCGATGGAGAGCGGCCTGATCAACTACCGCGAGGCCTTCAAATACGCACTCTCCGTTGGTTTCCAGGGCATCCTCTGCGTGGAGCACTACGGGGGAGACGGTCTCAGCGTCACCGCGAGCAACCAGGACTACCTGCGTCGCCACGTCCTGCCCAAGAAGGACGGCTATGCGCTGGGCCAGAGCAAGGTTGCCCAAGGTTGCCAGCCCGCGTCCACGCAGTTCGCCGGGGTCTAGGAACCATGACGCAGATTTTCGATAACCCGGCAGACTTCGCAGACGAGGCGCTGGACGGCTTCGTCGCCGCGAACCGGAATTATGTGGCACGGGTAGACGGCGGCGTGGTCCGCTCCACCGAGGTTCCCGCAGGACAGGTATCGCTCGTGATCGGCGGCGGTTCGGGACACTATCCGGCCTTCGCCGGCCTTGTTGGGCCGGGGCTCGCAACGGGTTCCGCCTGCGGCAACATGTTTGCCTCCCCGGCTGCCGGCCAGGTCTACCGGGTGGCCAAGGCTGCGAATGCCGGTGGCGGCGTATTGCTCAGTTACGGCAACTATGCCGGCGACGTCCTTCACTTCGGCCAGGCCCAGCTCCGGCTCAACGCCGAAGGCATCGAGACCCGCACCGTCCTCGTCACGGATGACATCGCCAGCGCTCCCATCGATCAGATCGAGAAGCGCCGGGGCATCGCCGGTGACCTCACCGTTTTCAAGATCGCAGGAGCCGCTGCCGAAGCGGGACTGGACCTTGACGACGTCGAGCGTTTGGCCATCAAGACCAACCACCGCACGCGGTCCCTCGGTGTCGCGTTCGACGGTTGCACCCTGCCCGGGGCCAAGGAACCGCTGTTCCATGTGCCCGCCGGGCAGATGTCCCTGGGGCTGGGAATCCATGGCGAACCGGGGATTTCCGAGCACCCCATGCCTACGGCTTCCGAGCTTGCCGAGCTCCTGGTGACCAGGCTCCTCGCGGACAAGCCCGAGGACTCAGGGGACCGGCTAGTTGCGATCGTCAACGGCTTGGGCACGGTCAAATACGATGAGCTCTTCCTGCTGTTCGGCAAGGTTGAGAAACTGCTCACGGCGGCCGGGCTTACTGTTGTTGAGCCAGAGTGTGGGGAACTGGTGACCAGCCTGGACATGTCCGGGTTGTCGCTGACGCTGTTGTGGTTGGACGAGGAACTCGAGCAATATTGGTCCGCGCCGGCCGACACTCCCGCCTTCCGCAAGGGAAGCATGGCGCCTCGCGCGCTCCGCACCGCGGCAGTGACGGACGACGCCGAAACCTCCGAAGCGGAACAGCCCACCCAGGCGGCGGCTGAACTCGGGCGGCAGGCCGTGGCCGTCCTCGCGCAAGTGCGGGACGTCGTCGTCGAGCATGAAGAAGAACTTGGCAAGCTGGACGCGATCGCCGGCGATGGCGACCACGGAATCGGCATGCGCCGCGGCGTGGAGGCGGCTGCGGCCGCCAGCGAGGCGACCCCCGGTTCCTCTGTGGCCCGCGTCCTCCTCGCGGCTGGCGAGGCCTGGAGCGAAAAGGCCGGCGGTACTTCCGGCGCCCTGTGGGGTTCGGCCGTCATCGCCGCAGGGCAGGCGCTCGGGAACCGTGACTCGTACGCAGACGCCGATGCCCGCGCGGCGGTCACAGCCTTTACCAACGCCATCACCGAACTCGGCAAGGCAGACGCCGGGGACAAGACCATGGTGGACGCCCTCCTGCCGTTCCGGGATGCGTTCCTCGCAGAGCTCGACGGCGGCGCGCCCGTTGACCGGGCACTGGCACTCGCCGCTGCGGCGGCCCAGTCCGCTGCCGCGGCAACCGCCGAGCTGCGCCCATTGAAGGGCCGGGCACGTCCCCTGGCGGAAAAGAGCCTCGGCCACCCGGACCCCGGCGCCGTCTCGTTCGGACTGATCGCAGCACGCATCTCGCAATTCCTCGATACACAACTGGCCGCTGCCTCTGCGCCGGCCGGGGACGGAGCATGAGCATGACCAACACCCAAGGCTGGCGAATCGTCGTCGGCAACGATGAAGCAGGCGTTGAGTATAAGAACGCCCTCAAGGCCCTGCTCGAAGCGGACCCGCGCGTGGCTTCCGTGACCGACGTCGGCGTTGGCGCCAACGATTCCACCGCGTACCCGCACGTTGCCGTGGACGCAGCCCGCAAGGTTGCCGAAGGCGAAGCGGACCGCGCTTTGTTGATCTGCGGAACGGGCCTCGGAGTAGCCATCGCGGCCAACAAGGTCCCCGGAATCCGCGCTGTCACGGCACACGACGCATACTCCGTCGAACGCTCCGTGCTAAGCAACAACGCCCAGATCCTCACCCTCGGTCAGCGGGTGATTGGCTTGGAACTGGCCAAGAAACTCGTGGGCGAATGGCTCGGCCACCGCTTCGACGAGAACTCCGCCTCCTCCGCCAAGGTGGACGCCATCTGCTCCTACGAACCCGACTACACGAAGGCGGTCTGATCATGACCTCAACGCAAACCCAAGCCCGGAAGATCGCCGTCGTAGGTTCCGGCTACATGGGCGGCGGCATCGCCCAGGTGCTGGCGCTCGGTGGGGCCCGCGTGGCCCTCGCGGACGTGTCCGCCGAAGTTGCCCAGAAGAACTACGACCGCCTTCTGGAAGAGTCGGATCAGTTCATCGCAGACGGCCTGTTCCCTGAAGGCTCCACGGAGGTCCTCAAGCAGAACCTGTGGGCAGCCAAGGACATCGAAGAAGCCGTTGCCGACGCCGATTTCATCGAAGAAGCAGTCCCGGAAGTCCTCGAGATCAAGCACCAGACCCTGGCCCGGATCAGCGCCGCAGCCAGGCCGGATGCCTTGATCGGCTCCAACACGTCCACCATCTCCATCGCGGCTCTGGCGGAGGCAGTCACCAACCCTGAGCGCTTCCTGGGCGTGCACTTCTCCAACCCTTCGCCGTTCATCCCGGGCGTCGAGGTCATCCCGCACGCAGGTACGTCCGTGGAAACGGTGTCCGCATCGCGTGACCTCGTGCACGCGGCAGGCAAGCAGACCGCCGTCGTGAAGGACGTTACCGGCTTCGTGCTCAACCGCCTGCAGTACGCGCTGTTCCACGAAGCGGCACAGCTGGTGGAGCAGGGGATCGCCACAGCGGACGACGTCGACACCCTGGTCCGTACGACGTTCGGCTTCCGCTTGCCCTTCTTTGGGCCGTTCGCGATCGCCGATATGGCCGGCCTGGACGTCTACAACTTCTGCTACAAGTCCCTGCAGACCGGGTTCCCGGAGCGCTTCGCGACGCCGAAGATCCTTTCTGACCTGGTGGAAGCGGGCAAGCTCGGCACCAAGACCGGAGCCGGCTTCCTCAACGTTCCCGCCGAACGCACTCCGGAACTCATCGCCTACCGGAACAAGGCGTACGTGGCCATGCAGAAGCTCATTGAAGAGCTTGGCCCGGCACCGATCAACTGACACTTTTTAGGAGATAAGACATGACTTTCCCCGCATCACGTACAGCCGTCGTTACCGGTGCTGTCTCCGAGCGTGGCATTGGCCGCGCCACGGTCAACTACCTCGCAGCACAGGGGTGGAACATCGGCATCATCGACCTGGACGACGCCGCCTGCAAGGCCGCCGCCAAGGAAATCGCCGCTGAATACGGTGTCCAGGCCCACGGAGTCGGCGCCAACGTTTCAAGCGAAGCCGAAGTCCGTGCGGCCATCGACGAGCTTGAAGCCGAACTGCCGCAGATCGTGGCACTGGCCAACGTGGCAGGCGTCAGCTCGCCCATCGGCTACCTGGAACTCGAACCCGCTGAATGGGACCGCGTCCTGAGCATCAACCTCAACGGCGTTCACTTCGCCACGCGCCGCGTGGCCGAGTCCATGGTGAAGAACCGGATTGGCCGCATCGTCAACATTTCCTCAGTCTCGGCCCAGCGTGGCGGCGGCACGTTTTCCAAGACCCCATATTCCGTGGCCAAGGCAGGCGTCATTGGCCTGACCCGCGCCACGGCACGCGAGCTGGGTGAATACGACATCACTGTGAACGCGATCTCGCCGGGCCCGATCGATACCGACATCATGGGCGGAACCCTCAGCGACGAGCGCAAGGGCGAGTTGGTCAAGGACCTCGTGGTCAACCGCGTCGGATCCACCCGCGACATCGCAGCAGCCATCGCCTTCCTCATCAGCGAGGACGCCGGGTACATCTCCGGCCAGACGCTGAATGTGGATGGCGGGCTGTACATGCACTAGGCCCTTTCATGCGGACCTGGACCCGTGAACGCAAGGTCTACCTCGCCGTAGGCATCCTCGCCTGCGCAGTGGGCCTGGTGCTCATTTTCTTCCCGCGCTGACGGATCGTTTCCGCGCTGGATTACCGCGTTGATGGCGCGCGCCCTCAAGAAGCCATCACCCCCAACTGACTACTCAAAGAGGAGTTTCAATGTCCGTTGCCTCAACTTCCACCAAGGAGTTGCTGGATTCGCCGGTCTTGAAGTCGGCCATTTCCAAGGCATCCTTCCGGCTCATGCCCATGCTGGTCATCCTGTATGTGGTGGCTTTCCTTGACCGCACCAACGTTGGCTTTGCTGAAGCCGCGCTCGGCGTGGACAAGGGCATCACGGCCGGTGCCTACGCACTGGGCGCGGGTATCTTCTTCATTGGCTATGCCCTGTTCGAGATCCCCAGCAACCTGCTGCTCACCAAGTTCGGCGCGAAGGTGTGGCTTGCCCGCATCGCCGTGACGTGGGGCATCGTGTCCGCCTGCTTCGCCTTTGTGCAGGGCGAAACGTCCTTCGTGATCCTCCGCTTCCTGCTGGGTGTCACCGAAGCAGGCCTGTTCCCCGGCGTCATCATGTTCCTGGCCGCCTGGTTCCCCAACAAGGTCCGCGTGAAGATGTTCGCCATCTTCTACCTGGCCCAGCCTTTCTCGCAGATGATCGGCGCTCCGCTCTCCGGGTGGCTCATCAACATCGGCGACCAAGTCCCTGGGGTGGCCGGTTGGCAGGTCATGTTCTTCGTGGAGGGCATGCTGGCCGTCCTGGCAGGCATCGCAGCCTTCTTCTTCCTGATCAACAGCCCTCAAGAAGCCAAGTTCCTGAGCAAGGAGGAGAAGACCGCACTGACGGACGTCATGGCGCTCGAGGATACCGTCAAGGAAGAATCCGGTCCCCGCGGCGTGCTCGCCTCCATGCGGAACGGCAAGGTCTGGTACTTCACCATCATCTACTTCTGCCTGCAGATAGCCGTCTATGGCGTGACGTTCTACCTGCCCCAGCAGGTGGCCCAGCTGACCGGCCAGAAGGTGGGCCTCGCCGTCGGACTCCTGACCGCCATCCCGTGGTTCTTCGGCATCTTCGCCTGCTTCTTCATCGGCAAGGCAGCCAACACGGTCCTCCGCCGCCGTCGCTGGGGCACGGCACTGTTCGTCTCCACCGGTCTGTGCATCTTCGGATCCGCCTGGGCTGGCGCAAACCACCAGCCGACGTTGGGCATCATCTTCATCACCCTGGCTGTGTGCAGCTTCCTCGCCATCGGACCGATCGCGTGGTCCTACCCGACGGCGTTCCTCACCGGAACTGCCGCGGCCGCGGGAATCGGACTCATCAACTCCCTGGGCAACCTGGGCGGTTTTGTGGCACCGATCCTGCGGACCACCGTCAACGAAGTCACGGCGTCGGACACCGGAACCATGGGCGTTTATGCCCTCGGGGTGTTGCCGTTCCTGGCCGCGATCATGATGTTCGGAACCCGGGCCTTCACCAACAAGGCTGACGAGTTGTTGGGCAAGTGACGTTGCCCGAGGCCCTCTACATCGGGGTCAGCACCAAGATGTACCTCGGCTACGCGCAATCCCTGGCGTGGCTGGAGCAACTGGTGAAAGAAGTGGACGCCCGTCCGGCCCTCGCGGCCGGGCGGGTGGTCCCGTTCGTCATTCCGTCCTTCCCGGTCTTGCCCGCGGCAGCTGAGTTGATGGCTGGTTCCCCGCTTGTCCTCGGCGCGCAGAACTGCGGCTGGGCGGACGGGCCGTGGACGGGCGAGGTCTCACCGTCCATGCTGGCGGAGTTGGGTGTGGGCCTGGTGGAAATCGGGCATGCCGAGCGTCGCGCACACTTTGCCGAGACCGACGCGATCGTGGCACTCAAGGTGCGTGCCGCCGTCGAGCATGGCCTGATGCCGTTGCTGTGCGTCGGGGAGGCCGCTGAGGGCGACACCGCGGAGGCGGCGCACGTTGTCTTCCGGCAGGTTGAGGCGGCGGTATCCGGCGATTGGTCCGTGGCCACGCAGATGGTGATCGCCTATGAACCCGTGTGGGCGATTGGTGCCCCCGAGCCTGCCTCTGCTGCCTACGTTTCGGAGGTGGTGTCGCGGCTGCGGGATTCGCTGGCGGCGCAGGGTTTGGCCGGGTTGCCCATTATCTACGGCGGCTCGGCCAAGCCGGGACTCCTCCCGCAGCTTTCCGGAGTGTCCGGGCTGTTCCTGGGCCGGTTCGCGCACGATCCCGTGAACTTCGGCCGGGTGCTCGACGAAGCCCTCATCCTCCCCAAGTAGGTCGCAGTTGTGCGCGTTTTGAGGCCTCAAAACGCGCACTAGTGCGACTCAGTTGGGTGCTTGGGCGCGCTGGCAGAGGGCTACGAAACCGCCCAGGTTTTCGAGGCCCTCGGGATGCGTCGGGAGGTAGTTGGTCAGTTCGGGCGAACGCACGACGACGGCACGCCACTTTCCGCGGGACACCGCCACATTGATCCGGTTGCGTGAGAGAAGGAACTCCATGCCCCGGGGAACTTCTCCAGCGGCGGAGGCCGCCATGGACACGATGACCACCGGTGCTTCCTGGCCCTGGAACTTGTCCACCGTCCCCACCCGGACCGCGCCGAGCCCGGTTTCCCGCAAGTGGTGCTTGATGAGCTGGACCTGGGCGTTATAGGCCGCGACGACGAGGATGTCCGACTCGGAGAGTTGACGGGGACCGTCGTTTTCCTCGGATGGATCCAGCCAGGACAAGCCCAGATGCGCCTGGACCTGCTGCACCACCACTGCGGCTTCCTCGGGGGAGGATGTGGAATTGCCCGTGTGGTCAAGGTAGACGCACGCAACCCCGGGCTCCACTCCCGCGAGGTGCCGCTTTGACGCGACGGGTGCTGCTTCGAGACGCCCGTCGTAGGACAGATCGGACACAGCCCCGCACAGGGCCGGATGCATTCGCCACGAGTGGGCAAGGAAGTAACCCAGCTCGGAGGGGAGGGTGTTGTACCCGTCCGAAAGCCAGCCCAGCGCTGACTCGTCCACTGGTTCCGGATGCTTTCCCTGCGTGACTTGTGGTAGCTGCTGGGGATCGCCCAGGAGCAGGAGCCGCTTGGTGGCCCGGCTGACAGCCATGGTGTTGGCGAGGGAGAACTGACCGGCTTCGTCAATGACCAGCAGGTCCAGGGACCCGGCCGGGACGGTGCTTCCCACCATGGTCCAGGCCGTTCCGCCAACCAGCGCGCCGCCGGGCGTGGACAGGATTTCCTCGACGTCCCCTTTGGCGCACCCGTTCCACGGCACAGGATCGTTGTGCTTGACTTCCTTGGCCACGCGCAACGGATCCACGCCGGCCTTCTCCACGGCGGCGCACAGCATGTGTTCCACCACGGCGTGGGACTGGGCCACGACGCCTACCTTCCACCCCTCAGCCACCAACCTGGCCAGGACGTGGGCTCCAACGTACGTCTTCCCGCTGCCGGGAGGGCCTTGGACCGCCAAGTAGGAGTTGTCCAGGTCCTTGACGGCCTCGGTGATGGCCTCGATGTAGCCGTTCGGTCCCGGTGGGACTGCAGGCAACTCCGTCAGGGTGGCCAGCCTCGGTGGCTTCCGGCGGACCAGGTCCAGTGCCGGGTCCTTCGGCCAGGACGGCAAGGCCGCCCGAAGCTTGGTGGCCAATGCGGCCAACGCAGCACGCTGGCCGGTGGTGGCAATCGGGCTGTCCGGCGTCAGGGCCATGGGCAGTTGGCTGAACTCCGTGGAGTCCTTGCGGAGGCTCTCGGCGATGGTGACGGCTTCGAGGTCTCCGTCCTCACCGACTTCGACGACCTCCGTAGAGCTCCAGCCGGCCCGGCCGAGCACAGATGACTCCTTGGCCACCAAAGCGTCGGGCAAGGGCGGACCATACATGCGAAAGTACTTCTTACCCGGTTCCAGCCCGGCGCCGTCGCCCGACCTGCCCAGCAGTTTCACGATCCGGACCGGATTCTTCCGCGGCCCCGGCTTGGCCCAATCCTGCAGCAACTCGGCGTGGTCCGCGACGAAGATGTCGCGGCCGTCGTCCCACTGGGAAGTGGGCTTCTCGAGCCGGTCGAAGTGCCCCCACCAGTGCTGCTTGTCTTCCCGGCGGTGGTAGCCGACGCCCGCCGCGACGATGCCGATCGCCCGCGAATCCGTCGAGGTACGCTCGGTCTCCGGCAAGGTGTCAAGGTAGTCGAAGAGTGCCTGCTCTTCCGGCGGAGCCTCGTACCCTTCGGGTTCGGCCTGCGCCGCGCCCTCCACCAGCCCGCTCTCTACCAGCCCGTCCTCCACTGGTCCGCCCGGGGAGATGGAACGCTCCTCGGCTCGCCCCAGCAGCCAGTTCCGCAGTTCCAGCGTGGACAGGCAGTCGTACCCGTTGTAATCGCGGATACTTTCAAGGATCGTGGCGGCCTGTTCAGCCTCCCCAGTGTCCCGGGCCGTGCAGTAGTCGGCGTAGGCAACCACGGAGGCACCGGCGTCGGTCACGTCACCTGAGCGCAAGTGCTGGCCCATGTAGAGGGGCTCCAGCTTCTTGATGCTGTAGGAATTCTCGGAAACGCGGATGCTGTGGCGGACGGTGTCGTAAAGGTCCACCAGCACTCCTTGACGGAGCAAATCGTCGACGGCGGTTTCACCCACCACTTGCGTCAACGACAGGTTGCGGAGGGCCGTTTTCTCGTAGGCGGCGTAGTGGTAGATGTGCATTCCCGGATACTGGGCACGCCGTTTGGCCACGTAGTCCAGGAAGTCGACAAAGGCCTGCCGTTCCTGCTCCCGCGAGTGTGCCCAGAAGGGACGGAACACCGGCTCCCCACCAGGTTCTGCAGGGTTCTCGATGACGCCAAAAAGGTACTCGATGCCCCACCTTCCTGTGGCAGGGTCCTGCCACAATGGATCGCCTTCGAAGTCGAAGAAGATATCCCCGGGATCAGGCGCGGGCAGCCTGCCGAGCGTGTTGTCCGGGAGGACGGTGTAGGAGACGGTCTTGGCCACGCCGGCCTTGTCCTTGTAGTTGACCGTTCCGTCCGGAGTTCCAGTGCCCGTTTGAAGCCGTGCCTGCTCGCGCAGCCGCAGGAGGGTGTGGTCGCCCTCGGCGGGCAGCGCGGCGAGGTGGTCGATGGTGGTGACCCCGGCCTCGATCAACTTCTTGCGCCGGCTGATGCGCATGCCGGCCACCATCAGGAGGTCGCGATGCAACAGGACCTGCTCGGCGCAGTAGTCGCAACGTCCACAGGCGGAGTAGCGGGGATCGCCCCATTCAACCGGGCCGTTCCCGGCAATGTGCGTTGCGGTCATCCGCAGGAACCGATCACGACGTTCCTTGAAGACGGGGAGGATTTCGGCCAAGGGATGGTCTGAGTGGACCCGGTTGCCCAGGACCAGCGTGACCACCGGATCCGGAGTGATCCCGGCTTTGAGCAGTTGATCCCCGTAGGCCGCCAATTGCAGCAGCGCCGTAACCTTTGCATGCCGTGCCAGCTTGGTGTCGAACACGGCGTACGTGCCGACCGGTTTCTTGACCAGGAAGTCGGACCTGCCGTGGAACACGCCGTCGAAGAAGGCAGCCTGGAACACGACATCAGCCCCGGACCGCAAGGCGTCGATGGATTCCGCATGCTTGGCCGAAAGGCTGGTGCGATCCATTGCCGTGGCGGGAACGACGTCGTACACGCCTCGTCCAGTAGCCGCATCCCAAGGACCGAATTCCGCCACGAACTCGTCCAAAACCTTGTGCTCGTGGACGTCTCCCAATTTCGAGGTGCGTTCCAGCATCGCGTCCTTGGCGAAGGAGGCAACGGGTGTCCGGCCAAGTTTCTCGTCCAGTTTGCGGAGCACCTGGTATTCGCACGTGGCCGCAATGACGAGGTCGCTCGCGGAGAACACCAGGTCTTTCGGTGCGCCAGCACTCTCCGGATCGAGAAAGAACACGGTGACCTACTCCTATCGCCTAACAATCGCCAAGCAAAGCTGAACCCTTGCTGCCAAGCTATCAGCGGGCCCCAACATTTTAGGAGGCCGTGCACTCTAGACTGCCCCCATGACTGAATCAGCCCGCACAACGGACCCCGGTTTCGAAGCCGCGTACCAGGCAGCACAGAAGAGCCTCAGTGAAGGTGGCATTCCTATCGGGGCCGCGCTGACCCGTGGCGGAGAAGTCGTCGCCAGCGGCCACAACGAACGTGTGCAGCACGGCGATCCGATCGCGCATGGTGAGATGTCCGCCCTCCGTGCGGCGGGCCGGCAGAAAACCTACCGGGACACCACGCTCTACACCACGCTGGCCCCTTGTGCGATGTGCACGGGAACCATCATCCAGTTCAAGATCCCGCGCGTAGTGGTGGGCGAAGCCGAGACCTTCCCCGGCGAATTCGATCTCCTTCGCTCCCGCGGCGTGGAGGTAGTGGTCCTCGACGACCCCCGATGCGTGGAGATGATGCGCACCTTCCAGGACGAGCACCCCGAACTGTGGGCCGAAGACATCGCGGAGTAGCCGCAGACAAGGAGCGACGGCGGCACCAAGGGCGGGGTGCCGCCGTCACCGGCTGCTGGGGAGCCACGCGTCAAACAGTCATCCGACGACTATGTGGCGGGCTTCCTCGGAGCCGACCGGCGGGAACGGGCCGCCGGAGTTGCAGGGATCAGTTCCTTGACCTGGGCCACCACGCTGGGGTTGGCGCCCCGCGTGCCCAGGTCCTTGGCGAGGGTGTCAACCTCTGACTTCGCGGCCGCCGAATCGTCGGCCTTCACATGCAGTGCCGTCCGCAGTTCAACCAGATTGCGGTAGGCGAGGTTGCTCGTGGGAGCACCAGATTGCTGGAATGTAGCCAGTCCGGCGTCGGTCAGCGCGAGTGCACGCTGCGGGTCGGCACTATGGTGCTTGACCATTTTGTCGTCCTTGCGCCGGTAGAAGTCGTCTCCCACGGATTGCGCGACGGCGGTCGCGGCCTTGACGCCCAACGGCTCCCCGCTGAACCGCTCGGCAGCTTCGGTCAGAGTGTCCAGGCCTTTGCTCAAATGCGGGGACATGGAACCTTCGAACGCCAGGGTGAGGCCCACTTCGCGGGTGAAGAACTCCGGGGCTAAGCGATCCTCTTCCTTGGTGACCGGGAACCCCACGCGCAGCGGCAAGGTGTTGGAGGCCTGGACGACGCCGTCCGTGCTATACACGGCCCGGACCAGGTATTGGCCGGGTTCATCGAAGGCGAAGCCAACAGTCCCGTACGCCAGCTGGACCAGTTGGCTGTAGCGGTCACTGCCGTCCGTGGTGCCAGCAGGCGCCAGCGCCACCAGCTCCGGCAGACCGTAGAAGCACACCACGGATTCGTGCAACACCACGGTTCCATCGGGTTTCTGGACGTAGACGGTGGTGTTCCCGTACCGCGGATCCAAGCGGCCATCCACCAGGACGGGGGCATCGCTGGTGTTGCGCAACCTGAACTCGATGGCCACCGGCTCCATGTACTCGAAGTAGCTCTTGGCCGACAGTGCCAGTTCCACGTCGCTGCCCGGCCCGGAGACCGTCATGGCACCCGGAGGGGATTCGAGGTGGCCACCGGATGCCCACGGATCGCCACCCATGATGACGGCAGCACGGTCGCCGTGGCGTATGTGGAGCAACTCGTCGTCGTCGAAACGGAAGCGGAAGTTCGCCCAGAAGGTGTCGGCACCGTTGCGCTGATCGTATTTCCAGTCGTAGTTCATCCAGGACAGCGAGTCCGGCCGGGCCTTGTCCCAGGCGTGCAGGAAGTTGAAGGCGTGCCCGGCCTCGTGGACCCAGGTGTAGAGGAAATGCCGCATGGCCCAGGCTTGGTCCTGCGTGGTGGGATTGCTGACGAGGTTGGTGAACCACGTGTGGTTGCGGAAGACCGCAAAACCCTGGCGGTCGGGACCGCGACCGGCACCGCCAAAGCCCGCAGCGGCGTCGAACATGATGCCACCCACGCCCGCGCTGTCGAAGAGACCGGCTTGTACACCCCACAGGTTCCACGCGGGCCAGCCCGAGTTGTACTTGCCGAACGAGGTTTCCATGGCGTCGTGGAGTTCACCGACACTCCACGAAGCGAAGCCTGCAGCACTGTCATCGATGACCGTGTGCGCTGGGTCGATGGTTACCGAAACTCCGGCGTCTTTGTAAGAGGACTCGATGGACAGGGTCCGCTCGGCAAGGTCGGCCGGACGGTTGTTATGAGCGTGGCTGTTGTACACAGGGACCTTGGGGTCGATGTCCACGGACTGGCAATAATCCAGCTCGAGGTTGACGTCCCGGAAGCAGTCGGAGCGGTACTTGCAGGCGTACGGCTCTCCCGCCACGCCGCCGCCGGTGAACGTTGCCACGGCTCCCGTGATGGCCCCGTGCTGCCACGTGACCACGATGTCCACCGTGGTTGTGGGGTGGGTGCCTTTCCAAAAGCGGACCGTTCCGGTGATGTGTGCATCCGAGCGGGTCATGGTCACCACGGGGGCGTCAACGATCCACGACTCCACATAGGTCTTGACGATCTGTGTCAGGCCGCCGACTTTCACCTGGCGGGTGCTGAAGAAATCCCCACTGACCTTGTTAAGGACGGGAGATTCGAGGCCCTGGCGGGGATCGACGTCGAGCCTCAACTCAAGCGCGCTGCCGACGGGACCCGTGACGGCCTGGTTCCCTTCATAGCGGCCGCTCACGGCGGCGGAACGCCAGCACCGCCACCAGTCTTCGGTAGGCCACGACCACGAGGCGGGCGACGGTGCGGGCAGAGGGGGAGAAGGGATGGCGGTGGGGTGATGGGGGACGGGGTCAAGGAGGGTGCTGGGGACGTTGGGGATGTCCATGGGAGGATCTTTCTCGCGCTGCAAGCAAACAACAATGCGTTCGCCGATGCCGTGCCGAGGGCAGCAGGACCTTGTGAGTCGGCCTGCTCCGGGCGGATCGGCGGCATGACGGTTCAGGGCGAGGCGGTGCGAGTTGGGGAGTCCCGAAGGGGTGTTTGGCCAATGCCCAGAAGCCGTGAATAACCCAAAATGAGAATACTCCAACGAATGGATTATATCCAGAGAATTATGGGGGAATTTTCGGGTGTCAGGAAGCGTCGTCGGCTGGTCAGTGCACACCGCCGGGCGTAGTCTGGCTCCATCGGCGCCGGAGCCGAAGGACCCAGCCCCACAAGGACCCCGCCCCTCAGGACCCTGCGTCGATGACCCCAATCGATGAAGGAGGATTCCATGAGTGTCGTACGTGAATTCATGACAACCAACGCCTGGTGCATTCCTGAAGACCAGACTCTTGAGGAAGCTGCCCGCAAGATGAAGGAACTGGACTGCGGTTCGCTTCCTGTTTGCGGAAACGATGGCAAGCTCTCCGGCTTCATCACCGACCGCGACATTGTGGTTAAGTGCCTGGCCGAAGGCAAGGATGCCCGGGAAGTCCGCGCCAGCGAACTCGCCCAGGGCAGGCCCTATTGGATTGATGCGGATGCCAGCATCGATGAATGTATCCGGATGATGGAGGAACACCAGGTCCGCCGGCTTCCCGTCATCAGCGCCCACACATTGGTTGGCATCATCAGCCAAGGAGATATCGCCCGGAACCACGTCCCGGAAGAGCGTCTGGGCGAGATGGTAGAGCACATTTCAGCCAAGGAGCACATGGCCCACTGACCGGCCTCGAGCCGCACGTAATCCAGCCGCCGCGAAGCGCTCCCTAAAGGAACGCCTCGCGGCCCGTCCCTTCACGCAACACCAGCTCGCCGTTCTCGATCGAAACGATCAGGCTCTTCGGCTTACCCGCGAGCTTCCTGGTTGCGCTGAGTTTCCGGCTGCTGACCTCAACCCCCACGGTGGCTCCCTTCGCGGGAAGTTCCACCGTGACCTCGTCGGCCATGCCCAGCAGCATCTTGGTGGACACGTCCCGCTCGGACACGGCTTCCTTGCCGTTGACGGTAACCGTCACGTTATCGGAAGCGAATCCGTCCTGGAGGATGATCAGCAGTTCCTGCATGGTCCAACTACAGCACTAACAGCGCCCCCGGCATAGGGCCGGACCTGAAAACTGTCAGCCATCTGGGGCAAACTGTCAGGGTGACCCAAAATCTCCAACACCAGTCAGCCGACTCTGCCATCCACCAACTCATCGCCAAGGAACTTGGCGTCCAGGCCTGGCAGGTCAAAGCCGCGGTGGAACTGCTCGACGGCGGATCCACCGTTCCTTTCATCGCCCGGTACCGTAAGGAAGCCACCGGGACGCTCGATGACACCCAGTTGCGCGATCTCGAGGAACGTTTGCGGTACCTCCGTGAATTGGAGGAGCGCCGCAAGACCGTCCTTGAGGCGATCGCAGCGCAAGGCAAGCTGACCCCGGAACTGGAGGCCGCCGTCGTTGGTGCCGATACCAAGGCCCGGCTCGAGGACATCTACCTGCCCTTCAAATCCAAGCGCCGCACCAAGGCCCAGATCGCCCGCGAGGCCGGTCTGGAACCGCTGGCCGACGTCCTGCTGGCGAACCCACAGCTCAACCCGGAGACAGAGGCTGCCAGGTACCTCAACGCTGAGCACTCCATCGAGGATGCCGCCGCCGCGCTCGCCGGAGCCCGCGCCATCCTGGTGGAGCGGGTGGCCCAGGATCCGGATCTTGCCGAGGACCTCCGTGAACGCCTGTGGAAGCAAGGCAGCATGGTGTCCCGTGTGAAGAAGGGCATGGAGGCCGAAGGACAGAAGTTCAAGGACTACTTCGAGTTCACCCAGGTTCCGTCGGGAATGCCCTCACACCGCGTGCTCGCGCTGTTGCGCGGTGAGAAGGACGGCGTCCTGGAGTTGGACCTCGCCGAAGCAGACCCCGACGACGACGACGCCCTGGCCGCCGCCCGCGGGCGTTACGAGAACGCTGTGGCCAAGTCACTCGGGGTCGCCAACCAAGGCCGTCCCGCCGACCTCTGGCTTACCCAGACGGCCCAGCTCGCCTGGCGCGGGCGCATCCTGGACCGGCTCACGACGGACCTTCGCGGCCGCATGTTCGCCGACGCTGAGGACGAAGCCGTACGTGTCTTTGCAGCCAACTTGCGTGACGTCCTGCTTGCGGCCCCGGCCGGAAACCGCGCCACCCTTGGCCTGGACCCGGGACTCCGGACCGGCGTGAAGGTGGCTGTGGTGGATGGCACCGGCAAAGTGGTTGCCACCGACACCATCTACCCGCACGCGCCGGCCAAGAAGTGGGACGAAGCCCTTGCCACGCTCGGTCGCCTTGCCAAGCAGCACAGCATTGAGCTCGTGGCCATTGGCAACGGCACGGCGTCGCGGGAAACGGACAAGCTGGCTACGGAACTCATCAAGTCCCTCGAAGCCATAGGTGTGAAGGGAGTCCAGAAGCTGGTGGTCTCGGAGGCCGGAGCTTCCGTGTACTCGGCTTCCGCCTTGGCCGCTTCGGAACTTCCTGGCATGGACGTCTCCCTGCGGGGTGCTGTCTCCATTGCCCGGCGACTGCAGGATCCCCTTGCCGAGTTGGTGAAGATCGAGCCAAAGTCGATCGGTGTTGGGCAGTACCAGCACGATGTCACGGCCGCGAAGCTGGACCGATCGCTGGACGCGGTGGTGGAAGACTGCGTGAACGCCGTGGGCGTTGACGTGAACACGGCCTCACCCGCGCTGCTGAGCCGCGTGGCCGGTGTCGGCCCGTTGCTGAGCGAGAACATTGTGGCCTACCGGAACGAGAATGGCCCGTTTGGCAAGCGCAGTGACTTGAAGAAGGTACCGCGCCTGGGTGCCAAGGCTTTCGAACAGTGCGCGGGCTTCCTGCGGATCACCGGGGGAGCCGAGCCCCTGGATGCCTCCAGCGTGCACCCCGAGGCCTACTCCGTGGCCCGCAAGATCCTCACAGCCGCCGGCGGTGGACCGGCCACGGCACTGGACCCGCAGGCCTTCGTTGACGGCACGTTCGGTTTGCCCACGGTCAAGGACATCATGTCCGAGTTGGAGAAGCCTGGCCGCGATCCCCGTCCGGCCTTCAAAGCGGCCTCGTTCTCCGAGGGCATCGAGAAGATCTCGGACCTCAAGCCCGGCATGATCCTGGAGGGCACGGTCACCAACGTGGCCGCGTTCGGTGCCTTTGTGGACGTTGGAGTGCACCAGGACGGCCTGGTCCACGTGTCCGCGCTGTCCAACAAGTTTGTCTCGGATCCCCGGGAGATTGTGAAGTCGGGGCAAGTGGTCCGGGTCAAGGTCCTCGAAGCCGATCCCGAACGGAAACGTATTTCGCTGACCCTGCGGTTGGACGACGAACCCGGCACTCCCGGCGGACGTGGCGCCGGCGGCCGGAGCGGTGGGCGTGACGGTGGCCAGCGTGGCGATGCCCAGCGCGGAGGTAGCCAGGGTGGCGGTGGCCAGCGCGGTGGCGGTCAGGATCAGCGGCGTGGCCAGGGCCAGCGCGGTGGCGGTCAATCTGGCCAAGGTGCTCCCCGGCAGGGGCAGGGCAACCAACGCCAAGGCAGCCCAGCCCCCGCGGACACGGCCATGGCCGAAGCCCTCCGCCGAGCCGGCCTGGGCAAGTAACGCTCCCACAGCAGCACCCGCTCACCCAACTGGGTCGCAGTTGTGCGCGTTTTGAGGGGGCGGTTTCTAGCGGTTATCGCAACAGGAAGGTTCTGATCATCTCATTTGGGGTGCAGAAGTCGAATCGTTGGCGGGGTCTGTCGTTGAGTTCGTGGGCGACGTAGTCGAGGTCTGTTTGGCTGTAGATGCTGAGGTCTGTGCCTTTGGGGAAGTATTGGCGCAGGAGTCCGTTGGTGTTCTCGTTCGAGCCGCGTTGCCAGGGTGAGTGGGGATCGCAGAAGTAGATGTCGATATCGGCTGCGATCTTCACTTCCTTGTGCCTGCTCATCTCGGTCCCTTGGTCCCAGGTCAGTGAGAGCCTCAGCTCGTCGGGGAGGGCGCTCATTTTGCTGATCAGTCCGTCCCGGACGGACTCG